>NZ_JBFBLV010000043.1:0-24864 GCF_040686835.1 Specibacter sp. NPDC078692
CACTGTCCTCGCCACGGCTCTTGCCAGCGTCCTGACCCGTGGCGCCGCCGTCCGTGGAGGCCGCGGCAGCAAGTTCTTCGGCGAGCAGCCCGGCGGCCGGTTCAGCATCACCGGCGTTTCCGATGCCATGCTCCGATCGAACCTTGGACGGATCCGCATCGTTGATGTGAAGCCGAAGTCGCGGCTTGAGGATCCCGAAACTGTCGCCGTTTTCGATTGGACTGTCGAGGTTTGCGCCCAACATGGTTGGGACTACGAGGTGTGGTCATGGGCCTCGGAGACCATGCTCCGGAACATCAAGATGCTGGCCTGCGGGCGACTGTCGACTCATCTTGATCGACAGTTGGCCATGCGTGCCATCGACTCATGTAACGGGTCGGCTCCCTTAGTCGACATCGTCAGGGCCGTGTGTCCTTCGGAGACTGACGAGATGGCGGTGCGTCCGGTGATCCTCCATCTTTTGTGGCGGGGCATTCTCGCCGCCCACATGGAAACGCCTATCACTGACCGGACGCTGCTCATCCTTAGAATGGAGGAATCCGGTGAGTTCAACCTTTGATGTGACCGTGGGAGCCTTTGCGCTTCCTGGCCACGGAATTCGCATCGGAGCGGTTCAAGGAGTGAAAATACAAGATCCTGCGCAAGACGGCACTCGTCCTGTCTGAGGTCGACCACACTGGCACGTATCAGTGGGATATCTCAAGGAACACGGCTCCGAACGATGGACTCAATAGCGTGTTTCGCCCGGTTCAGGAGCAGTTCGAGGCGTGGCTGACCCAGCAAGGTCTGGTCCAGACCACACAGGAGCTGTACGCAACCGTTGGTCGCCGGACGCTGGCGTCGTGGCAAGGGCAGAGAATCTAAGGCCCTGCTGCTTTGACTGGCCCAGATGTGGCTTCAGCCTTGGTTGCACTGGCAGAGAGTTACCAGCCCGGCAGCATGCGGTCAGTGCTCACATCCGTGCGGGTGCTGTGCCGATTCCTCGAAGAAGCCACTGACTGCTCGGGCCTGGCCAGGGCTGTTCCACGGATCGTTTCACGGCGCGTAAGGCATGTTTCCGTGCTGTCCGTTGAGAAGGTCGTGTTGCTGACGAACTCGCCTGACCCGGGCAAGGTCGTCGGACGGCGTGATCGGGCGATGCTGTTGCTGGGGGCGCTTACCAGGTTGCGCCCCGTCGATATCGTTGCCCTGCACCTGCCCGATATTGACTGGCGGCAGGGACGCATCACCCTGGCGCAGCATAAGACCGATGCTGTGCTGACCCTGCCGTTGTTGGCGGATGTTGGGGAGGTGATCGCTGCCTATCTGCTGCATGACAGACCTGCCGGGGTGAACGATGACCAATGTGTTCCTTCGTGCACAGGCCCCGCACGTTGCCCTCGCGCCTTCAAACGGTTTGTATGACGTCTCAGCTCGCGCCCTTGCCCGGGCAGGACTCGGTTCCCAACCCGATCAGGGCCGCGGGTTTCGAGTGTTGAGATCATCTCTGGCGACCAGAATGCTCGAAGATGACACTCCGCTGCCGGTGATCTCCGGAGCGCTCGGCCACCGCAGCATTTCCTCGGCGAAGCACTATCTGAGCGCCGATGAGGAACGCATGCGGGCATGCTGTCTTGATTTCGCAGGGATCGAGCCGAGAAGGGCAATGCCATGAATCGTTTTGTCAGCGCCCTGGCGGCTCAGATTCAGGGCCTGCTGGATGTCAAGCATGCGATGGGGCTGCCCTATGAGTAATCCGGGCAGACATGTTCAGTTCGGTTCACATGTCGGTCGGTCTTCGCCTGTCTCTACTCCTCCGTTTCCCACGCTGATTGAAACGGCTACGTTCCGCGAAGTGCGCAGGCTGCAGCGAGATCGGTCCGCCCGGATATGCCTTAACGCCGTGGTCTTTGGTGACCATGCCCCAGCTCCAGCTGTGGCCGCGGATTACCAGCAGCGGCGCCCAACGACTTACCGCTTCCGTGCACGGAACCGCATTGCCTGGTGCACAAGACCGGTGCGTACAGATATATCGAGACCTACCTGCCGGGCTGTGGCTGTCAGTTCTGAAGGCTGCGCGAGCCGGTGCGGCGATCGGTCGACGAGGTGAATCAGCTTGGCTGCCGGCGAGGCGGTCAGATCATAACCGATCAGCATACCGCCCGGTCTTAGTACCCGAACTGCTTCCGCTATGGCAGCCTGCCAGTTCAGGACGTGATGGAGCATCAAGAAACTAAGCACAAAATCGAACGACGCGCTTTCAAAGGGAAGCGCCGTCGCGTCCGCTTGTTCCACCTTGGGAGCCGGGCTTGGGAAGCGACCGCGGGCGCTGGCTACCATACCCTCATCGAGGTCGGTGATCGTCAGACGAATTCCAGGTGCCCGCTGCAACAGCGCCGCCGCCATCGCGCCGCTGCCAGCACCTAGTTCGAGTACATCGCCACGAATATCGTGGCCTTGAAGCGCCCAGGGCAGGACGACAGATCCCGTGAAGTGCCGCCAGGAGGCGCTCCGGCAAAGCGCCGTTTCAATTCGGGACATCTTCGGCATAAAGCTCTCCGATCTAGAGGTCTGCAGCATGATTCTGAGAGGGCGGAAGGGCGGCACCATCTTACCCCCTGCAAGGCCGGTCGAAACAGCCCGCCTGTCGACGCTGGGCCCTGCCCTTTCGCGACCGAGCCTCTCTCGGCTCCCGGACAATCCAAGCAGCAGGGCAACAGATGCTCCTGGGGTCACGGATCCAGTCCAAGAACTGGTTGGAAAGAGTAGGAAAGGATTCACAAGTGCCTATCCAGGTCGCCCTGGATTCATCGACCGGCGGCACGCCTTGCGCCGGAGGCCGTAACGGAATCGTCGACTGGAAAATACTTAACTTAGTCCTTGCCTGTGTCAATTCAATATGCCTTCGAAGGAGTACGTAGATTCTTTCTTACGGCGGGTGCCGGTTCTCGGCCGGTCCCGAATGACATGGCGAGCTGAATAGGCGTCAGGGCATGGTTGACGGTCCCGCGGCCGCCGGAGGCAGAACGTCCTCGTCCCGCACAGTTCGGTGCATCACCTTCACCCCGCCCCCCGGTTACAGAGCGCAACCAGCAACGCGCCGCGGATCAAAAGAGGTGCCGTGCATAGAGCTGGGTCTACCTGCATTTTATTGATCAAAGATTCGTATGCGGCCGGAAGCCTGGGCCGAACCTTCCTCCCGCTTCACACCCCGGTCACGGCCCGCACCTGTCCTCCGCGCAAACGCGCCTCGGACACCCCCGTTAGCCGAGGGCGGCCCGAGACCCGTCCGACCCGTCCAAGCCGACCACGACCTGAAAACTCTCACCGTTGTCCACGGACCCGCCCTCCTTCACCGCCTGCACATGCCTGACCCCAGTGTGGCAGATACGGTACGGAGCCTGCCATGGTTCGCGGAACAGACACTCAACATCGGCGCCGGCGACGCGGCCGTCCTGGGCGTGCACGACGGCAGCCTGGTCGAAATTGCCAGCCGGGACGGCAGACCCCACGGGCCTGTATCTGTATGAAGACAACGTGATCGTTGAGGTCGTTGACGAACACAACCGCTCCGTGCCGCCGAGTGTGTACGGGGACAAAGCCCTGATTACGGTACTCTTCAGCCGGACCCAGCGACTCATCCGCTATGAACTGGACGACAACTTGCGGCTGGCGGCTGATAGTGGCAGCGCGGTTCTGCCCTTCAGGAGGATTGATGGCATTCAATGGCGCAGCTCGGACATCCTGCGACTGCCGGGGATATCGGGCGCAGAGGTGGCCGTACACCCGATCATGTTCCATCACGTACTGGATTCCCTGCCTGGGAGTGGATGGCAGGTAGTTCAGGAGGTGGACGGACTGCGGGTACTTTTGAGCGGCAGTTCGCATGGTGCAGGTTCGGATGGTGGAACGGATGCGGCGGTGGTGGACGCGCTCAGGGGCGCGTTGGTGGTACAGAATGTCCTTGTGCCGCGCATTTCAGTACACCGGGTGGACACCATCCCAAAAAACGCGACGGGCAAAACGCCGCTGATCAAGACGGCGTTCATAGAGCGGGTCCACTTTGAACCCTGGAGGTCGCTCAAAGATTTTTATGCGCGGTCGGAACCCTGGCCGAATGCTCCACCTGTTTCACGATCCTGCTCCACCGGCCCGGGGACCGTTCCCCGAAACCGTCGCCGCCCCGATGAGAACCCCGCTGGGACGGCTGCCTGACACCTCTGTACCATCACCCGGCCGCTGGCCCCCGAGCCAGGCCCTGGCAGTATGGGGTGTCGACGGGGTCTTTGGCATGTATCACAGCTCCCGGTTCCCGAAGAGCCAGCAGGGTGTGCGGCGGGACTTCCAGGACCCGCCCAGGAACCAGGTCTGTTCGGGCTGCCTCCAGGGAGCTGTCGAGGACGAGTTCCCAGTTCGGCGCGTATTCGGACGGTGGCAGGGTGAACTTCCGCGCCTCTGTGCCGGCGTTGAAGTAGAGCAGGAGGTCGGAGTCGGTCATCTTGCTGCCGGTAAGGTCGGAGCAGCGGATGCCGCTGCCGTTCAGGTACATTCCCAGCGCCAGTTCGGTGCCCCGGGTCCAGTCCGAGGGTGCCATCGGGCCGCCGTCCGGTCTCAGCCAGACGACGTCGGGCAACTGTCCGCCGTCGGGCTGGATGACGGGTTTTCCGCTGAAGAACCGGCGCCGGTGGAATGTGGGGTGTGCCGCGCGCAGCCGGCTGACGGCGACGGTGAATGCCAGGAGGTCTTGGTCCGCGCTGTTCCAGTTGATCCAGGCCAGGTCCGAGTCCTGGGCGTACGCGTTGTTGTTGCCGTGCTGGGTCCGCCCCACTTCGTCGCCGTGCAGGATCATCGGAACCCCTTGGGAAAGCAGCAGCGTGGCCATAAGGCTGCGCTGCCGCCTGGAGCGCAGCCGCAGGACGGCGGGGTCGGCGGTGGGTCCTTCGGCGCCGCCGTTCCAGGACCGGTTATGGGTTTCGCCGTCTCTGTTGTCTTCCCCGTTGGACTCGTTGTGCTTGTCGTTGTAGGACACAAGGTCAGCCAAAGTGAAGCCGTCATGGGCGGTGACGAAGTTGACGGAGGCCATGGGGCGCCGGCCCGAGTGCTCGTACAGGTCCGAGGAGCCGGTCAGGCGGGAGGCGAACTCGCCGAGGGTGGAAGGTTCGCCGCGCCAGAAATCCCGGATGGTGTCCCGGTATTTTCCGTTCCATTCACTCCAGTTCGGCGGGAAGTTTCCCACCTGGTAGCCGCCGGGCCCCAGGTCCCAAGGCTCGGCAATCAGTTTGACCTGGGAGACGACGGGGTCCTGCTGGACGAGGTCGAAAAAGCTGGAGAGCCGGTCGACGTCGTAGAATTCACGGGCTAGGGCGGCTGCCAGATCGAAACGGAAACCGTCCACGTGCATCTCGGTCACCCAGTACCTCAGGGAATCCATGATGAGCTGCAGGACATGCGGGGTGCGGACATTGAGCGAGTTTCCGGTGCCCGTGTAGTCCACATAGAACTCCCGTCGGGCCTCGTCAAGCCGGTAGTACGAGGCATTGTCGAGGCCCCGGAAGGACAGGGTGGGACCAAGATGGTTGCCTTCGCCGGTGTGATTGTAGACGACGTCGAGGATGACCTCGATCCCGGCCCGGTGGAGGGTGCGGACCATCGTCTTGAATTCCGTGACCGCACTGACCCCGTTGAGGGCGGAGGCATAGTCGTTATGTGGGGCGAGGAACCCGACGGTGTTGTATCCCCAGTAGTTCGACAGCCCCCCGTCGACAAGGAACCGGTCATGGATGAACTGCTGGACCGGCATCAGTTCGATGGCCGTGACACCGAGCTTTTGCAGATGCGCCACGATTGCAGGATGGGCCACGGCCGCGTAGGTTCCGCGCAGGGGTTCAGGGACCTCGGGGTGAAGCCGGGTCAGCCCCTTGACATGGGCCTCGTAGATCACCGTGTCGTGATAGGGGGTTTTCGGAGCCGTGTCGCCCTGCCAGTCGAATATGGGGTCGATGACCACGCCGGCCATCATGTGCGGCAGAGAGTCGGAGTCATCGCGTCGTCGCGGATCCGTCTGACTGTATGCAAAAAGCGCGGGATCCCAGTGCAGGGCACCTTCGACGGCCTTGGCATAGGGATCGAGCAGGAACTTATTGGGATTGAAGCGGTGGCCGGCGGATGGCTCGAAGGGGCCGTCCACCCGGTATCCGTAGCGCTGTCCCGGCCCCACCCCCGGCAGGTAGCCGTGCCAGACGTATCCATCGACTTCGGTCAGCGGCACCCGCATCTCGGAACCATCCCCGCCCACCAGGCACAGCGTCACCGCAGTACCGGACCGGGTGAACAGGGCGAAATTGGTGCCGCGTCCATCAAACGTGGCCCCCAGCGGATACGCGGTTCCCGGCCAGACACGCACTTCTACCATCTCCTTGCACATCCGGCGGTGGATCCATGCGCACCCGGCATGAGGTGCATTCCCAGGATCCCCATGATCACAGCCGCCAGCCCCAGAACGGTCAGCAACATGGCGGACGAGGACCGAAAGGTCCGCGCTACCTTCGTGCTGATCATGGACCCGTTTATTCCGTCCTGTGGGGCTGGTCGTCTACCGGTACTATTCTATAAGGCGTAGCAGTGGTCTCCGGACAAGCCGACTACTTGAGACCGACGTCATTCCGACCGTCTCGCGGCGATCCGCACTGCCGATCCCGCCTTCCAGCAAGGAGCACCTGTGGTCTCGAGCACTCACGTTGGGCGGTACCGGGAGATCGCCGAGGTTCTGGCCCGGCATGGTCTGGGCTTCCTCTCCGGCATCACCGGGCTTGAGCGGTGGGTCCCGTTCCATCACGGGGTGCTGGGCCATGAGCCCCGCGGGATGCCCTACACGAATCCCGAGCACCTTCGGCTGGCGTTTGAACAGCTTGGCCCGATGTTTATCAAGCTCGGCCAGCTGCTGTCAACGCGTTCGGATCTGCTGCCGCCGGAGTATCTGCAGGAGCTGGCCAGGCTTCAAGACGGGGCACCGCCGGTTCCCGTTGAGACGGTGCGCCGGCTGGTACAGCAGGAACTCGGCGACGTTCCTGAGGAGCTCTTCGCCGGGTTCGATGGCGAACCTCTGGCCAGTGCCTCGATTGGGCAGGCGCACGCTGCCATCCTCAAAGACGGGACGCGCGTCGTCGTCAAGGTCCGCCGGCCCGGCGTTGTTGCACGCATTCAGGAGGACCTGGAGATCCTGCAGAATCTGGCCGCCCAGGCGGCCCGCCGGTGGGAGGCTGCCGACGACGACGACCTGACCGGTCTGGCTGAGGAGTTCGCCCGGACCCTGCGTGCCGAACTCGACTATTTGCAGGAAGGGCGGAACGCGGAACGGTTCGCCGGGAACTTCGCCGGGGATCCGGACATTCACATTCCGCGGGTTTTCTGGCGCACCACCACCTCCCGGGTGCTGACCTTGGAGCGGATCAGCGGGGTGAAGATCGATGATCTGGAAGGCCTGGACCGGGCCGGGATTGATCGCCGCCCGCTGGCCGGCCGGGCGGTCGCCGCCATTGCGTAGATGATCTTCGAGGACGGTTTTTCCACGCCGACCCTCATCCGGGAAATCTTTTCATCGAAACGGGCGGCCGCATCGGGCTGATCGACTTCGGCATGGTCGGTGAAGTGGACGAGAAGCTGCGGGGGCAACTCGCCGTCCTGCTGGTCGCACTGGCCCGCTCCGACCCGGAGCGGGCCGCCTCAGCCTTGCTGGACCTATCTATCACGAAACGGCCCGTGGACCGTGCGCAGCTGCGCGCAGACCTCACCGCGGTCATGGCCCTTTATCAGGACCGCCAGCTGGCCGAGATTGACATCACGCCGCTGATCGGCCGGTTGCTCACCTTGCTGCGCGAGCACCACCTGCAGCTGGCTCGTGAAATAGCGCTGATCCTGAAAATGGTTCTCATGGCAGAAGGCATGGGGATCCGGATCCGGAATTCAACCTGACCGAGACGCTCAGCCCCTATGCGCAGCGGCTGGCACTGCAAAGCATCTCACCTTCCGCCTATGCCGGGCGGCTGGGACAGGCCGGTCTGGATGCCGCCGAACTGGGCGTAGAGCTGCCCGGGAAGATCCGCCGGATCCTTGACCTCATGGATACGGACGGCGTCGAACTGCATCTGCGCGCGGCCGAACTCGAGCCCCTCATGGGACGTGCCGAGCGCATCGGCAACCGCCTGGTGGCGGGCCTGGTGGCCGCCGCGTTCATCAGAGGTGTGGGCGAACTGGTCGTTGCAGACAAGGAAGAGTTCCGCCGATGGGCGCGGCCGCTTATGGGAGCAGGACTCGGTGCGGGCGCTACGCTGGGTTCCTATCTAGCCTGGACCGCGCGCCGGAAGAAACGCTGACCCGCCACCTGTCACTGTGACTGCTTTCAGGATCGGAGGATCAGTGGTTGTAGGACTGTCCCCGTACGGGGCCGGCCCCGGCTGTCGTGTTGTCCGGTGTCCCACTTAGGTCGAGCATGCCCCTGAGCAGATCCAGGACGGTTCCGGTGACGGCTCCGAGCGGGGCAGGACGAGATCCGGTTGGTGTGTCCTGGTCCGCCGTCAGGGCAGGTTCCCCCGGCTCGTCCGCGGGACGGACCGGGAAGGTAAGGCCCCGGGTATCCACCGGGAACCGGAACTCGTACAACGTCTGGTTGGCATGGCAGGTCGCCACGAAGGTGTCAGGACCGATGAGGCCGCTGAGAGCGCCGGCGAGACCATAGTCGAAGATGATCTGGAACTACATGGCCCACTCGCCGGCCAGCCGGATATGGCGGGTCTCGTCCAGGCGGCTGGCCAGCCGCCACGGCGGAGAGGTCGGCGGCAGTTCGGTGACCTGCCGCAGATCGGGACTGTCCAGCGGGATGGGATCGCCCACCCCCGGCTGATAGGGGCTGCGGCGGCGAAAAGACTCCCGGAAGCTGCGGAAATAGTGTTCGTCGAGCAGTTCGGCCAGGGACCGCGCCACCACTACGGCCGGCAGGCCCGGGTCCGGGGCCAGCGCTGCCGCGAGGGCACCGCGGGCCTGCGGGCCGAACACGACCGTCGACGCTTGGGCGGGTAGCAGCGGCATCACGCCGGCTACGATCTGTGCCGCCCGCACCCGGCAGGCCGGATAGTGCATCCGCTCCTGCAGCACCAGGTGCTCGTCACGGCACAGCTGCAACAGATGCGTCAGCGTGACCAGCGGCTCCGTCTCTGCCGCAATGGCCGTCCGGACCGACTCGACACGCTGTGGCAGCGGCAGTGGCCGGGTCAAGCAGGGGGCGCACTCCGTCACTGGCGCACCACCGAGCTGATCATCCGGGACAACAGCATGGGGGCAGCGGTGCCACTGCCGGCGTTCTCTGCACCGGGATCGTTGGCTGAGGACAGCGCGGCGCGGAACCGGTTTCCCGCTTGAACCATCCACCAAACGGCGGCCAGGGGAACGGGGAACCAACCCACGGCCGGTTCCATGCAACACGCAACATGCTGTTTACTCATCGGCATGTCCGGGCTCGTGTGCGGGTCTGTCCCAACCCGTGGCGGGCGAAAATTTTCAAAATCTCCTGATAGCGCTGCAAGCCTAGATTCATGGCAGTTGATGTTCCAATCTCCCATCAAAGTACATGCCCGTGGAGAAGCAGTACAAGGAAGGGACTCAGACACCTTACGGGACTCTTGTTCCTTTGTAGTTCCTCCGATCAGGTTGCTTCAGGCTCCTCAATGAAGCCGGCTAACGCGTGATCACAACCTTCAAGGCGTTGGTTTCAGACGCCCGGGGAAGGTGTCGTACGCATCCAGGATGTTCTCCAGGGCCAACCTGTGGGTCGCAAATTTCTCCGCAGGGAGCTTTTGCTGGGCCACCAGCCTGAGAAGCATGGGCGTGGAGTTGGTGTTAACGAGCCCCATGCTGATGTTGATGTTCTGGATCCACAGATCCTCGAAGTACAGTTCGACATGCTTTCCGTGAACACCCACGTTGGCGACGTTGCCTCCGGGCCGGTCGGTCTGGGTGGCCATCTCGAACCTCTGGGGTAGGCCCACGGCTTCAATGGCAACATCCACGCCCAGGCCATCCGTCAGGGCCAGGACCTGTTCTTTCCAACCGGATCCGGAAACGACGGTCTCGGTGGCGCCGAAGGTTTTGGCCTGCTCCAGCCGGTTCCCGTCGAGGTCGATGGCGATGATGGTCGCGGCCTCGTGAAGTCCTGCCGTGGCGATTGCTGCCAGCCCGACCGGCCCGGCGCCGATCACCGCGACCGTATCGCCGGGCTTGACCCGGCCGTACTGGACGCCGATTTCAAACCCTGTGGGCAGGATGTCCGAGAGCATGACGGCCTGCTCGTCGCTGACCTCTTCGGGCAGCAGGTGCAGCGAGTTACCCGCATAAGGGACGCGCACATATTCGGCCTGGGTGCCGTCAATGAGGTGGCCGACGATCCAGCCGATGCCGGACTGTCCTTCATCGCCCAGGCAGTGCGAGTACAGCCCTGTCCGGCAGTTGGCGCAGTGCCCGCACGATTTGATGCAGGAGATAATGACCCGGTCGCCGACTTTGAGGCTGCCGACGGACGCGCCGACCTCCGTGATCGTGCCGACCCCTTCGTGGCCGAGGATCCGTCCGGGCTGGATGGCGGGGACGTCACCTTTGAAGATGTGCAGGTCGGTACCGCAGATGCTAGTCGTGTCGATCCGCACGATGGCGTCAGTGGGGTTGACGATTTTTGGGTCAGGTACGTCCGGCCAGGATTTCTGTCCCGGTCCGCCGGAAACAAGTGCCTTCCTTGCGCCTTCTCAGTGTTGCCCCGCGGCAAGCGTTCGGACAACTAAGCATTTCGACCGCTGTGACCGGTGTGAGCATACCAAGGCGCAGGGCACCCCGGCCAGCGGACGTTGTGCCGTCTATCGGCCTGGAAACTTCCGGGGCGACTGGACACGGCGTTTCCCAGGCACTGTCAGGAAGCCCATGGACAGTACAACCAGGCCCATGCCGACAACACTCCAGAAGGTCAGGGGTTCTCCCAGGACGAGTATCGACAACAAGATGCCGAACACCGGCACGAGGAAGGTCCACGCCGAAAGTGTATCCAAGCGGCAGTGCTGGACCTCGGTAAACCAGCCGAGGAATGCCGCGGCGGTCCCCACGAGGGACAAATACAGGAGAATGCCGACGAACCGTGCACTCCAATTTATGGTCGGGGTCCCCTCGGTCAGCCAGGCTGCCAGCGCCAGTATTAAGCCGCCGATTACGAAATGCCACCCGATCACCGGCAGAACGTTGGCCTTCAGCTGCCTGGAAATAAGCGTTCCGGCCGTAATCGCCAGAGCAGAGATCAACGACAGCCAAGCCCCGGTGCCCGCGCCAGCCGGCGCGGCCACAGCCAGCAGCCCGGCAAAGCCAACACCAACTGCGGCCAACGTCCGCGGTGACACTTTTTCCTTGTAGATCCACCAGGCCGGAAACACGATGAGCAATGGCTGGGCGTTGGACAGGACCGAGGCGGCCCCCGTCGAGAGCCCGACCAGGCCGCCGAACATGGCACCGAAGGCCACCGAAACGTTGACAACGCCCAGCACCGTTATCAGCAGCCAGGTCCGGCGTCCACGTGGCATCGGCGTCCGCCGCAGCCCCGCCACCGCGAGGAGGGCTGCGCCGGCGAGGAGCGCCCGCAACGTGGCGAACCACAGGACCGGCGCGTCCTTCAGACCGATGTCGATGGCCATAAAGCAGGATCCCCAAGCAAAGGTGATCCAGAGCATGCGCAGCGGCTTCGGCCGCCGCAAGGGGTGCCCCCGTCCGGCCGGTCCCGCAGTGATGCCTCCATCATGCTTACGCATGGGAGCACCGTGGTTGCCGCCGCTGGAACGGAATCGGGACGAAGGGCGGTCCGAGAGGTTCATGAACGTTCGTCCTCATCTCCTACAGCCGTGATCATTGACTTGAATTCCGGGCCGGTACGTGATCATCAGGCTACGCGAAACGGAGCCAGCGACCCGGCGGGTACCGTCCCGCTGCCGGCCGCACGTAAGCGGCCAAGGGCGCCGGGGCAGCAGCGATGGCTGCGCCCCGGAGAACCGGCAGCAGGAACGACAGCCATCACGAGAATAGGAAATGACCGGTCGAGGCTGGCGGCGCACCGGCCGCTACCGGGTGTCCGAGCCATGCGGCCCGGTGGGCCTCGGGTTGGTCTTACCCGGCCTCGGCCTCGGTATGAAGGCGGGCACCCGGCGGGCATAGTCGCGGTATTCATCCCCGAATTCGGCCGTCATGTCCTTCTCCTCGTGTTTGGCCAGTCGGTGGTAGACCACGGCGAGGATCGGAAACATGATCAGTGTCAGGAGGGTGGGCCACTGCAGCAGGAAACCGAACATGATGGTCAGGAACCCCAGGTACTGGGGGTGGCGCACGCGGGCGTAGATGCCGGTGGCCGCCAGCCGGTTTTCGCGTTGGGCGGCGTAGAGGATCCGCCATGCCTGGTAGAGCAGGATGAAGCCGGCGGCGATGAGCACGTTGCTGAGCAGGTGCAGCGGGTTCAGGTGCGGGTCCCCCTGCCAGCCGAAAAGGTCCTGCCACAGGTGCCCGCGGTTGTGTGTCAGCAGGTTCAAGTCGGGGAACCGGCTGCCCAGCCAGCCGGAGAGGAAGTAGATGGTCAGCGGGAAGCCGTACATCTCGCTGAACAGGGCGATGATGAAGGCCGCGAAGCCGCCGAAACCCCGCCAGTCCAGTTTCGTCCGGGGCTTGACGAAGCTGAACGCGAAAATAATGAAGATGGCCGAGTTCAGGATCACCAGGAACCAGAGGTTGTAGCCGTAGTCTTCAGGCATCGTTCGTCCTTCCTCCGGTAGTGTGCCCGTGGCCGCCGTGGCCGCCGTGGCCGAAGAGGTGCATCCCCAGCATCCCGGCGACGAAGAGGTAGGGCAGTGCGTCGAGTAGGTGCAGCCAGTGGCTGGTCAGCAGGTAGATCACGGCAACGATAATCAGGACGGTCAGCCCGCCACGGATAAGCAAGGCCCTGCGGTCAGGAACCGGATGCATGGGAAGACGCGGCTCTGGCTGGCTGCCGTCCGGATGCTGGTGGTCGTGGCTCATGGATGGTCTTCCGGCAGGGCGGGCACATTCTCGGTGAGGAAGTCCTTTCTCATGCCTAGTGTTGAGTCGGTGATCTTCATGGAGGCCGCCGCATTGGGAGCCGTTTCGGTCAGGGCGCGGATGGCGTCGATGGTTTCGGGCACGACGATGGCCTCGTTGTAGACCTGGTAGGTCAGGAAGGCCTCGTCGCCCTGGACGGTGACCAGGTCCTCCCAGACCGCGACTTCCCACATGTCCCCGCGGGGCCGGCCGAGGTCCTTCATCAGTTCGATGGTCGAGTTCAGCGCGACTAGCCCGTCGGCCATCCGGATGAACGCGATGCGCGGTGCGGCCCGCAGCGCCGCGAGGACTTCCTCCCGGCTGGCTGCCCGGGTGAGCTGGAGGGTCCAGTAGTGGTTATGGGTCTGGGTGTGGGCCCCCTTGGCCGCGATGGTCACCAGGTCAAGGCCGGGCAGGACCGTTTGGGCGTCCGGGCCCTGGTGCGACGGTATCTTCGGTTCCGGGACCATCGTGTTCATGATCCCGCCCAGGTGCGACTCCCACGGGTCGGTGGCCCGGCGGATGAGGACTCCGCGGGCCTTGGCCAGCAGCCCGGCATCCTGCAGTGCACCCAGGACCCGCACGATGCTGGTGGTGTTGCAGGAGACCACCCGGGTCATGTCCCGTCCCAGGGCACTGTCAAAGTTGGCCTGGGCGACGAACGAATGCCCCGTTGTCTCGTGGGCTTCCCCGCCCTGCAGAATGACCTTGACACCTGCCTCCCGGTAGCGGGGCAGGTTGACCGCTGCTACGTGTTTGGGCGTCGTGTCGGCAATGACGTCAACCTGTCCCAGCAGATCTTCCAGGCCCCCGGCGACGGACAGCCCCGCCCGGCCCATGGCCTCCCGCGCTTCGTCGGTGGAGGCGAACAGGGGAAATCGCCCGGCGGCGGACTGGATCCGCCAGTCAGTGACGACGTCGGCGATGCCGACCAGTTCCATGTCGGGCTGCAGGGCGACGGCGTCCGCCACCCGTTTGCCGATGACCCCGTATCCGTTGACGCCCACTCTGATCTTGCTCATTGGTCTGCCTTTCCGGTTTGCGGTTGCGTGGTTTCTTGTATGGTTGGTCCCTGGCCTGACGGTCCCGGCGTTCGGGGCCGCGCTATGGGGAATTCCTTTTCGTCGCCGCCGGCGAGCAGCACGTAGCTTCCGGCGACGCCGACGCGGACCGGGGGGGCGGTGCAGGGCTGCAGCCGGACCCGCAGGTGTTCCGGGCTCAGGTGCATGTCGATCCGGTGGCCCCGGTACCGGACCTGGAATCCGACGCTGCCCAGGTGGGCGGGCAGCCGGGGATCAAAGGTCAGGGCATCCGCCTCCATCTGAAGCCCGGCAAAGGAGCGCATCACAATGTCGACCGTCCCGGACATGGCGCCCAGATGGATCCCCTCCCGCGTGGTGCCGCCCTGGGTGTCGTCCAGGTCGGCGATCAGGGCTTCGCGGAAGACCTGCCACGCCCGGGACGTGTCGAACCGGGCGAGCACCGAGGCATGCACCACGCGGCTGAGCGTGGACCCGTCCGCGGTGCGGGAGAGGTAATAGTCCATGGTGCGTTCCAGGTCCGCTTCGGTGACCTGGTAGCCGAGCCGGTCCAGCTGGCCGGTCACGCCGGCGGGCCCGAGCAGGTAGATGAGCATCAGCACGTCGGCCTGTTTAGCCAGCTTGTACCGGTTCGTGGCGTCGTTTTCGGCTTCGAGGATCAGGTCCAGCCGCCCGATGTTGCCGTATGTGGTGCGGTAGCGGGCCCAGTCCAGTTCGCTCAGGTCATCGTACCCGTCGAACTGGCTGATCACCCCGTCGGCGTGGAAAGGGACAGCGAGCCTGGAACCGAGCCGCGACCATTCGCTGATCTCATCGGGGGTGATGTGCAGCCGGTCGGTCAGGTGGTCGCCGGGATGGCCTGCCAGTTCGTCCAGCACGTCGGCCGCGCGGTCGCAAACCCAGGAGAGCAGCACGTTGGTGTAGGCGTTATCGCGCAGGCCGGCCCCGGGCGCATCCGGGTATCCGTCGTGGTACTCGTCTGGTCCCATGACCCCGTCGATGTGATACCTGTCCGCAGAGGGGTCGAAGGCCGCCAGGGAGGCGAACATTCGGGTCACCTCAATGATCAGTTCCGCCCCGCGCGCGGCCAGCCAGTCCCGATCGCCCGTGGCCTGGAAGTGCTGCCAAGCGTTGTAGGCGACGGCGAGTCCGACGTGGCGCTGGCGGCTGGAGTTATCCGGCATCCACCGGGCCGAGCGGGTGTTATAAAGCCCGCGGGGGGTCTCCTCCCGGCCGTCGCTGCCGCTCTGCCAAGGAAACAGGGCACCTTTGAGGCCGTGTGCCCGCGTGGCCTCACGCGCCGTGTCCAGCCGGCGCCACCGGTATTCCAGTAGTGCGCGGCTCACGTGCGGGAGGCGGGACCCGATCACAGGCATGACGAATAGCTCGTCCCAAAAGACGTGCCCGCGGTATCCTTCCCCGTGCAGGCCCCGAGCAGTCACGCCGGCGTCCAAGGTCCCACTGTGTTCCGAGATGGCCTGTAGTACGTGGAATACGTGCAGATTAAGGATCAACTGCGACTGCCGGTCCGCGTCCAGGGTGATCCCGAACCGGTCCCACAGTCGGCGCCAGGCCGCTTCGTGGTCTCGGAGCAGCGCGTCGAATCCGTCACCGTTCCGGGACAGCTCCGCCAAAACGGCGACCGACGGCGATGAGATGGCGGCGTCCCGGGAGGTTGCCAGCGCCGCCGTCTTGGTCATCGTGGCCGGTTCTCCGTCGGCCAGGCGGAGCTCGAACTGTCGCAGATACCGTCCGTTACTGTTTTCAGTATCACGGGATTTCACCTCCGGGCCGTCGAATTCGGTTCGCACCGCGGCGGCGATGCGTATTCGGCTCTGGTTGGTTTGGACGTCACAGAGAACGGTGTTGCCGTCCGTCTCGGTAAATGTCACGTCGGTCAGATGCATCTGGCCGGTGCCGACGTAGGCACCCACGTTTGAGTTGGCGACCTGTGCGTCGATGCCTGTGCGGATGCTCACGGTGCCGGTGAAGCCGTGGGCCGTCACGGTCATCTCCAGGGCCGCCAGGTGGGGGTTGTCCATGGAGACCAGTCGCCGCTGCGCAACGGCCAATTGCCCGCCTTCGGGACCCGTGAGGGTGGCGCGGCGGGTGAGCACGCCGCGGCGCAGGTCGAGTTCGCTTCGTTCCTCGGAAACCACTATCTCGCCGGTTGACCACCAGTGGCCGTCGCCAATGCGGATGTCGAGCGGCAGCCAGTTGGGGACGTTGACCAGGTGCTCTTCTTCCAGCTCGCGGCTGTGGATGAGACCCGTGGTCCTGTTGTAGACGCCGGCCAGGTAGGTGCCGGGATAGTGGATCCCGTTATCGCGGTGCTCCGGGCGCGCACCGCGCGTGGCCATGTATCCGTTGCCCAGGGCGGTCAGGGCCTCCCGGTGGCCCTCGTGCGCCGGGTCGAATCCTTCGTAGACCAGCGTCCAGGGGTCGGTGCGCGAGGCCCCGAGATCCAGCTGGCCGACGTCGCCGAGGACGATGTCGGCACCGGCCGCCTCCAGTTGCTCCCGGTACCCTGTGCGGTCGATCCCGACCACCAGTCCGAAACCGCCGGCGCTGCCGGCCCGGACCCCGGCCACGGCATCCTCGATGACCACGGCACGCCCCGGCGGCACGCCGAGCCGGCGGGCCGCCTCGAGGAATGTCGCCGGATCCGGCTTGCCGGGCAGACCCTGATCCGCGGCCACTTGGCCGTCAACGATCACATCAAATGCCGGCGCCAGGCCCGCGGCCTCCAGCAAAACCTGCGCGTTGCGGCTGGCAGTGACGAGAGCCACGGGAATGCCCCCGTCGCGCAGCCGCTCCAGCAGCGCGACGGTTCCCGGATAGGCGCTGACACCGTCCCGGTCCAGCGCGGCCAGAAACAGGTCATTCTTGCGGGCCCCCAGCCCGGCAACAGTCCAGGCATCCGGCCCGTCCCCTGCGCTCCCTGCGGGAAGCCGGATGTCGCGGGAGGCCAAGAAGGCGCGGATGCCGTCTTCGCGGCTCCGCCCGTCCACGTAAAGCCGGTAGTCCCGGTCTGCGTCGAACGGCGGCGTGTCCGCTCCCACGCCGGATCCCGAGTCGGCCAGGACGGAATCGAAGAGCTCCTTCCAGGCGGCCGCGTGCACACTGGCGGTCCGGGTGACCACCCCGTCCATGTCGAAGAGCACCGCCTCATAGGGCAGTCTGGTGTGGTGCGCGGGCGTCTGGGGCGGGTGTAGTCCGCCGGGCCGAGCGGAGGCCATGCTAAACGGGTTCCTCTCGTGATTCATCAGCCGGCCATTGCCAGTTCCTGATTTCTGGCATGTCTTCGCCATGGGTGCGGATGTACTGGCGGTGCTCGATGAGTTTGTTCTTCAGCTCCTCGCGGACGTGGGCGGACACATCCTTGAGCCGCGGCACCCGGTCGATGACGTCGATGGCCAGGTTGAACCGGTCGATCTCGTTGAGCACGCACATATCGAACGGTGTTGTGGTGGTGCCTTCTTCCTTGTACCCGCGGACGTGGAAGTTGCCGTGGTTGGTGCGCCGGTACGTGAGCCGGTGAATCAGCCACGGATAGCCGTGGTAGGCGAAGATCACCGGCTTGCCCGAGGTGAACAGCGCGTCAAACTCACGGTCCGTCAGGCCGTGGGAGTTCTCGGCGTTATCCTGCAGCCGGAGCAGGTCCACCACGTTGACCACCCGGATGGACAGGTCCGGGAAATGGGAGCGCAGGATATCCACGGCGGCGAGGTTTTCCATCGTCGGCACGTCCCCGGCGCAGGCCATAACCACGTCGGGTTCGGTGTCTTTGTCGGTGCTCGCCCAGTCCCAGATGCCGATGCCCTTGGTGCAGTGCGCGATGGCGTCAGCCATGCTCAGGTACTGCAGCTGCGGCTGTTTGCCAGCGACGATGACGTTGACGTACTGGCGGCTGCGCAGGCAGTGATCGGCCACGGACAGCAATGTGTTCGCATCCGGTGGCAGGTAGACCCGCACTACCTCAGGCTTCTTGTTCAATACGAGGTCGATGAATCCGGGGTCCTGGTGCGAGAACCCGTTGTGATCCTGCCGCCAAACGTGTGAAGTCAACAGGTAGTTCAGGGAGGCGACGGGCCGCCGCCAGGGGATTCCGTTGCTGGTGTCCAGCCATTTGGCGTGCTGGTTGAACATCGAATCCACGATGTGAATGAACGCCTCGTAGCAGGAGAAGAACCCGTGACGGCCGGTAAGCAGGTAGCCTTCGAGCCAGCCCTGGCAGGTGTGTTCGGAGAGAATCTCCATGACCCTCCCGTCACGGGCCAGATGGTCGTCTTCGGGGACGGTCTGTGCGTTCCAGGTACGGTCGGTGGCTTCCAGGACTGCTGAGAGGCGGTTTGAGTTGTTCTCATCCGGGGCAAAGACCCGGAAGTTCTCCATGTTCGCCGCCATGACATCGCGCAACATTTGCCCGAGGACACGTGTTCCTTCCACCGCACCGGTGCCAGGTTCTGTCACCGGCACAGCGTAGTCGCGGAAATCCGGCATCCGCAGGTCTCGCAGCAGGATTCCGCCGTTGGCGTGCGGGGTGGCGCTCATCCGCTTTGGCCCCGAAGGGTGGAGGTTGCGAATGGATTCGACAGGGGCCCCGGACTCGTCGAAGAGTTCCTCCGGGCGGTAGCTGCGTAGCCACTGCTCCAGGACTTCTCGGTGGCTCTCGTTTTCCCGAGCGGCGCTGAACGGTACCTGGTGGGAGCGCCAGGAGCCCTCGACCTTTTTCCCGTCGACCTCGGCCGGGCCCGTCCACCCCTTTGGGGACCGAAGAACGACCATCGGCCAACGGGGCCGTTCCGTTGCTCCTTCCTCTTGGGCGGCGCGTTTGATCTCTTGGATTTCATTGAGGCAGGCATCGAGCGCGCGGGCGAAGTCCTGGTGCATATGCTCCGGGTCTACGCCCTCCACGTAGTAGGGGGTGTGGCCGTAGCCGCGCAGCAGCCCGTCCAGTTCGTCCCGGTCCATGCGGGCCAGGACCGTGGGATTGGCGATCTTGTAGCCGTTCAGGTGCAGGATCGGCAGGACAGCACCGTCACGTGCCGGGTTCATGAACTTGTTCGAGTGCCAGCTCGCCGCCAGCGGCCCGGTCTCTGCCTCCCCGTCCCCCACGACGGCGGCGACGATCAGATCCGGGTTGTCAAAAGCCGCCCCGTAGGCGTGGGACAGGGCATACCCCAACTCCCCGCCTTCGTGAATGGATCCCGGGGTTTCCGGGGCGACGTGGCTGGGTATGCCTCCCGGGAAGGAGAACTGCTTGAACAGCCGTTTCATCCCAGCCAGGTCCTGGGACACATCAGGATACGTCTCGCTGTAGGTTCCCTCCAGCCACCCCGCCGCGACCGGCCCGGGCCCCCCGTGACCCGGGCCCATGACGTACATCATCTCCAGATCCCGTTCCATGATGGCCCGGTTCAAATGGGCGTAAATGAAGTTCAGTCCCGGGGTGGTGCCCCAGTGCCCCAGCAGCCGCGGCTTAATATGCTCCGGCAGCAGCGGCTCGTGCAGCAGCGGGTTGTCCATCAGATAGATCTGCCCCACGGACAGATAGTTTGCCGCCCGCCACCAGGCATGGATGCGCTGAAGCTGATCGGGTGTCAGTACGCGATCCTTCTCGGACAGTTCCTGAGTGTGGTTCATGGTTGTAGTTGCCTTTCGCCTTGGTCATGACGGTCGTAATCTGAAATGCTGTATCTACTTCGCGCCGGAGGGTTGGGGTGCGGGAGCGGCCTTCGTGGCCTGGCCCATGGTCCCGCCCGGCTGCGGCAGGTGAAGCCGCTTCAAGAGCAGGGCGTTGACGGCGACGATCACGCTGGAACCGGACATGGAGATGGCCGCGATCTCGGGGCTGAGCATGATGCCGAAGGCCGGGTAGAAGACCCCGGCGGCGATCGGCAGGGCGATCACGTTGTAGCCGATGGCCCAGGCCAGGTTTTGTCGCATCTTGCGCACAGTGCCCTTGCCGATGCGCAGCGCGATGGGCACGTCCAATGGATCGGAGCGCATCAGCACGACGTCGGCGGTCTCGATCGCCACGTCGGTGCCGGCGCCGATGGCGATGCCCAGATCGGCCTGGGCCAGTGCGGGGGCGTCGTTGACGCCGTCGCCGACCATGGCGACCCGTTTACCCGCCTTCTGCAGTTCTGTCACCTTGGCTGACTTGTCCTCGGGCAGCACCTCGGCGATGACGGTGTCGATTCCCAGCTGGGCGGCGATGCGTTTGGCGGTGGCCTCGTTGTCGCCGGTGAGCATGACCACTTCGATCCCGGCCTCGTGCAGGGCGGCCACGGCGGGGGCGGCGGTTTCGCGGGCGGCGTCGGCCAAGGCGATGACGCCGGCGGCGCGGCCGTCGACGGCGACCAGCACAGCGGTGCGCCCGGTGGAGGCCAGTGCCTCGCGCTGTTCGGCCACGGGGCCGATGTCGACGCCTTCGGCGGCCATGAGTCTGCGGTTCCCGACGGAGACCTGTCGCCCGTTCACGGTGGCTCCGGCGCCGTGTCCGGGGACATTCCGGAAGGACTTGGCGTCCAGCGAGGGCACGCCCCGGGTGACGGCGTAGTTGACGACGGCGGCGGCGAGGGGATGCTCGGATTCGCGTTCGACGGCGGCGACGAGAGCCAGGAGTTCATCCTCGCCGATGCCGTGGGCGATGAAATCGGTGACTTCCGGTTCGCCCTTGGTCAGGGTGCCGGTCTTGTCAAGAATGACGGTGTCGATGCGGGCGGAGGTTTCCAGTGCCGTGGCGTTCTTGAACAGCACGCCGCGTTTGGCGCCCAACCCGGTGCCGACCATGATCGCGGTGGGGGTGGCCAGGCCGAGG
Source organism: Specibacter sp. NPDC078692 (assembly GCF_040686835.1). Classification (NCBI taxonomy): domain Bacteria; kingdom Bacillati; phylum Actinomycetota; class Actinomycetes; order Micrococcales; family Micrococcaceae; genus Specibacter; species Specibacter sp. NPDC078692. The sequence continues at coordinate 20,971 of NZ_JBFBLV010000043.1, forward strand.
GCGTCGGGGCAGGTGATGACCACCACGGTGATGGCGAACAGGATGGCCTGGGCCACGCTGGCGCCGGCCAGCCACCAGGCCAGGAACGTCGCCGAGCCGCCAATCAGTGCCACTAGCACTAGCCAGAACGCGGCCCGGTCGGCCAGGCGCTGGCCCGGGGCCTTGGAGTTCTGGGCCTCCTGCACCAGTGCGACGATCTGCGCCAGGGCGGTGTCGGCGCCGACCTTGGTGGCGCGCACGCGCAGGGTGCCGGTGGTGTTCACCGATGCGCCGATCACCTCCGAGCCGGCGGATTTGGCGACCGGCAGGCTTTCGCCGGTGACCATGGATTCGTCGATTTCGGACTCGCCGTCCTCCACCATGCCGTCGGTGGGGATCTTCGATCCCGGGCGGACCAGCATCAGGTCACCGGGCATCACCTCGGCGGTCGGGACTTCCACCGTTTGTCCATCGCGGATGACCAGGGCCATCGAGGGTGCGAGCTCGAGCAGTGTACGGACGGCGTCGTTGGCGCCCCCCCGCGCCCGCATTTCGAACCAGTGGCCCAACAGCACGAAGGTGGCCAGGACGGTGGCCGCCTCATAGAACACGTCACCGCCGCCGCTCAGCGTGACAAAGAGGCTGTAGAGCCAGCCCGCTCCGACGCCGACGGCGACCAGGACCATCATGTCCAAGGTGCGGGCCTTCAACGCGCGGTAGGCGCCGTCGAAGAAGATCCAGGCCGAGTAGAAAATCACCGGCAGGGACAGGATCAAGGCGAAGACGTCGTCGCGCAGGCCGAATGGGGCCGGGACCGTGAAGCCGAGGACCTCGCGCCCGATAGGCGACCAGAGGGTGATGGGTATCGAGAGCAGGGCCGCGAGCAGGAACCGGTTGCGCATGTCCCGGATCATGGATTCCATCGACATGCCGTGCCCGCCGTGCCCGCCGTGGCCCATGACTTCCTGCGCGTCTCGGACCGCAGCCTGGCCATGGCCGGCAAGCTCCCCGTGATCGCTCGCGTCCTGAACCGGGATGTCAGCGCGGCCCGGTGCCGCGGGTTCCTTCAGCGCCGTCGTTCCGGGTCCTGAATGGGTTCCGTGCCCGGCATGGTCTTCGTGCATGGGGTCGCAGATGTGCTCCGGCACCGACTGTCCGGCGCAGTGGTAACCGCACTCACGCACCCACCGGGTCAGCTCCGCGACCGTGGTCTGGTCCGGGTCGAAAGTGACGTTGGCGGTCTGCGCCACCGGGTTGGTTTCCACGCTGAGTACCCCCGGCCGGCGGGACAGCATGGATTCGCTGACGGACTTTGACGAGGCCCAGTGGACGCCTGCCACCTCCATGACCGCGGTTTGGGTTTTCTGATTCATAATGATTGTCCCTTTCGGAAATGAGTTACTTCATGTGGTCCTAAAGTTCCAGCTCAGCTCATTGCTCGCCGGGAGCACGCCGCGGCGGAAGGAGCTGAACGTCAGCTGATGCCAAGAAGCCAGCGGATCCGGGCAGAGATGTCCTAAATGCGGAGGGTGGAAAGCAGGACCAGAGAGGCGGGGTTCGTCTGCCTCGTGGAGGTGTCGGCTGCGGCCGTTGGCGGCTTTACCATCACGAAAGTGGGGCTGAAACCAGGTCTGTCCGAAACAGATAACGTCATCAGGGCAGGGGCTAGGCCGGTGGAGCAGTTCGCTTGCTGCCCCTCGCCAGGTGGGCAATGGCCAGGGCGGGCCGGATTCCCGGGGAAGGCTGATGCGTTGACGTCCGCTGCAGCAGCTCCGTCGTTGGAGAGGTTGTGGCTACCATCGGGCGATTTTGAATCCGACAGTACGGAGGACGCGAGGTGGTGGCTCCACCCGGAGGCTTCGGACGACTGGCCTGAGTTCGTCTGCAAGCCAATGACGCCTGCGGCAATAACGGCGAGCACCGCAAGTGCCGCGAACCACGCGGACAAGGGGGAGCGAATGTCGCGGAGCCCTGCACCAGACATTGTGTTCACCCCCCCCCTGATCCTCGATCCGAAAGTCCTGCCGTGGCGCAGACCCCACTTTCGAGCATACAGTATCGTTAGGCGCCTTGAGCCGTTGTTTCCAGCGACCGCACCAGCGCGAGGCCTTCACCTAGTGGCGGAAGGGTCCAGGGGAATAACGAATTGGGAGCCCACGGATGCGTCTTCGCCGGCGTTTTCGCGTGTAACGGGGTGCCCGCGCCGGCCCGCACAGTGCGGGCCGGCGCGGCGGATGTGGCTATCTGCTTCCGGCGAGCTCATAGCCTGCATCGGCTACCGCGGCGCGGACAGCCTCCCGGGACAACGGTCCGGTACTGCGCACCGTAACCGTCGAGGTGCCGCGCGGCACCAGCGAGACCTGGATGTCGTTGACACCGTCCAGTTTGCCGATCTCACTGGAGACGCTGGAGGTGCAGCCCCCGCACGTCATGCCGTCGACCAGATACTCAGCGACAGTGGAGGCAGGGGTACTCGTTTGTATCTGCAGTCCTGAGTCCCCGGCCGGGCCGCAGCAGGAACAGCCTGCCTGGCTCGAAGCGTTGCGGGAGGTTTCCTGGGCCGTAGGTCCGCACATCATGATCTCCTCAATATGGTTGGTAGAGGTGCGGTGGACCGGGTCTCCCTGTGGAGGTAGCCCGGCTCAGCACCGCGGGGGACCTTCATTGCGTAGGGCCCTTCGCGGGTCTGAGACAGCGTGTTCCGGTAATCTCAAGGTATACCCCCATGGGGTATATGTCAATGGATTATCCTTGTGTCTTGGCTCATGTTTCGAGCAACGCTTCCCGGGTTTCACCGGTTGAGTTCTGTTGGCAGGCGGATCCAAAAGCTCGACGTAAAACGGGGGGCAGGGTGCCGGAAGAATGCGCCCGGTGTTGTTCCAAGGGATTCGTGGTGTAACCGGCCCCGGGGAAGGTGCCGGCGGTGTTGGTGCCGTTGTGGTCCTGGGTAGTTGGTGTTCTTCATTTGGTGGTGTGGCGGTCCCCGGTCTGGGCGTGTCCTTTGGGAAAATTGGGTAATTGATTCCCGGGACTCTGGAGTGATTGATGACGTTAGGTCTGGCGCCGACGCAGGGTGACTTGCTGCGCAGCACGGTTAACTTTTGTCATGACCGGGTCGCCGAGGACTCCATTTATGCGGTGTTGCATCGGGAGTGCTTCAATTTGTTCCCGGATGAGATGTTCGCTGATCTCTTTACCGATGTGGGCCGGCGCAGTGTGCCGCCGATGATCGTTGCCGTTGTCATGGTCCTGCAGCGGATCGAGGGCTGCTCGGACCGTGAAGTGGTGGACCGATTCGCTTTTGACGCGCGCTGGAAGTACGCCGCGGGCGGGCTGGACTTTGATTACCAGGGGTTCGTGCACACCGTGCTGGTGGACATGCGGGCCCGTTTGGCCGCCTCGAATGCTCCCGAACGAATTTTCAGGTGACCTTGGACGCGGCGAGGGCGGCCGGGTTGGTGAGGCGCAAGCGGGTGCTGGATTCAACCCCGTTGTATGACGCGGTGGCCACGATGGATACCATGACGCTTCTCCGCTCGGGCATCCGGGGCCTGCTGCGGGTCGCCGATGCCGGGTTGGAGGCCCGGCTGCGTGCGGTCCTTACCCGGGATGATGACTACGCCTCGGCGGGGAAACCGGTGTGTGCGTGGGATGATGCGGCGGCCCGGAAACAGGTCGTGGATGCCTTGGCCAAGGACGGGCACGCGGCCCTTACCGTGCTGGAAGGGCAGGAGCTGGAGACGGCTGTGGCACAGGCCGGGGAGTTGCTGGCGACACTGCTGGGCCAGGACCTGGATTGCGTGGACGGGGTGTTCCACATCGCCGGGCTGCTCGCCGAAGAACTTGCTGCCGCGGCCTCCACGGACGGCGGCGCCACGGGTCAGGACGCTGGCAAGAGCCGTGGCGAGGACAGTG
>NZ_JBFBLV010000044.1:0-21370 GCF_040686835.1 Specibacter sp. NPDC078692
CACTAACACCCCAAATCGACGACTACGTCGCCATCAACGACCCCAAACACCACACCCAAACCACCAACCTCTCTCAAGCAGGTTGACAAATACCGGCAATGGCTGCTATTTTCGGAACGCTATCGCACCATGGTGCGATAGCGTTCCCGTTTAAGGCACCATTGCTGCGATAGCGTTGTTCTGCCTTGCAGGTGCGGGAGCAAAAATCCGGCATTGACAAACGCTTCGGGTGCGCGCACTCTAAAAACATAACTCATGTTTTTAGATGGAGGAGTCATGGCAACACATTCAATTTCTGCACCCGTCGCCGGCTGGTCATCGCACGCACTGTCGCGTGCCAAGGCCGACCCCGCGTACGGCGCATTCCTCATGCTGTGGATTGGCTTCATTGCCATTCCGTTGATCATGGGCCTGGACAAGTTCTTCAACGTGTTGACCAACTGGGAGAGCTACCTAGCCCCGTGGATTGAGAACCTGTCCCCCTTCACCGCACAAGGAACCATGATGGTGATCGGCATCGTTGAGATCATCGCCGCGATTGCCATGGTGCTGCGTCCGCGCTATGCAGTGTTCGTCGTGGCTCTTTGGCTGGCTGGCATTATCGTGAACCTGCTGTCCTACTCAGGCTTCTACGATGTGGCGTTGCGCGATTTCGGCCTACTCGTGGCAGCACTGGCCCTGGCAGTCCTAGCCCGGACGTATACCAAGCCCGGCTTCCGCAAGGGCGGCATGAAGTAGCCGCTACGGAAACCTGGGTCAGCGGCACTGAACCTGCGTACCGTTAACTGCTAATGACGCGCCACTCACGAAGTGGCGCGTCATTAGGGGATAACCGCAGGCAGAAGTGTGACCGCCGCGGGGGCTAGAACACTGACCGCCGCGCGAGGTGAGAACTGCTAAGGCTAGAACTGCGGTGAAGTCTAGCTGCCAACACCGGCGTAGGAGTGGAGGCCGGAGAAGTACATGTTCACGATGGTGAAATTGAAGACCACGCAGAGGTAGCCAACAATGGACAGCCAGGCGGCACGGGTGCCGGTCCAGCCCTTCGTAGCGCGGGCATGCAGATAGCCTGCGTACACGACCCAAATCACGAACGTCCAAACTTCTTTGGTGTCCCAGCCCCAGAAGCGGCCCCATGCCTTTTCGGCCCAGATGGAACCGAACATCAGCGTCAGGGTCCAGCCCACAAAGGCGATGCCGTTGATGCGGTAGGACAGGTTTTCCAGGCTCAACGCGTTCGGCACCAGCCGCATGACGGGGGCCTTGTCCGGCTTGCCAGCAGCAATAGCGGTCTCGCGGCGCGCCTGGAACAGCTGCAGCACGGACATCGCGAAGGTTATGGTGAAGAATGCCGAGGACAGCACCGCAATGGAGACGTGGATGATCAGCCAGTAGCTCTGCAGCGCCGGAACCAGGTGGCCCACAGGCGTCCAGAAGGAGACGTGTGCGGCAACGATCATGACCAGCGCCAGGCCGATCACAAAGGTGCCCAGGAAGCGCAGGTCGCGGCGGATCAGCACCAGCAGGAAGACCACAACCACGGCGAACGAGCCCGTGGTGCAGAATTCGTACATATTGCCCCACGGCACACGCCCTGCGGCCAGTCCGCGGAACACCACGGCAAAGCCTTGGACGATGGCGGCCACAACAGTCAGTGCCACAGCCACCCGGGCCACCACGCGGCGTTCCTTGCCGTAGCGCATGGAGTCGCCGGCGGTGACGCCGTCGGATCCCGCATGCGTTTTGCTACTGGGACGCACAGCCCGGTCTTGCGGACCGGATTCCAGTCCCTGACCGGCCGCTCCGCGAGCACCAACGCCTGCCATGACCGTGCTGTTTTGTGCTGCGGCGCCCTGCGATACCGCGGGCTCGGGGGCCAAGCCTCTTTTGACTGTTTGGCTGAACGTCACCAGGTCCCAGACATAGGCACACACCGCAACGGCGTAGGCCAGACCGGCAACCAGCATGAGCTGCTCGCTGAGTAGGGCAAAGCCTTCATTGATCTCTGGCATTACTGGTCCTTACTTGCCGCGGTGACGCTCTGTGCGGAGTCATTGATTGTTGTTTGCTCACCATTTTGCCCTGCAACGTCCATGGGTACCAGCCATTTGTTGTGCAGTGATTTGTTGATGGCCGCATATTCTCCGGCCAAGCGGTGGTCTTCACCGCGAGCCAGCAGACCGAACTCGACCATGGTGCGCCCATCAGGGTGGTTTCCTGTCCGGACCCAGACGCGTCGTCGGTTCAAGAACAAGGAACCCATCAGGCCGGCCAGGGCCAGCAGCGCGAACACCAGAACGTAGACCTGGCCGGGGTCGTGGCGAATGTCCAATGCGGCGAATCGTTTGATGCTGTCGAAGCTGATGCTGCCGTTACCTGCGGGCAGTGTGTAGCTCTGGCCGGGGGCCAGAACAATGCCACCGGCGTCCAGATTGCGGGAGTTGATCTCCGTCATTTTGGAGGTATCCAACGTATAGACGTTGCGCGGCAGGCCGCTATCCAAGCCAAGATCGCCGGTGTAGGCGTTCAGGTTCAGTTGCGGGTTGAAGGGGTCCGGGTCGGAACCAAAGGCTACGCCCCGCTCATCTACCAAGGCCGTAGGGAGGAAGAAGCCCACAAAACCAAGCTGATTCGGCTTGGCATCGGGGGCCTTGATCACCACGAGCGAGGTGTAGGCGCCGTCGGTGGGGATGGTGACAACGGGGCCTTGGAAGGTGATGTCCCCGGCGCCGTCCTTGATGGTGACCACGGGAGCATAGCCGTTGCCCACCAGATACATATTGGTGCCGCCGACATTCACGGGCTCGTTGACCTTCAAGGTCTTGGTTTCGGCTTCAGCGCCGGGGCCGTCCTTGATGGTCAACGTGGCGTTGAAGTCCAGCGGCTGTCCGTAGTGCGCTTCTGTGGAGCGATCGTACTTGACGACTAGGCGGTCCAGTGTGGCCGAGTAGGGGCTCAACCTACCGTCACCAAAGTTGGCGCCGGGGGTGAACGTGTCATAACTGGTCAAAGTGTTGACGAAGGTGTCACCCTCCACGAGTACTTTCTGTCCGCTGTAGCCAAAGAGTCCGCTGAAAGCGATGGCGGCCAGCACGCCGATCATGGCCGTGTGGAAAAGCAGGTTGCCTACTTCTTTCAGGAACCCGATCTCGGCACCCACCGAAGGCCGCTCGGTGTCCAGATCGCGCACATCCACCCGGTAACCGCGCGATTTCAAGATGGCAGCAGCATCCTTGACGGCCGTTTCGGCGTCCACGCCGCTGTCGGCGGGGATCGTGACGGTTCCATATTCAGCCAGTCGGGAAAGCCGTTTGGGTGTGCGCGGCGGTGCCGAGCGCATGGCCTTCCAATGGATCTTGGCCCGCGGTGTCACACAGCCAATCAAGGAGGTGAACAGCAGCAGGTAAATGGCTGCGAACCAGGGCGAGGAGTAGACGTCAAAAAGCTTGAACCAGTCCATGACCGGTCCCGAACCTGGGTTGTCCTTCAAATACTGTGTCACTTCGGCAGGTGCCGAGGGCCGTTGTGGGAACAACGAGCCAGGCACGGCCGCCACGGCGAGCATCAGCAGCAGGAACAAGGCTGTGCGCATGCTTGTCAGCTGACGCCACGCCCACCTGAGCATGCCCAAGAAGCCAAGCTGCGGCAGGACAGCCTCGCCACCACCAGCCTTGGGCGTCTGGCCCTTGGGTTCTTTCACTACGTTCTCTTTCATTAGATGGGCAATCTCACATCGTTGGCAAACCATAATTGCAGGTCATTGACCCAGGTTCCCCACAGCCCTGAAACCATCAAAATACCGAGGGCAATCAGCATGCCGCCTCCAAAGTACTGAAGTCCGCGCCGGTGTTTGCGGAAGAACGCTAGCGCTCCCACCCCCCGGCGGGCACCCAGCGCAATCAACAGGAACGGTATTCCCAACCCCATGCAGTAGATAAACGTCAAGAACGCGCCCTTGGCGGCATTTGAGCCGTCGGAGAACGCGAGTAATTGCACGGCACTGAAGGTGGGGCCAATGCATGGCGCCCAGCCCAATCCAAAGGTTACGCCCAAAATGGGCGCACCCCACAGTCCAGCCGGTGGCTTCGCATGAATCTTGGCTTCGCTTTGGAACCAGCTCATTCCGCCGAGGAAAACCACACCCATAAGAATCACCACCAAGCCCAACACCTGGGTGACCCAAGCGGCGTCGGGCCCCATGAGCCATGCACCCAACTGGCCAAAAACGGCACCGATGAGAACAAAAACTACGGAGAAGCCCATCACGAATAGCCCGATTCCGGCAAACATTCGACCTCGGCGCTGGTCCTGCAAATCCGCCCCGCTGAGTCCGCTGACGTAGCCCAGATAACCGGGAACCAGCGGCAGCACGCAGGGGGAAAGGAAGGAGACCAGCCCTGCCAGCAGAGCCACGGGGATGGCCAGCAGCATAGAACCGCTCAGGATTGTTTCGGCAAAGGGATTGTTCATGGGAGGGGCTGTTAGTTCTCCGCCAGTGCGGAGGTGATGAGCGCCTTCAGGGTGCCCTTCTCGGCAACGCCCAGAATTCTGGCCGAGACCCGGCCTTTCTTATCCAACACCAGTGTGGTGGGCACTGCGGCCGGGGGCACATGCTTGGTCATGGCCAACAAGACGCCGCCGTCCTTGTCCGCAATGCTCGGGTAGCTCAGCTCAAAATTGCGCTCAAAAGCCTCTGCAGCGGCCTTGTCATCACGGACGTTGACGCCTATAAATTCCACACCCGAGGGCTTGAAATCCGTGTAGAGCGCCTGCAGATCACGCGCTTCAATGCGACAGGGGGCGCAGGCTGCGTACCAAAAATTGAGTACCGTAACGTGTCCGGGGAAATCTGCGGCATCCACAGAAGTGCCGTCGAAGAAGGTCCCGGTGAAGGTCACCGGTTCCTTCCTGTCGCCAGCACCATATTCGGTCACGGAGCCATCGCCGGCAATGTAGTTCTTGTTATCTCCCGCGTTGGCCTGCTGCGCCAACGGGTCCTCACTGGTACAGGCTGCCAGCACCGCAGTCAGTGCGGCACCGCCAACAACAAGGAGCGATCTACGGCTCATCGAAGAAGTCACGGAGCAGGTCTTTCAGTTAACAGGGAGGCCATTGGGCAGACGCGGAAATGGCATTATGTTCTACGCTACGTCGAATAGCTGATGATCAGCTGTGTGCCCTAGGCGCCGGGAGTGGTCGAGGCGCCGGGCAAAAGTGCCGCGGCGGGTTCGCTGTAGCTCACATCCACAATGTCATCGCCGTCAAACGTCAGCGATGTCAGAGAGGCCAGCGTGCATTCGCGGTTGCGGGGATCATGCCAGAGCCGCTTGCCTTCCGCGCTGCGCCGAGTGGACCAGATGGGCAGCTGGTGGCTGACCATGATGGCCTGTGCGCCATCGCCTCCAATCTCAAACGCACGACGCCGGGCATCACGTGCCGCTTCGAGCATGCGATCCGCTTGGGCTTGGTAGGCCTCACCCCAAGATGGCCTGAAGGGGTTCACGAAGTAGGGCCAGTGCTTAGGCTTGCGCAGCTCGGCCGGGCTCATGACCAAACCCTCGAAGTGATTTTCAGCCTCAATGATGCGAGGGTCGGTCACAATCTCCAGTCCCAGCGCCTCAGCCGTGGGCTGCGCTGTTTCTTGGGCACGGGTCAAAGGTGAGGCCACCAGATAAACCGGTGCGCCGCCGTCGTTCTTCAGGGCAGAAAAGTGCTCCGCCACCATCACCGCCATGGCGCGCCCGCGCTCTGAGAGGTGAAACTCGGGGAGCCGGCCGTAGAGGACGCCATCGGGGTTGAAAACCTCGCCGTGACGCAAAAGGTGCACTGTTACTCGGGACATTGCACCAGTTTCTCAAAGTTGTTGTTCAAGAGGTTAATCCGGCCAGGGAAAAGTTTTTTTGAAACACGGGAATATTAGATGCAAACGCATGCTTATGCTCTGTGAAGGTCAACCGCAGCGGCTGATCTGCTCTTGCTTCACCAACTATTTCAAGGAGTTCCACATGTCAGTAACCACCATCGAATCAACCGGTCTTGCCCAGGGCGTCTGGAACCTCGATCCCTCACACAGCACGGTTGGCTTCGTTGTCCGCCACGCAGGCATCTCCAAGGTTCGTGGCCAGTTCACCGCCATTGACGGCACACTGACCCTCGGCGACACCCTCGCCGAGTCCTCCGTGACCGCCACGATCCAGTCCGCCAGCTTCAGCTCAGGCGACGAAGGCCGCGACGGCCACGTCAAGAGCGCCGACTTCTTCGACGTCGAAACCTTCCCGACGCTGACCTTCGTTTCCTCCGCCGTCTCCGGCGATGCTGAGGACTTCGAGCTCACCGGCGAGCTGACCATCCGTGGCATCTCCAAGACCGTAACCTTCAAGGGCGAATACAACGGCGTTGCTGTTGACCCGTTCGGTGCAACCCGCGCAGGCTTCGAAGCCAAGACCGTCATCAGCCGCAAGGAGTTCGGTCTGACTTGGAACGCTGCCCTTGAAGCCGGTGGCGTCCTAGTCTCGGACAAGGTCACCATCACCTTGGATGTTGCTTTCGTCAAGTCTGCATAATTTTTCCAACACTGCTTCTGCAAGCCTGCTCTGAGTCTGCTGAGCCTGCTCTAAGAAGCCACTAATGCCGGTCCGCTACCCCAGCGGGTCGGCATTTTTGTGCTCACCAGAGCTTTATCAACGCACCCTTCGACGCCGTGTGAGACGCCGAGCATGGCGCCGCGCATGGCGCCATATACAAGGCACGGTACAAAGGCTAGGGTCTAACTATGAGCACACCGAATGAGCTTCCAGGTCCCGAGCAGCAAGGCTCGCAACCACCTCCTTCCGGCTATGGTTCCCAGCCCAACCCCACCCCTCCCGTGACGCCAACACCTCCCACGGGTCAGGGCTATCAGGGAGGCCCCGCGCAGCCACCTCCCGGATACCAGCAACCCGGAGCTCCGCCGCATCAGCCACCTTCCGGATACCAGCAACCCGGAGCTCCGCAATACCAGCAACCCGGCGCTCCGTCAGGTGACTTCAAGTTTGAAATGCCGCAAGATATGCCTCACTCCGTCCGGGAGGTGATGCCAGTGGGTGGATTCGCTGGCATCTTCAAGATGGACGGGCTGCCACAGATGTTGAAACTCAGCTACATCATGTGGCTGGCCGCGGCCGGCATCTGGGTCCTGACCACTTTGGTGTTGCTGCTGGGCTCACTCTTTGCCTTGGGTGCAGGGAACGACCCCTTTGGATTTGGGGCTGCGGTCCGAGCAGCTGGCGTAAAGGGAATCATCGTTTCCCTCATTTCCTTCGTGCTGATTGCCGCCATTGTCATATGTGCCATGAAACTCAAGGAAGGCATGCAGTGGGCCAGGATGGCGCTTTCTGCCATCGCCTTCCTGACCATCGTCTTGATGTTCTTTGGCGGCGGGGGCGGCTTGCTAGCTGTTGTGGCAACGGTCCTGATGTGGCTGCCGGAATCCACCGCATGGCTCAATTCCCGCTCCGGAAACGCACTCCACTAGTTTCTTGGCAGTAGCTGCTCCGGCAGTAAGCGATTGGGCAGTAGGAGATTGGGTAGTAGGAGCGCAGAGAGAGGTCGCGTAGGGTTTAAGTAATACCCGCCGCGGCCTTTCTCCATGTCTGGCTGCAGTTGACTTGTCTGCCGGCCATCACCGGCACCCCTTGAGAGAGCAGTCGCCATGAGCACCCCCGGTGAAGAGCCGCACGAGCAAACCCCGAGAACCCCGAGAACCCCGGGAAGCTACGGTGAAATTGCACCTGGCGTCCCTCGCTACGGTCAGTACGCCCCAGCCGGGTGGGAACCGCCGCAGGAGATCAAGGACGCCCAAGCTCGGCTCACCTCCAACTCACCACTGGCACCGGCCTCGAAGTACCCGGGATTTCAGGGTGCCCAGGCAGGCCTAGGCTCTGACTCGGGCGCATCATTGGCACCACCAAACAAAGTCATTGTCGCCACCCGAATGATCATGGCCGCCGGGGTTCTCCAACTGCTTGGCTTGGTGGTTTGGGCCTTTGCCATGACCACGCCCACCGGACAGGAACTGATCCGTGCCGCCGTGGAGCAGTCCGTCGCAAACAATCCACAGGCACTTGCCGACGCCGGCGTGACCGAAGATCAGTTGTTCGCTTCAGCTGCGACCCTCTTGGCCGTCATGCAGGGAATCTGTGTGGTCCTGTATTTCTGGATCGCCGCCAAACTGCGGCGCGGGCGCACCTGGGCCCGAACCCTGGCGCTGATTCTAGCCATCATCTCGATTGTGTTGGTGCCTGACGGCGGCTCGTACACACTGTACTCAGGAGCCCGGATCATTCTGGGGTTGGTTGCGGTGCTCATTCTTTTCCGCTCCCCTGCCAAGGAGTTTTTCCTAGCTCACAAGGCTCGCTCGAAGCGCTGACACAGCGGTAGCTGACAGAGCCCGCACAGCTCAGGCGCCGGGCCTGTCCTCTTCCAGCCCTAATTCCTGGAGCCGTTGTGCGTGGTAGGCAAGGATTTGTAACTCGGTAGCCATATCCACTTTGCGCAGGTTCACATGGTCGGGAACAGCAAGGGGAATCGGGGCAAAGCTGAGAATGCTACGCACACCGGCGGCCACCACCCTGTCGCAGACTGATTGCGCCACGGCGGCCGGTAACGCCAACACCGCCATGTTGGCCCGGGTGGACTCGACAACTTTTTCGAGGTTTTCCACGTCGCTGACGCGTAGCCATCCGATTTCCGTGCCCACCACCAATTGGTCGGCATCCAATAGGGCCACTACATCGAAGCCGCGTGATTCAAACCCTGCATATCGCGCCAGCGCACGGCCCAAGTTTCCGGCCCCGACAATGGCTACACGCCATTCATGGGTCAGCCCCAAGGCTTGGGCAATTTTGCGACTCAAATTGGCTGCGTCATAACCAACGCCGCGGGTTCCATAAGAACCCAAATAGGACAGGTCTTTGCGAACATTGGCGGAGCCGACACCTGCAGATTCGGCTAGTTCTTCAGAAGAGACGCTGTCCGCGCCGTCGGCCAACAAGGCGTTGAGCGTACGTAGATAGAGAGTTAGTCTGGCCACGGTGGCAGGGGGAAGCTGTCTGGCCGGTTCTACTGCTTCTACTGCCGGCTCCTCCGCGGGTTGCGTTGGGATCAAAACACCACTCCACCTTCTCAAACTGAGGCCGCAGCGCACTGCTGAACACGTGTCTGCAAAGTCCGCGTCGGTCTTGATCAACTCTAAGACGTGGCAAGGTCAGAGCCAAAAAGCTGCGGGCAGGTTCGCTGTACGGGGAAATTTCGTCCCCGTACAGCGCAGCCTTTGCAGCCCAGCGGTCACTGGCCCGTCAGGGCCCGGCTAAGAATTGTTCCCAAACGGATGGGGTCAATGTGCCAGAAATCGCGCTGGATCCCGTTGACGAGCACTACTGGAACTTCCTCGCCGTAGAGCTCGGTCAGCTCGGGATGCTCATCGAGGCTGACCTCGGTCCACCGAAGCTGTAACTGGCCAGCTACGGTGGCCACCACCTCGCGAGCATTTTCGCAGAGGTGACAGCCTGAACGTGTCACGAGCTGCAGCAGTGGCACTTTGGGGGCGGCAAGCGAGTCAAGCGAGTCAGAGGGGTCATGTGCAACAGATTCCATGACTACAACGTTACTCAACTCCAGCCCCTACACAATGTAGGCACCTGCACAGCAAACACCTGCACACAGCCATGAGCCGCTCCACTGCTTGCCATTGAGCTGCCCAGAGCCGCCCACGGGCTGTCCCGGGCCTAAAAATGAAAGTTTCCCCACAGTTAACCACTACCACCGGTGGCGTGCAGTCACAGGGTGAAAGCATTGACTAGACTCGTTCCATGCCCGACGTGACTAGCAACAGTGCCGAGGCCCCCTCGACAGCTGTAGAGCATCACGGCGAGGCCGCCTTCTTCGATGTGGACAACACCCTCATGAAGGGTGCCAGCTTGTTCCACGTGGCCCGAAAAATGTATCAAAAGCGCGCTTTCACACTGCACGATGTTGCAGGCTTCGCCTGGAAGCAGACCAAATTTATTCTGCGCGGCGAAAACATGAACGATGTCCATTCCGTTCAGGACTCGGCTCAAAAACTGGCTGCCGGCATCAGCACCGAATTTATCCGCCAGCTTGGCGAAGAGGTCTACGACGAGATGATCGTTTCCAAGATCTGGCCCGGCACCAAGGCCCTCACCCAAGAGCACCTGAAGTCAGGTCGCCAGGTGTGGCTGGTCACCGCCACACCGGTAGAAGTTGCCGGAGTCATTGCCTCCCGGCTGAACCTGACGGGAGCCTTGGGCACCGTGGCCGAGAGTCAAGACGGCATCTACACTGGGCACCTGGTGGGCGAGATTCTGCACGGGGCTGCCAAGGGTCGCGCCATTGAAGCTCTGGCCATAATCGAAGGTCTGGACCTGTCCCGTTGCTGGGCGTACAGCGATTCTTACAACGACATTCCCTTGCTGACGGCGGTGGGTAACCCCGTCGCGATCAATCCGGATGCGAAACTGCGCAAGCACGCCCGGGATAACAACTGGCCGATCTACGATTACCGCTCCGGGCGCCGTGCGGCCACTCTAGGCCTCAAGGCAGCAACGGGCGCGGGAGTTGTCTACGGGCTCTGGAAGGGCATCTCTATGGTCCGCAAGCGCTAACCAAACGGTGGCACCCGGGTCCCCATCCGGCGTCGTGCATGAAAAAAGCACCCGGCCACCAAAAGGTGAGCGGGTGCTTTTTGCAAAGAAAGAAGATTTACTTCTTGTTGCGACGCTGGTGACGCGTCTTGCGAAGCTGCTTACGGTGCTTCTTCTTGGACATCCGCTTGCGGCGCTTCTTAACTACTGAACCCATGAAAGTTCCTCACAAACTGCATAGAACAACCTCGAATGAGGCCGTAAACGATTAGGTCGACCGATCTCAGGAATCGGTCAAAGCCGAAAATGGATCTTTCCTAGGGTACCGCCTTTACCCTGTCTGCGCCGAACTGGAGGGTCCTTGCGTCGTTGTGCGATCAACCACGGCATCCTTCAGGAAACTCTCGACGGCGTTTGCCGGGACCCGATATGACCTTCCGAAACGCACTGCTGGCAGCTCGCCGGCATGCACCATGCGGTAAATGGTCATCTTAGAAACACGCATGAGTTCGGCCACTTCTTGCACCGTCAAGAAGTGAACATCGGAGAAATTTTGCTCCTGCGTCATGGCTGCCTCAGTTTTCACGCGCTATCAAAAAGGTGGCTGCTGGCGCCTGTACGCCTTCTGCCCGTAGCGCTAACTCTAGGGGCAGAAGGCGGCTTCGGGGAAGTCATGACCGCCGTATGAAGCCGGGCTTAGGCGGTTGCTGCACCATTGCGGCGGGTGCGTGAGGCGTCGGCCAGCTTGGCCAGGACGTCCGCTGTGATGTCCCAATCCATGCAGGCATCCGTGACGCTCTGGCCGTACACGAGTTCCGCAGTGCCCGCAGCAACGGCGTCCACGTTCAGGTTCTGGGCACCGCCCACCAAGAAGCTTTCGAGCATGACGCCGGCAATGGTGTGGGCGGAGGCATCGCCGGATTCGAGCTGGGCGCCGATTTCAAGGGCGACCTCTGCTTGGCGGTGATGACTCTTGCCCGAGTTGGCGTGGCTGGCGTCGACGATCAGTCGCGGGTTGACTCCTGAACCGGCGGCTTGTTCCGAGGCCACGGCCACATCGGCAGCCTTGTAGTTGGGGCCCTTGCGTCCGCCGCGCAGGATCACGTGGGTATCCTGATTGCCGGCCGTGCTGACCAGGGAGGCGCGGCCATTTGAGTCAATGCCGAGGAACGACTGCGCCGCACTGGCCGCATTGCAGGCATCCAGGGCAACTTGCAGATCGCCGTCGGTACCGTTCTTGAAACCAATGGGCATGGACAGACCGGAGCTGAGCTGGCGGTGGATCTGGCTTTCGGTGGTCCTGGCTCCAATGGCGCCCCAGGAAATCAGGTCTGCCGTGTACTGCGGGCTGATCGGTTCCAGGAATTCGGTGCCCGTGGGCAGGCCCAGCGCGGCCACGTTCAGCAGGAATTCGCGCGCCATTTCCAGGCCGGTCGCGACATCATGGCTGCCGTCGAGAGTGGGATCGTTGATCAGACCCTTCCAGCCCACCGTGGTGCGCGGCTTTTCGAAGTAGGCACGCATCACGATCAACAGGTCTTCTTCGTGGGCCTTGGCAGTTTCAGCCAGCAGTGCGGCGTATTCCAGCCCAGCCTTGGTGTCGTGGATGGAGCAGGGACCCACCACCACCAGGAGCCTGTCATCGACGCCATCCATGATGGCGCGGACCTGGTCACGGCCACGTTCGACGACGTTAGAAGTGTGCGCGTCCAGCGGCAGCTTTTCTGCCAGTTGGGCAGGTGACGGCAGTTCGGTGAACTGGCTGACGCGCAGATTTGCTGTGGTGGCTGCGTTTGTTGCGGGGGCTGCGGTGGCTGCGGTGATGCTCATGGGGAAAGTTTCCTTTTGCGTGGCTGGCAGCGAGCCCCTTTTCAGAAACCCGCCTGGAAATGGCGAAGGACAGAGAAAAGATTCTCTGTCCTGTTGGCTCTGAAGGTGATTGGATGCGTGTCAGTTAGACGCGGGCCCCTCCAGAGCCAACGAAAAATACGCATACCAACGGTTTGTCATGTCCACACCATACGTCGATACTTATGCGGCCAGCAAATCGGCCACGTAATGCAGTTGCCTAACCCACTGGTGCTCCTGACCGCCTTCATGGTTATTGAAGCGGTAGTATTCAATGCTTTTGGCAGGCTGGAGCGCAGCTTGGCGGCCATAGGCGTTAAAGGAGCCGTAGACGGTCGATGGCGGGCAGACATCGTCCAGACCTGCACAGGAATACAGGGCTGGGGCGGTGCAGCGGCTGGCGAGGTGCACGCCGTCGTAGTAGTTCAATACCTCCAAGCTGCTCTCGTAAGAGGTGCGGTGACGCTTGAGGAAGCTAGCAATTTCCGGATACGGACCACGGACTGCGAGATCGATCGAGCGGGAGAAGTCCTGCAAGAACGGTACATCGGGCATGACGCCGATGACGCCGTCGAGCCTGCCCGCAGCCAGACCTGCCGCTGCGATTGCGAGCCCGCCACCTTGGCTGATGCCGGTGACAATGACTTTGTTTTCATCGATCTCGGCGTGCGACTGCGCCGCTTCGATGGCACGGAAGGAGTCAACGTAGGCGCGGCGATAGTAGTAGTCCTCCCGGTTGCTGATGCCTCGGGTCATGAGGCCTGGGTGGGCCACTCCACCGGCGGACGGGTGCGGGTCAGAGGTTTCCCCCAGCAGTCCGCCGTAGCCCTGCCCACGGGTGTCCATAATGAAGTGCGCGTAGCCGGCCTGCGCCCAGGCGGTGTCCTGCTGGACCAGCCCGCGGCCGCCGGAATAGCCGATGTACTGGATGACCACTGGCAAGTTTTCACCGGGAATGCGGTGCGCCGGAAGGTGCAACCAACCCTTGATGGTATCCCCGCCAAACCCGGCGAAACTTACGTCATAACTGTCGATGAGCGGCAGCAAGTTCTCCACGGGTTCAAAGCTGGCGGCGAGCTCAAATTCGCGCGCCTCGGCAATGGTCGCATCCCAGAAGGCGTCAAAGTCTTCCGGCACGGTGGCAGTGGATTCGTGACGTTCCAATTGCCCCAACGGCAGGTCGAACAGCGGCATGGACAGGCTCCGTTTCAGTCGGTTTCCGACGCCTGGGCCGGACAGTGCTTACTGAAGACATCCTATGTCCTACTTGAGCGAACGTGACGTTATTCCACTTGCTTTGCAGCAGAACTCAAATTCGCCGCGAGGTGGGCCCACGATCCCGAGGGCCCCAATGTCTAGACGCGCCGGAGGCTGGACATTGGGCGGGATTGGGGACTACCGCAATGGGTTGAAGTGACGCATGGTCACTGGCCGCGTTCCACCCGTCAGTTCTGCAGCGACCATCTTGCCCGTGAGCGGACCCAGAGCGATCCCCCACATGCCGTGGCCGCCAGCGACGTGCACGCGCGGGGATCGTGTTGCCCCCACCAGCGGGAAACCGTCGGTAGTGCAGGGCCTGGAACCAACCCACTCCTCGGAGCGGTCCTCCCAGTTAATGCCGGTGAACATGGGTGAGGCCGCTTCTACGATGGCCTTGATGCGCCTTGGGTCCAGAGGTGCGTCGGCATCCCTGAACTCCATCATGCCGGCCACCCGGAACCTGTCACCCAGTGGGGTGCAGGCCACCCGCTGAGCGGGGAAGTAGATAGGGTGACTGGGCATGGATTCCGGGACCACTGTGAAGCTGTAGCCGCGACCGGCCTGAACCACTCGCTTGACACCAAATTTACTGGCTAGCGATCCCAGCCAGGCACCCGTGGCGAGAACTACGGCGTCGGCCGTCATGGAACGGCCTTCCGAACCAATCACCTCGACGCCAGTTCCTGTGTCACGGACGTCCATGACGTTGAAAGAGCTCATCAAGGTGGCACCACGGGCAACCACTGCCTCGGCCAGTGAATGCATGAAGGCGGGCGGGTCGATGAAGCGCTGGTTATGGATTTCAATCCCGGCAACCACACCTGAGCCAAGGGTGGGTTCCAGCTCGCGGATCTGCTCACCGGAGATGAGGTTGAAGTCGACCGTACCTCCGGTTTCGCGGATCACATGAAATTCCTTCACCAAGGCGTCGCGGTCTTTCAACGAAGCAAAGCCCGTCAGGAAAGGCGTTGCTTCGTGGGTTGGCTCCGCGACAGCGTGGGGGCCGGCAGCTATTTCGGCAAAGGCGTCGATCCCGGAACGGCCAATCTCGGCAAAGACCGCCATGGCTGCGCGCCACTTGCCCGGCGTGCAGTTGCGGGCAAAGCCGAGCAAAAACTTCAACAGCGCCGGGTCGGTAGAGAAGGGGATATAAAGCGGTGACGCCGGGTCCAGCATGGCTTTGAGCCCGTAAGTGAGCACGGAGGGCTCACTTAGTGGCAACGTCAGCGCAGGCGTAAGCCAGCCTGCGTTGCCCCAAGAGGAGCCCGAGGCCACACCCTCACGGTCCACGACGGTAACCTTGACGCCCTGCTCCTGCAAATACCAGGCAGTAGACAACCCAATGATTCCCGCACCAACAACCACTACATGTTCAGGCGCCTTTGCACTGACCACGATTCACTCTCCTCGCGCGTTGGTCGGCCCCTTTTCGGGCCGACGCTAATCCCAGCGTAGCCGTGTTTCTCGGAGCCGTGGACAGCAGCTCCGAAGCACGCCTACGGCATTGATTGAACTTCGTCCTTGCGACCACCGGTGCGATCGTTGGCCGCACCCTCCTGAGGGCCATTCTTGCGGTAGCGGTAGACCCCGATCGCCACGACAACGGCGGCCAATCCCATAGACAATAGCAATGCTTCTCGCGTTTGCGGAACAATAGCCATACCAACCAGCAGAGCCGCGATGGCGACAATGGAAAGCCATGTTAGGTAGGGGAAGAGCCACATTTTCAAGGCGAGGTCTTTCGCGTCCGCACCCATTCTGCGCCGCAAGATCAGCTGGGAAATAGCGATGACAAGCCACACGAACAAGGCAATTGCGCCGGAGGTGTTCACCATGAACAAGAAGACAGTCTCGGGAGCCAAGTAGTTCAAGCCCACGGTCACGAAACCCACCACGGTTGAAGCCAACACTGCACTGACTGGAACGCCGCGCTTGGAGATTTTGCGCCAGGACTTGGGGGCATCACCGCGCATGGAAAGTGAAAACAGCATGCGGCTTGCCGTGTAGAGCCCAGAGTTCAAGCAGGAGAGCACCGAAGTCAGCACTACAACGTCCATGATGACGCCAGCTCCAGGGATGCCAAATAGTTCAATGACTGCCACATATGGGCTCTTGGCTACGGATGCATCGTTCCATGGCAATAGGGTCACCACGACCGCTACAGATCCAATGTAGAAAACCAGGATGCGCCATACTGTGGATTTCACTGCCTTTTTCACAGCGTCCACAGGGTTTTCGGACTCACCTGCGGCAATCGTGGCAATTTCGGCACCAAAGAAGGAGAAGACAACCACTAGCACGCCTGCCAACACAGCGCCGGGGCCATTCGGGAAGAATCCGCCGTTACCTGTGAGATTCTGCAGACCCGGAGCGTCGACGCCAGGCATCAGCCCAAGAATCGCCGTGATACCGAGCAACAAGAACACGACGACGGCGGCCACCTTGACCGAGGCAAACCAAAACTCAAACTCTCCGAACGACTTCACAGATGCCACGTTGGTTAGCGTCAGCAGCACCATCAGGATCAGAGCCCACTCCCACTGGTCAACCATGGGGAGCCACCGGTGCATGATGGCGGCACCAGCGGTGGCTTCCACCCCGAGCACGATGATCCAAAACCATGCGTACAGCCAGCCAATACTGAAACCCGCCCACCGGCCCAAGGCCTTGTCAGCGTACGTTGAGAAGGAACCGGTCTCTGGATGTGCTGCAGCCATTTCGCCGAGCATGCGCATTACGAGAATGACCACGAGTCCGGCCGCCGTATAGGCGACCAAGATGCCCGGTCCGGCCTGCTGGATGGCGGCACCCGAGCCGACAAATAGCCCGGCACCGATGACACCGGCAATGGCAATGGCAATGGCAATCATGGAAAGATGCCGGGGCTTAAGCGACTTTGATAGCTGTTGTTCTGCTTGCATTGGTGAAACTTCCTCTTGGGTATCCATCGGCGGCAACGCCGTCGCGTAGATTTCGTGAGCTGAATCACGGTGACGATTCAGACTAGAACGACCACCCGCAGACCTCCCTTGTCCAAATACCCAAAATTGTTTCTCCGTATCTGCGCAGATGCACTGAATCCTGCCGGTTTGGGTCCCCCTGTTGACCGTGAGGAAACATGATGGGCTCAATTGCGTGCCCGGCAGTGCGTGGAAACCGGTGGGCGGAAGATCGGTTTTCGCAGTAGTGAGAGCCTCCTAGTAGTCAGAGGATCGATGGTGCATAATGAGGGAACGAGTCCGAATGAATCGATACAAAGCCTATTTCGTCGACTCGGCTAAGCACTCGGAACTCAAGCTCCGCGGACTGCTCTTTCCCTCAGCACTACCCAGGCAAGGGCCCACTCAGTTCCTGGCCCAACCCACTGCCTCTCACCATCATGCAAGGAACCCTTATGCCCCATGTTTCGCTTCGGCGTCCGGCACCTCTCCTGTCAGGCCATCTCCGGATGGGAGCTAATGGCACGCAGTCGGACGCCACGCACCACCACGGCATCAACGCCAACAGCCGGCATCTCACCAGAGACGGCAGCGCATGGTTCCCCATCATGGGCGAATACCACTACAGTCGGCAGGACCCCGCGCGCTGGAAAACCGGACTGGAGCGCATGAAGCAAGGCGGCATCACTGTTGTCTCCACCTACGTCTTCTGGCATCACCATGAAGAACAGCACGGTCAGTTTCGATGGTCAGGCAAATACAATCTCCGTGCTTTCGTGGAACTGTGCGCTGAACTGGGGCTGGACGCCGTTGTCCGCATCGGTCCCTGGGTCCATGGCGAGGCCCGCAACGGGGGATTCCCAGATTGGCTGCAAGAAGTGCCCATCAACCACCGCAGCGACGATCCGGAATATCTGAGGCACGTCCGGCCGTTCTTTACGCAGATCGCGCAGCAACTCAAGGGCTTGTACAGCGGCGACTGCGCCAGCGATAGTAGTGCCGAGCGCACCGAAAGAACCGGCAAAAACACCGGGCCCATCGTGGCCATCCAAGTGGAAAACGAGCTCTACGACCAGCCCGAGCACATCCTCACGCTCAAACGGCTGGCCACCAGTCTCGGCATGACTCCCCCGCTGTGGACCGCGACGGCGTGGGGCGGCGCGCAGCTTCCTGCCGGTGAGGTACTTCCGCTCTATGGCGGCTACCCTGAAGCTTTTTGGGAGGACGCCCATCCGGGGTGGGCCCGCGGCAGCCGCAAGCACTACTTTTTCAGCAACATCCGCGACGACCACTCCATCGGCGCGGATCTGCGCTCCACGGCGGCCACCGATGACGAGAGCAACGACGCCCCGTATCCTTACGCCACCTGCGAGCTGGGTGGCGGCATGCCCTCTGCTTATCACCGCCGCCCGATTATCCCGGCTCAGGATGTCGCCGCGCTTGCCTTGTCTAAGATCGGCAGCGGTTCCACGTGGCAGGGCTACTACATGTACCACGGCGGTTCCCAAGGGATGGGCGAAAAGTCCACCCTGCAGGAGTCTCAGGCCACCGGCTACCCCAACGATTTACCGGTCATCAGCTATGA
Source organism: Specibacter sp. NPDC078692 (assembly GCF_040686835.1). Lineage (NCBI taxonomy): Bacteria > Bacillati > Actinomycetota > Actinomycetes > Micrococcales > Micrococcaceae > Specibacter > Specibacter sp. NPDC078692. The sequence continues at coordinate 18,273 of NZ_JBFBLV010000044.1, forward strand.
CTTTCAGGCGCCGCTGGGTGAGTTCGGCCAGATCCGTGAGTCCTATCACCGGCTGCGCCTGCAGCACCTGCTTTTGGCCGAGGTCGGTGCGCAGCTCGCAACCATGCCGATGACCCTGCCTAGTGTTGTCCCGGCCGGGCTCGATGACACCCACACCGTCCGGTGGGCCGTGCGCAGCGACGGCCACAGCGGTTTCATTTTCGTCAACAATTACCAGCCGTCAACGGACGCACTGTCAGCACACGACGACGTCCAGTTCCGGATAGCCCTCGACGGTGGCGGACTCACCGTGCCCAGCCTGCCCATGGCGATCCCGGCCGGGGCGCACTTCATCTGGCCGTTCAACCTGCCGTTGGGCCAAGATCTCACCCTCCTTAGCGCCACAGCACAGCTCATCACAACCCTGCCCACCGACGCCGGAATCTGCCATGTCTTTTCCCGCACCTGTGGCATTGCCGCTGAGTTTGTGGTGCAGATTCCCGCGGACGACGGCGGCCCGCACCGCACACTGTGCCCGGAAGTCCCCCTGGGGTCCGGCCCTGTGCTGATACCGCTGGCGGAAGGTGTCAGTGTGCTGCTCGTCGATGAAGCAGCCTCCTTACGCCTGTGGAAGGCGGATTTTGCGGGCGCACCAAGAATCGTTTTGGCCGACTCTCTGGTGGTCTCTGACGGTGAGCTGCTACTGGATATCAGCACGTCAGAGCAGCTGATTGGGGTGTTCCCGCCCATCACGCAACTGCACACGGCCGTGGGGAGCCTTGCGGACATTAGCCGGGCACCGAATCTGGGGCCGTTCAGTATGTTCTCCGTGAGCGTCCCAGCGGCTGCACTTGAAACGACTCTGGCCGTGCGGCTGGAAAAAGCAGCTGACGGCCCGGCGCCCATCCGCGCGGGCGGAGCCCACCAGCGGGCCTGCGCACCCTTAGACGGCGACTACGCCGATGCCGCCCGCTACGTCATCGCCTTCACTCCTGAGGAGCTGGCCAGCGGCCCCGATCAGCTGCTGCGCATCACGTGGACGGGCGACGCCGCACGAGCATACGTCCACGGCCAGCTGATCTCCGACAATTACTGGAACGGTCTGCCCTGGGACATTGACCTGAGCGCGCACCGCGAAGCTATTTTGCGCCACGGCCTGAGCATCCAAGCTTTCCCCTTCAACCCCGACGCCGCCATCTATGTTGCAGAGTCCATTCGCCCCCGGACCACCACGCTCGAGATCCACGACGCGCGCATCCTCCACCGCCAAAACATTCAACTATCAGGAGGCTGAAGGCAACCCCCTGCCGCAGCACTTCCGCGTTGTTAGTGCTGTGGCAGGTACTGGATGCCCGGATGGCTCGCAGCAACAATGGTGCGTAATTCCGTGAGCGAACTCGGCGCAGCACCGGCGGCCCGTGCCTGAATGAGCACATTGCCCAGCGCCGTCGCTTCCACCGGTCCCGCCACCACCGGCAGCCCGGTAGCGTCAGCCGTAAGCTGGCACAGCAGCCGGTTTTGCGAGCCGCCGCCCACAATGTGAATGACGTCCAGCTGCTGGCCGGAAAGCTCCTGTGCCTGCGCAACCGTTGTTGCATAGGCAGCAGCCAGGCTGTCCAAAATGCACCGTACGACGGCGGCTGGCCGGGCGCCCAGCGTCCCTCCCGTAGCGTTGACCGCGGCACGGATGCGCTCGGGCATGTTTCCGGGGGCGATGAAGTCCGCGGAATCCACGTCGATACGTGGTCCACCGACGGGTTCGGCAGCAGCGGCAGCCAAAAACTCAGGCAAGTCCAACAACTCAGGCAAGGACGGCGTGGCGGAGGACGCGCTGGAAGCCGGATTCCCGGCGTCGTACGCTTCCTGCTGCCAGGAACGCATGGATTCGCTCAGCAACCAGAGCCCACCCACATTGCGCAGGTAACGAATGGTGCCGTCCACGCCGCGTTCATTGGTGAAGTTCGCCAGCCGGCTCGCCTCGGACAGCACCGGGTGGTGCAGCTCCACACCTACCAGTGACCAGGTGCCGGAGGAGATGTAGGCAAAGTTTGGGCTAGTGGCGGGCACGGCAGCAACGGCCGAGGCGGTATCGTGCGAACCAACTGCCACCACCTTCGTAGCAGCTGCCAGCCCGGTACGTTCGGACACCTCGCTCAGCAGTGTGCCGATGGTTTCGCCAGGCTCGATCAGCGGTGGAAACAGCTCTGTCGGCAAGCCCAGAGCGGTCAGGAATTCCGTGGCCCACTCCCCCGCCACCGCGTCAAAGAGACCCGTGGTGGAGGCGTTGGTAGATTCGGTCCGGCGCGCACCTGTCAGCATGTAAGCCAACAGATCCGGGATCAGCAAGGCCTGTTTGCCAGCCAAATCTGGCTCCGCAGCCAGCTGGTAGAGCGTGTTGAACGGCAGGTGTTGCAATCCCGTGGTGGCGTACAGCCGTTCCGTGGCGATCCGTTCGTGAACGCCAGCCACTTGGGCGGCTCCCCGGCCGTCCCGGTAACTGAAGGGCTGGCTGAGGAGCTTGCCCTCGGCATCGAGCAGGCCGTAGTCCACAGCCCAGGTATCGATGCCGATGCTTTCGATGACGCCGCCTGCTGCGGCGGCAAACTCGGCGGCCGCAGCAAGACCCGTCAGGACCTCCGCGAAGAGTCCGGCAAAGTCCCAGTGCAGGCTGCCGTGACTCTCAATGACGCCGTTGGGGAAGCGGTGCACCACATGCAGCTGCGCCGCTCCGTGACCGGCGCTCCCCACAATCACGCGCCCGGAGGAGGCACCAATGTCGACGGCGGCGAACAGCCTACCCGCCGAGGCAGGGCCAGGCACCGCTTCCCCAACACCGCTCATCGCAGGAAGGCTGCGGCGACGCCGGCGTCTACCGGGATGTGGAGTCCGGTGGTGTGGGAGAGCTCAGCGCTGGTGAGCACGGCGGCGGCGTTGGCCACGTTTTCCGGTAGGACTTCGCGCTTGAGCAGGGTCCGCTGGGCGTAGTATTCGCCCAGCTTCTCCTCGTCCACCCCGTACACGGCGGCGCGCTTGGCGCCCCAACCGCCGGCGAAGATGCCGGAGCCGCGGACCACGCCGTCGGGGTTAATGCCGTTGACGCGGATGCCGTATTCGCCCAG
>NZ_JBFBLV010000045.1:0-21267 GCF_040686835.1 Specibacter sp. NPDC078692
GCTGCGGAATATCCATGAACAATTAACTCCTCCTGCCCAACCAACCCTGAATGAGAAAAACTCTCTCACCCAAGGCTGACACGAAGGGGCAAAGGCTGGATTTTTAGCAGCGCTATCGCAGCGCCTGTCAGCCGCCGGCCACCGACTGAATAACCATCAGTTCCTGGCCGGCGGCTACGCGGGCATTTAGTCCGTCGAGCCGCCGCAGGTCCTCACCGTCAAGATAAATATTGACGAAGCGGCGCAGCGCCCCTGTTTCGTCCCGCACCCTGCGGCCGAACACGGGATACTCGGCGGCAATGGCATCCAGCAACTGTGCCACAGTTGCCCCGTCGCCAACATCCAGATGCAGCTCAGAACTGTTACCCACCAAGGGCTGGAGCAGTCTGGGCACCAGCAGTGTCACTTTCTCCGTCATGAGCACCCCGCTAAAAAAGCTCGACGACGGCGGCCCGGACACACAAAACATCCGGCAGTTGCTGCAGGATGGGGATAAAGTGCTCACCCTCATCGGCACTGGCATAGACCGTGCCTCCTCGGGTACCAAAGAACAGACCCACTGGCTCCGCGGTGTCCACAGCTGCGGCATCCCTGAGCACCACGTTGTACTCAGGTTGCGCCAGACCGTCAGCCAACCGTGTCCATGACTGACCGGCGTCGTCCGTCCTATACACGCCGATCTGACCCTCGGGTGGGATCCGCTGATGATCGGCAGTAAGGGGAATGACCCAGGCTGTGTCCGAGCGCCACGGATGCGTGAGGATGGTGAAGCCAAAGTCTGCGGGCAGGCCGGCGGCAATGTAGTCCCAGGAGTCCCCGTTGTTGGCGCTGCGATACACACCACCGTGGTTCTGCGCGAAGAGCACCTCCGGATGGTTGGGGTCGCGAGCGATTTTGTGCACGCATTGACCGAATTCCGGGGTTTCCACAGGCATGAAGGTGGCCCCAATCCCCTTGTTTCGCGGGACCCATGAGGCTCCTGCATCGGTGCTGCGATAGACGCCACCGGTGCTCATGGCGATATGAATCGTGCCCGAATCTGCGGGACTGGGCAACACGGTATGCGCTGCTGCACCGCCATAACCGGCACCCCACTCGGTGCGGTGCGGGTGGTCCCAGAGTCCCCGATTGAGCTCAAAGTGCTCGCCTCCGTCGGTGGATTTCCATACGGAAATGGGTTCGCAACCTGCCCACACCACCCCCGGGCGGGCGGCACTGTCCGGCTGGATCTGCCACACACGCTCCAGTGCCGCACCAGTGTCCGGAGGGAAAGTGATGGCGCCTTGTTCTGGCTCCTGCCACGTGGCGCCCAAATCATCCGAGTGTGCCACGGTGGGTCCCCAATGTTCGCTTCGCAGACCCACCAAGATGCGCGTCCGCGCTCCACGCGTGTCGATGGCGATGCTGGGGATCTCCTGCATCAGAAAATGTGGCCCGGTGAAGGCGTAATTCTGACGGTCACTACTGGTGCCCAGCCACAGTCCTTTTTTCGTACCCACGGCCAGCAGATGCGTGGCATCAGAGCGTGCGGCACCGGCTGCTTCATTTTTTTCCATGCACTAAAGTCGATCACCACGGCGGCGACACAGCAAGGGTTACCCGCTGGTAACTTAACCCGAGAATGGCCAATCTCCGGCAGCCCGCTTTCACCGCCTTCGCTGCCACCGTTCTTACCACCGTCACCGAGTGCGGCGGGTCCCCGCGAGATACCGCAGAAGATACACCGTACTCGCGGAGTTGCACCGCACTCGCGTAAGTGGTGCAAGAATTGCCCCAGCCTTACGCCGCAACGGCTGTTTGTAGTGGACCGATAGCGGCAAGAATCCGCCGTTTCATACCCTCCGGGTTCGCAAGATCCTTCCACTCGAAGCGTACAAACTTCCAGCCTGCTTCCATGAGCCGCCGCTCCCGTTTTCGCTCCTCCACAAGAACCTCTGACGTAGGTCTGTAGTCGAAATACTTAGTGTCACCGTCGAACTCTACAATGAGCCTTTGTTGCTCCCAGAGAAAATCTGGCCGATACACATAGCCGTCCACAAAAAGTTCAACTTGCAGCGAAGGCATGGGAATATCCATCTGGACAATCACTAGACGCGTCCGTGTTTCGCCTGCCGATTCCGAGCGGGCATCAAGGGCCCGAAGGACTCGCCTGGCCTTACGGACACCCCGGCGACCCGGCATCGACTCAACTCTAGCTGCCATGATCGCCAAGTTGGCACCCTTCCGCAACGCACTGTCGCCGATGATTACAGCCTGTTCGAATGTGCCAAAACAGGCACAGTCGATCACAGTCCGCTCCAAGGATGTCACAGCCACCACCTGGCCGCTTCGGATCCGAACTTTCCGCCGTTCCACCGGATCCAATACCTCGCGGTGCCGCACAACATCTTTGGGACTACTGCTGCCCGAGGCTGACGATGTAGCAGTCACATGAATTTGATACCCGCCATTCCAGACATACAACCCATGGAGCAGCGCCGCACTGAAATGTGAATACACGGGCATCCCACCCGCAGTAAGTATGTGGGCCACTAGACGCAATTTGTCTCGCTGCCATGGACTACTGCGCAACCAGTAGTCCACGCGGACATAAGCTCCCTTGCGGAGGCGGAGCACATGTCCGCGTTTGATGGCTGCCGTAATTGCCCTGTCTCCCAAACCTGCATCAGCAAGCTGCGCCGTGGTGGCCACGTTAGTGTGCCACGGCCACACTTCTACCAGTTCCTGCTGCGTGAGAACCTGCATGTTTTGAGTCTGCTCAGTCGCGCGAACGATCGCAAGACCCAAAAATCTAGGCTGTGGATAACTGTTAAGCCGCCGAGTGCGGCGGGTCCCCGCGAGATACCGCAGAAGATACACCGTACTCGCGGGGTTGCACCGCACTCGCGGTAGATACCCATCGAGAACGGCCAATTCCAACCGCCACACATACCCCCTGGGCGTAATTGACTTATACCCCATGGGGGTATAAGTTCGAAGAATGGAAACAGAAGTACACACCCACGGTTACTCAGAGGAAAAGCAGGCCTACCTGCGCCGCCTCAAACGCGCCGAAGGTCAGGTTCGCGGCATCGCCCGCATGGTGGAGGAAGACAAATACTGCATCGATATCCTCACCCAAATGGCTGCCGTCAACAAGGCCCTCCATGCTGTCAGCATTGGCCTGCTCGAGGACCATATTGCCCATTGCGTGGTCAATGCAGCCCACGAATCCGCCGAAACCGGCAACCCGGAGATCGTCGCCGAGAAGGTTTCCGAAGCAACATCCGCTATTTCACGTCTACTCAGGAGCTAATCATCATGAGCCACACCATCACCGTCAACGTTTCCGGCATGACCTGCGGCCACTGCGTCAGCTCCGTCACCGAAGAACTAAGCGAACTCAAGGGCGTTGAAAACGTCGCCGTCGACCTCAATTCCGGCGGCACCTCAGAAGTCACCGTCACCTCAACCTTGACGCTGGATCCGGCGGAAATTTCCGAGGCCGTCGCCGAAGCTGGATACCTAGTAGTCTCCAACAACGCCTGACCCACTAGTGCCTGAAAAGCAGCGTCTAAACCACACGCAATCTAGCACCAAAAAAATTAAGGAGCGCCATGAGCGCCTCAGATATTTTGTCCCAAACCGCCAGCCCCGGCCCCCGCATGGTCGAGATCGACATTGAAGGCATGACTTGTGCCTCATGCGTCAGCCGGGTTGAGCGCAAGTTGGGCAAACTCGAAGGCGTCAGCGCTTCCGTGAACCTCCCGCTGGAAACAGCCCAGGTCACGGTCCCCGCCGGCATATCCGACCAACAAATCATCGACACCGTCAAGGCGACGGGCTACACGGCCACCCTGAAGAATCCTCCCGCTCCCCCAGCTCTGAAGCACGACGCCGGCCATCAGGGCGCGCACGATTCCCACCCGGGTGCCGAACCAGAACATAGCGAGCATGAAGGTCATGACCACATGGCGCACGGCGGCACGGCAGCCACGCTGCGTCCACGCCTGATACTGGCCGCGATCCTGACCGTTCCGGTCTTTCTGGTCTCCATGTTTCCGGCCTTACAGTTCCCGCACTGGGGATGGGTCGCCGGCATCTTGACACTGCCGGTGGTCACATGGGCCGCTTGGCCGTTCCACCGTGCGGCAGCCATCAATGCCCGCCACTTCGCCTCCACCATGGACACCCTGGTGTCCATCGGCGTCAGCGCAGCATTCCTGTTTTCCGCTGTGGAACTGGCCATGGACCCCATGATGACCGAACATGGCAACGCCATGGCTGGTCATGCACCTCTTTACTTTGAGGTCTCCGCTGTGGTGGTCACCTTCCTGCTCTTGGGCCGCTACTTGGAAGCAAAAGCCAAGGCCAGGGCCGGAGACGCGCTCAAGGCGCTGCTGAGTCTGGGCGCCAAAGAAGCCACTGTGCTCCGCGACGGTGTTGAGGTCAAAATCCCGACGGCAGCAATGGAAGTAGATGAGATCTTCGTGGTCCGCCCCGGCGAGAAAATCGCCACGGACGGCGTAGTCACCGATGGCACCTCCGCCGTGGACACCTCGCTGATCACGGGCGAATCATTGCCCGTAGACGTCACACCAGGCGACAGTGTCACCGGCGCCACTATCAATACCTCGGGCCGATTGCTGGTCAAGGCCACCCGCGTCGGGAGTGAAACCACGCTGGCACAGATGGGCAAGTTGGTCAGCGCTGCGCAAGCGAGCAAGGCACCAATCGCCAGGCTGGCAGACCGGATCAGCTCCGTTTTCGTACCCATTGTGCTGGTCATTGCCGTCATGACGTTCGTCCTCTGGCTCCTGCTCAGCGGTGATCTCCAAGCTGCGTTCACGGCCGCCGTCGCCGTTTTGATCATCGCCTGCCCCTGTGCTCTGGGACTGGCTACACCCGTCGGACTGCTCACAGGAACAGGCCGGGCCGCCCAACTGGGCATCCTGATCAAGGGCCCGCAGGTTCTGGAAGACACCCGCACGGTGGACACGATTGTGCTGGATAAGACCGGAACCGTCACCGATGGCAGGCTCTCAGTGGTCGAGACCATACCCCTCACCCAAGTGCCGGCCGACGAACTCCTGCGCCTGGCTGGAGCCGTGGAGTCCCACAGTGAGCACCCCATCGCCCACGCTATCGTGGAGCACGCCCGCAACCGCGGCTCACTTCCGGAAGTTCTGGACTTCACCTCCTCCCCCGGGGGCGGCGTACGTGCACTGATCGAAGGCCGCATAGTTTTGGCCGGCAGAGCAGGCTGGCTAAAAGAGAACGGTGTCGAAATTACCGCGGCCGCCAACGCCGAGCTGCTCACGCAGCAACAACGCGGCACTACCGCTATTTGGGTTGCCGTTGATGGCGAAGCCGCCGGGCTCATTGCCCTGAAGGACACCATTAAGTCTGGTTCAAAGGCAGCGATCGCGAAGCTGAAGGCGTTGGGCCTGCGTCCCATCCTGCTCACGGGCGACAACGCGTCGGTCGCCGCTCAGGTGGCGGCCGCCGTGGGTATCGCGGCCGAGGACGTCTTTGCCGATGTGCTGCCCGAAGGCAAGGTGGAAGCCGTCAAGAAGCTGCAGGCTGCTGGTGCCATAGTGGCCATGGCGGGCGACGGTGTCAACGATGCTCCCGCTCTGGCTCAGGCAGATCTGGGGATCGCCATGGGATCCGGCACGGATGTGGCAATCGAGGCCGCGGACCTGACAGTCATGGGTAGCGATCTGGGCCAGGTCGCCACGGCCATAACGCTGTCCCGCAGGACGCTGGGCACCATCAAGGTGAACTTGTTCTGGGCCTTCTTCTACAACGCCGTCGGCATCCCGGTGGCAGCGTTTGGGCTATTGAACCCCATGATTGCCGGTGCCGCCATGGCCGCCAGTTCCGTGCTGGTGGTGGCGAATTCGCTACGGTTGCGGCGTTTTGGTCGCTAGCGTGACGGCCGGTAGCTGCTCGGCCGGTAGCGCGTCAGCCGGAAGAGCACCAGCAATTTCTAGGTCAACGGGGTAGCTTGGCCCGCGGCTGGAGGATCCACGCAAATCGTCCAGCCGCACCAGCACCACCCCACCCATGATGGCAAGGCCGCCCAGAAGTTGAATGATGCGGGGCATTTCACCCAGCAGTAGCCAGGCCCAAATCACGGCAAAAAGCACCTCGAAAAGCGCCACAAACGACGCCACCTTCGAGCCCAGCCCGCGGGTCGCCACAATACCCATCAGGTAGGCGAAAACCGTGGTGACTAGCACCAACCCGAGCACCGGAACCAGCCAATGCACCGGCGTCCCAGCAAATACGGGGTCGGTAAAGGTGAAGGACATGGGCAGCACGCCAACCACACCGAGCCCCACGATCATCGCCGCACCCACCGCCATACCGCCGCCAGCCATGAGAACTGGCGGGACGGCGTCGTCCGCTTTGGCAGACATGACAAAGTACACGGCCGAACACACCGCCGCGGCCAGCCCCCACAGCACGCCCTCGACGCTCACCTTTTGGCTACCCGCGAGATCGAGCACCAACACCAAGCCGGTCATGGCGCACACGGCACCAACGATGGTCAGCGCGCGCGGCCGACTCCGCGTCATTAGCCAGGCCCAGCCCACCAGCAGCACCGGCGAAAGGTATTCCAGCAGCAGCGCCACCCCCACCGACAAGTGCTGGACGGCGTTGAAGTAGAACAGCTGGCATAGCGCGATGGGCACCACACCATAAATTGCGATCCGCCCCAGCGAGCCCTTGACCTTGGACCAGCGCCGCACCAAGGTGATGATCACCGGAATCAGAAGTACGACGGCGGCCCCTCCAATGCGGACGGCGACAGCCGCACCTGGGGACCAGCCGACGTCAAAGAGCGACTTCGCGAAGGGTCCAGAGAGCGCGAAGGCCGCTGCCGAAATCAGAGCCAGCAGGAGCGCTGGCGAGGCCAGCACGGTGCGGGAACCCGCTGTGGGTGTGCGGAAAGTGGAGGATGAAGTGGTCATGGCAGATCCATTTGTCAGCAGTAAAAGGCGTTAGACTAATGACATTACGCTCAGCAAATGTCAGGAGTCAACATGGTCTTTAGTCATGACACGGAAATGGCGCTGCTCTCCGCCGTGAATCTGATCAACACCGCCCCCCTTTCAGTTGCGGAAGATGGGTCCATAACCGGTGCCGATGGGCTGGAAACCGTGGCTGAGCTGGATGCCTTTGTGCTGCAGGAGCAGTTTTCCGGATCGAGGGAGCATACCGAAGCGGAAGTGGCCGCGGTGCGTGAAATACGGCAGGAGCTGCGCGGCATCTTTACCTCGGACGAGGCAACGGCGGCGGATATGGTCAATGGACTGCTGGCGCGTGCTCAGGCGCTACCCCAGCTGGTCAAGCATGATCAGTGGGATTGGCATCTCCATGCCACAGCACCCGCCGCCCCACTTGCCGAGCGCATGGGGGTGGAGGCTGCCATGGCCCTAGTTGATGTGATTCGCAGCAGGGAGCTGACACGGTTGAAGGTGTGTGCCGCCCCGGATTGCTGCGCAGTGGTGATCGATCTGTCCAAGAATCGCTCACGGCGGTATTGCGACACCGGCAACTGTGGCAACCGTGCCCACGTGGCTGCGTACCGGCGTCGTCAATCAGGCCTTAAATGACATCGAACGGTGGGTAGTTGACAATTTTTGCGGGATACATTGTCAACTACTCACCGCTCGAGGAGGAGAAACTCTACTTCATGGTTCCTGCGGACACCGAGCCCTGGAGCTGGCGCTGGAACAAAACGTACATGATCAGAACTGGGACGATCACAATGATGGCGGCTGCGAAGAGCGCACCAAAGTCCACGGAGTAGCCCATCTGACCCGCATAGCGCGCAATACCCTGGGAGAGGACGTAGTTCTCTTCCTTGGTGTTGATGGCCACAGGGATCAGGTACTGGTTCCACAAGCCAAGGAAGTTGAAGATGGCCACGGAAGCCATACCGGGCTTAGCCATGGGCAGCATGACCTGGAAGAAGGTCCGCCATTCACCGGCCCCGTCAATCTGCGCGGCTTCGGCAATCTCATTCGGGAGCGCTTTGAAGAAGGAGAACAGGAAGAAGACGGTGAAGGGCAGTGCGAACGCTACGTACACAATGATCAGGCCGGGCAACGTGTTCAACAGCCCCATGTTCTGCAAGATGAAGAACAACGGCACAATAGCCAGGAAGATCGGGAACGTCAGACCGGCGAGCATCAGGTAATAGATCGCACGTGAACCGGGGAACACATAACGGGCCAAAACGTAGGCACACATGGCACCCAGCACCATCACGATGACCAGAGCAAAGCCCACCACAATGACGGTGTTGAAGAAGTACCTGCCAATGCCGGCGGTATTCCAGGCATTGATGTAGTTCTCAAACTTCCACTCCGCGGGGAGGGCTAACGGCGAAGCAAAGATTTCCGTCGTCGTCTTGAAGGAGGACAGCAGTGTCCAGCCCAGCGGAACCAGAACCAGCAGCGACCACAGGGTGAGCATGGTGTGTGAAACACCGGCTACAACCTTGTCACCCTTGGTGTCCTGGCCCTTACGTTCAACATGGTCCAGAGGTGAATTGTTACTAAGTTTGAGAGACATTATTCTGACACATCCTTGCTGCCGCCGGTCCAACGGTTCACCAGGAATACCAGTGCCGAGAAAATCAAGGTAATTGCCGCCAGCACCACACCCATGGCACAGGCCAGGCCAAACTGACCCTTGGTGAAGGCAGTACTGAATAGTCTCTGCGACATGACTAGGGTGGAGTTGGCGGGACCACCCGTGGAGTTCAACACGGACATGTAGACAAAGGCGTCGAGAGCCAGGATACCCATGTAGACGTACGCCGTCTGAATGTTGTCGCGGATGAGGGGAATCGTGATATTTATGGCGGTGCGCAGGCGTCCAGCACCATCAATTCGGGCTGCTTCAAAGGTTTCAGCGGGAATGCCCTTGATGGCGGCAATGAACAGGATCATGTAGAAACCCACAAAGCCCCACACAATGACGAACATAGAGGCAACCATGGCGGTGCGCTCATCACCGAGCCAGGCGAAGTCCTTTGCACTATCAAAACCAATACCCGTCAAGATACCGTTGAGCAAACCGTTGCGCGGGTCATAAATCTGGGCCCAGATAATGCCGATAACAACGGCAGGGATCACGTACGGGAAGAAGGAGATGACGCGGTAGAAACCCGAGCCTGCGAGGCCCTTGATCTGCCCGCGACTGCTTCCGCCAATGGTGACAAGACTGGCCAAAATCAGCGAAAGAATTACTGTGATTACAGGCAGGAATACCGCCAAGATGACACTGTTGCGCACCGAAATCATGAAGATGTCATCGTTGAAGAGCTTGGCGTAATTACCCAAGCCCACGAACGGCATATTGTTGTCGAAGCCGCTCCAGCTGGTCATTGAATAGTAAATCGCCTGAACGAATGGCGAGATTACGAAGACCAGATAGATCACCAACGGCAGTCCCAAAAAGACTGCCATGAAGCTAATCTTGTCGAATGTCAGTTTCTTCCGGCGCCGCCGGGTGGGGGCGACAACGCCCCCACCTGGCTGCACTGCGTTTGTTACTTGAGTCACTTCACTTCAATCTTCTTGACCGAATCGTCTTTGGCAACCTTGTCGGTGATTTCCTGCAGAGCCTTGGTCAGGCCAGCGACGTCGAGCTTGCCATCGAGGAAGGAATTCCACGGCACCAGCATGTCGGGATTCATGCCGTAAGTGTCAACGAAGTTCCAGGTGAAGATGTCCTTGCCAGCCTTATCCAGCATGGAGGTCTGTGACACCAGTGCGGTGGAACCGAAACCGTCCGCCGGAACAGTACCCTTGACCACGGTGGGCGCGAGCTTCTCCTTGGCGAAGTTGGTTGCAGCTTCCTTGGAGAGCATAGTGCGCAGCAATTCCTTGCCCGCTGCAACGTTTACGCCATCCGTGGGAACGATGAACGGCTCGCCACCTGCGGACCGAACTCCCGTCTGGGCAATCTTCGGGCTTGCAGAGACAACGGGAACCGGAGCACCCGTCATTTCGAAGCCCGCCTTGGTCTGGTCCTTCATCTCGTTCTCGATCCAGGAACCGGACGGGTAGAGCAGTGCTTCCTGGCCGTTGGACCACTGCGCCTGCGCGGCGGTGAAGACGGTGCCTGCACCACCGGGGACGAACATGCCAGCCTTGACGATCTTCTCCATGGCGGTGAAGACGCTCTGGACGGCCGGCAGCGACCAGCAGTCGGGCTTGAGGTTTTCCAGGGAGAGGCGAACTTCGTCGCCACCTTCCTTGATGGCCGACTCAATAGCCATGGTCTGGTAGTACGTGGCAGCTTCCTTGCCGAAGACGAACAGGTACTTGCCCTTCTCCTTGGCCTTGAGGCCGAGCTCGTAGGCTTCGTCCCACGTGGTGGGGACGGTCCAGCTGTTCTCCTTGAACAGGCTGGCGGAGTACCACCAGGCGTACACGGTGAGGACGTAGTTGATAGCGGCAAGCTTGCCGTCGAAGGTGCCCGGAGCCAATACGCCGTCGAACAAGGTGTCGGCGATCTTGGTGCCTTCGAGGTTATTGGCGTCAATAACGCCCTGCAGGTCCTCGAGCTTGTCCAAGATGGTGCTGAAGCCGATGGACTTTGCACCGGAGTTATCGATCAGGTCCGGCGGAGTGCCACCGACAAACCGGGGCTGCAGTTCCTGGGCGATGTCGGTGGAGGGTTTGATGGAAACTTCAAGTCCCGGGAAGTTCTTCTTGACGATGGCGCCAGCGAACTCAACGTAGTCGATGCCGTAACCACCATTGAAGATGACCGCGTCGAGCTTGCCGGTGTCGGCTACCCCAAACGGGTTCTTCGTGGGATCAACGGCGCCACCGGGAGCCTTCGACTCAGTGGTGGTGCCGCCGCCTGCGCAGGAAGCCAGCGCTCCACCCAAGGGCAGAAGTACGGCGGTTGCCAGGGCACCACGGAGGAATCCACGACGCTGCAGCGGCTTGTTCTGAATACTCATTTTCTTTACTGCCTTCCATTGATGGTACGAGCGCTAATTCGGTACTACTTTGTACTTGGTTAGTACGTTCACTGCAATTCATTCGGCTGACTTCAAGCGCTGTAGCTGACTTCAACTTCAGTGCCGTTGGAATCATGCCTCACGCCTGAGCCGGCCAGAATACTGGCCCACCAGTGCGGTATTGTGTTCGTCCCCGCCCGGGATATTTGCCGAAATATAGATGGGCGGTTTCTTCCCCGCACGGACTAGGTATTGGACCGTCTCAATGGTCAGCAGCTGCGCGATGTACGCAGCTGTGATTGATGAAACCGCACCAACACCTCCTCCGCCGGAAACTTCGAGGGTGGTATCGCCAAAAGGCGCCCTATTATCGATAACAATGTCGGCAATCTCGCTGAGCCGCTTCCCCGAAGGGTGCTTAGTCTCGACAGCATTGCTGTGCTCAAGGCTGGTGACCGCAATGACCTTATGTCCGCGTTCCTTGGCCGCAAGCGCCAAGCCGACGATCGAACCGTTGACGCCGGAGTTGGAGGCGATGAGGAATATGTCACGGGGATCCACTAGGGACAACTGGAACAGTTCCTCGGCAACTCCGGTGTCCCGCTCCAGCACCGAACCTGCCAGGGAGTCCAACGCAGAAACATCGCGATTTCCATGAAGCACCAGATCGCGCAAGGCAATCTTGCTCGTGGGAATCAACCCGCCGGCTCGGCCAGCGATTTCCATAGCAAAGGCCTCGGAATGCCCTGTGCCGAACGCTTGGATGACACCACCATTATTGAGGGCTTCCGCCATGGCAGCTGCTGCTTCGGCTACGCCGCCTGCAAGGGCCCATTCAGTGAGGGCTTCAAGCCGCGAGGAAACCTCTAGGGCGTAGACGGCAATCGAATCAGACACTGTCCTCGCTCCTTCCGGCGTTACGCTGCCCTCTGTGAGCATTCAACTCGATCCGAGCTGCCCGAGTGGGGCGCCGATGAGGTGAGACGGCCATGGCAGAGGCTGCCAACTTTGATGTGGTTTGGTTAAAGTTCACTTGAGCCACCAGCAAATAAATCAAGTCAAGAACAAGCAGCTGCACATGCTTGGCGGAGAGGTCATCCGGCTGCAGGAACTGCTCGTGTACCGAGGTGATGATGGCTTCGTCGGCACTCTCTGCCAGCGGTGAGCCCGGATTGTTGCTGAGCGCAATGGTCAACGCACCAGCCTCACCCGCTTCCCGAAGCATTTGCAGCGTTTCTTCTGTGCGTCCAGTGTTTGAAATTCCAATGGCCACCGAGTTGGTGTCCTGGATGGCCGCACTGGTCAAGCCAGCATGAACCTCGGACCAGTGGTGGGCGTTGATGCCGATCCGGTAGAGACGCGATTGCAGCTCTTTAGCCATCACAGCGCTGCCACCAATGCCATAAATGTCCACATGGGAACTCATGGCAATCCGGCGGGCAATCTTGTTCATCAGGGCTAGATCCATGACGGCAGCCGTCTCCTCCAGCGAACGTGTATGCGCATTCACCAGCGTGCTCAGAACGTCCCGGGGAGAGTCATCGGGGCCAAAGGCCCGGCCAATGTCGGCTTTCCATGATTCACGGGCATCACTGCGGCCCAGGTCCGAAGCAATGCTGACCCGGAATGGGACATAGCCGGCATAACCCAACAATCGACAGAACCTAGTCACTGTGGCAGGTGAGGTTTTGGTTTGCTCCGCGAGTTCCATAATGGAAAGCTCCAGGGGCGCTTGCGGGTGCTCTAGAAGAAAGGAACCAATTTTCGCCATGGCCGCTGGCATGTCAGGTAGTTTGGCCTGAATGCGATTCACGACACCGGCAGCCGAAACCACTATGGCGGGAGTCATGGAGGCTGGCATGTGAAAATCCGTTTCTTCTAGGTGGTTACATAATGAAAACTATTATCACCGCGGATGTAAGTCAAGTCACACCTAGACACAGAATGGTAACGATGCGCAATTATCTTGCAATTGATGCTGGGGGCACCTCCACGAGAGCGGTCCTGCTGGACTCCTCGGGCCATTGTTTTGGCTACGGTACGGCGGGGGGAGGAAACCCGGTTTCGCGGGGATTTCCGGGCGCTTTGGAGTCCTTGGCGCAAGCCACATCCAAGGCCTTGGGAGGGGGGCGGCAAAACATCTCGGAAGCCATCCTGGCCATGGCAGGAGCATCGCTGGAATTGCCGAAACATTTGTTCCGGGACCGCTTCATGACGCTGGGTTTGACTGGAAAAGTCATGATCGAATCTGATTTATTAGCGGCGTTTTACTCTGGAACTTATCAAGATGAAGGTTGCGCCTTGATAGCTGGAACCGGAGCTGTGGGGGCCCGCATCTCTGGAGCCGAACTGGCCGCGGTGGCCGATGGCATGGGATGGTTGCTCGGCGACAATGGTTCGGGGTTCTGGATCGGCCGAGAAGTAGCGCTAGCAGTTGCCGCTGCACTCGACGGCAGGGGGCAGCGGACTATTCTGACCGAACTGCTGCTGGCAGAACTAGGAATCCCGCTGAATTCTTCACAACGAAGTCAGGGCCGGCTGCGGGCTCAGCAACAAATGATCCTGAAGACTTACGAGCTGAGCCCCATCGAACTTTCGCGCTTTGCTCCGCTTGTCTTTACAGCAGAAGGGGACGCTGTTGCCACTGGAATAGTGGACCGGGCCGCCCGGCATTTAGCCCAGACCCTCCTGGCCGTAGCCGGAGGCGGAGCCGGTGATGGAACTGGCGGTTCAGCTGGAAGCGCGGCAGGCGACGCAACGGGGGGAGCATTAGCGGGAGCAGAATTCGCCGCACAACCCTTGGTCTTTGGCGGCAGTGTGCTGACCAAGGGTGGGACAGTTGCGGCAGCGGTGCTGGATCAGCTTGCCGCGGCGGGCGTCAGGACTGCTAGTGTCCCTGCCTTAGTTGAAGACGGTGTCGTCGGCGCGGCAGTTCTAGTGCTCAAGCGCAATGGCATTGAAGTGGACGCGGCCGTCTTTGCCCGGATCCAAGGGAGCTTAGCGGCTCTGCGTGCCTAGGGCGCCAAGCCAGCGCCGGAGCAGGGCGCCGCGCCGGCGCCGAGCCAAGCCGGCGCAGGGCCTGCGCCAAGCCGGTGCCAAGCCAGCGCCAGCGCCAGCGCCGCGACTACGGGGTTAGCTTGCTTAGTTTTCAGCACCTTCGCCTGCAGAGGAAGCGGAGTCATCCCCAGCGGCTTTCTTGCGCTGAGCTGCTTCCTCTGACTTCTTGGCCGCATCGGCGGTAGCCTGTGCCAGCCGGTCCGAGGACTTGCGGTAGACGCCCGAGCCCTCGCTGAGAGAAGGGTCATTTTCCTTGTGGCCCATGACCAACAATGAGGAAATAAGCAGTGCAACTACGAAGGTGATCCCGCAGGCAATTCCCGCCAGGTCCCAACGCAGGCCGTATTGCGTGCCGCCGGAGGCAAAAACCAGGGTAAGAACGCCTGCGATGGCAGCCAGCGCAGCCGAGAAGCTCAGTGGGAGCTTGATGGAATTGGCTGACTGGGGGTTCTGCGGCTCTTCACTGCCCACAATTGATCCTTTACTTTGGTTGGTGTGTCGCGCACCACGCGTTTCTACGCAAAGTAGAACATCTGACTACTAGTTTACTGGGGTTTTGGATTGCTGCCGTCATGGCGCAGGGTCAGTGCTGACAGTGCCCAAAGCGCACCTGTCATTAGTGCTCCACCGCCTGCCACTCCCATCAATGCATGAGGACCGGCTCCAGCGTAGAACGGCAGCAAAATACCTGTTCCCAACCCCAGGACTCCTGATATCCGCCAGTCGCTGGTGAGAGCCAGTTTCGCCCCGGTTGCTGCTGTCGACTTCCGCAGGCCTACGAACAGCTCAGAAGCGCCAAGGAAGGCCAACGCCACGCCACCGAGCCAGGCAGCCATCGCTGTGTTGGCTGAAATCGCCACGACCACGCCGCCTACGGCCAAAATCCCCGCTGCCCCCTGGAGTACAAAGCGGCGGTGGTCCCCGCTTGGCAGGGCCAGAGCGCGCACCACCCCGTACTGGGCTGCGGCAGAGGCAAGGAAATATGCGCCTAAAGTCAGACCTAGTCCCATCGGCCCAGGAGCAGCCCAAAAGACTGTTGTGAGCCCGAAGGCCAAGGTGACAATCGCCCGAAACAACACGGGCCGCCACAGTAGTGGACGTCCGGAAGTTGAAAGATTGGCATGGGCAGGCTGGGGAACGGCGGTTTCACTCACCCATCAAGTCTAGCCGCGGCCAGCAGGAACACCGGTCTGCATCCAGCGACCCGTTCGTGCACGCAATCCCAGGGTCAATCCGCGGGCCCCCATGTACCCCACGCTGAACGCTGCCCAGACCCAGAACATGCCCGGCACAGTGTCACCGAAAGCCTCTTGACTCACCCAGTAGAGCAGCGGCAAATAGATCACGAGGTTTGCCAGTCCCGCTAGGGCTAGATAGCGGGCATCCCCTGCCCCAATAAGGACTCCGTCAAGAACAAACACGTACCCGGCCAGCGGCTGCCCCACAGCCAGTACGAGCAGCGCCGCGGCTAGGGCCGCATGGACGCTGGGATCAGTGGTGAAGATCCAGCCGACCACCCCTGAAACAGCTGCAAGTCCCACACCTGTGAGGACACCAAACCCCAGCCCCCAACGAGTCATGGTCTTGGTCAGGCGCCGCACTTGGGCAACGTTGCCAGCGCCGAGCTCCTTGCCAACCAGGGCCTGGGCAGCAATGGCCAGCGCATCCAACGCGAACGCCAAGAAGCTAAAGATGGTCATGGCCAGCTGATGGGCCGCCAAGTTGACCGGCCCCTGTGCCGTCACCACCACCACAGTTACCAAAATGGCGGCCCGCAAGGAGAGCGTGCGGAGCATGAGCCAACTGCCGACTTGGGAGACCGTCTTGACGCCACGCCAGTCCGGGCGCAGCCCCACCCCATGAAGGCGGGCAGCTCGCACCACAATGACAAGGTAGACAGCGGCCATTCCCCACTGTGCGATGACGGTGCCGGCTGCTGCGCCACCCACCGAGAAGTTGAAGCCATAGACCAGCACAAAGTTCATCACGATGTTGAGCCCAAAGCCGGCAGCGGCCACGATCAGCGGTGTTTTCGTGTCCTGCAGTCCACGGAGGACACCCATCGCCGCCATGACCAGCAACATGGCCGGGATTCCCGCCAAACTAATCAGAAAGTATTCCTGCGCATACTCCAGCACCTCACCTCGAGCACCCATGGCGGCGAGGAGACGGCCTCCGGTCAGTATGCCCAGGACGGAAAGTACCACTCCGAGAATGGCCGCCAACCACAGGCCGTCCCGACCCACCGCTAGCGCTTGGGCATGTCTGCCCGCCCCCAACAGACGCGCCACGGCCGGCGTGGTGGAATATGCCAAGAACACCATAAGCCCGACGACGGTTTGCAAGACTGTGGCGGCAAGCCCGACGCCGGCCAGCTGGGGAACGCCCAAATGTCCAACAATGGCCGAGTCAGCTAGGAGAAAGAGTGGCTCAGCTATGAGCGCCCCAAAGGCTGGGATCGCTAAGGCACGGATCGCTTTGGCTGTGGAACGGCGGGCCGTCAGCGCACTGTCAGGCGTCGATTCTGTCTTAGGCATGAGTCAACAGTATCGGCTGGCTAGGCGCCTTGGGGATCGAGCAGTTCTCGCATAATTTGCTGCAGAACGTTGATGACTTGGACAACTGCAGCACGTTCCATGGCCTCTGGTCGGGCAAGAATATCAATCCGCCGCCCCAGTCGTGGCTCACGCAACGGAAGGAGAAGCAGATCGGCAAAGTAGCGCCGGTTCACCAGATAGCGAGGCATCAAGGAGATACAGTCGCCTTGGTCCACAAGTGAGGCGGCCACAAAGAAGTCGTTGATGCGATGGACCACCTGGACCTCCTCCCCCGCGATGGTGCCGATCATTTCAATGGCCCCCGCCAAAGGGAATCCGGGGTGCACAGAGATCCACCGTTCATCAAGAAGGTCTGTGGGTTTGACACTCTTTTGCTGAGCCAGACGATGCCGCACACTGACCGCCACATCCAACGGTTCATAGGCGAGCTCCGTGACCTTGACGGTGACGGGCCAGGGCGTGCTGTTGGCCATTCGGTGCGCGATGACCAAATCATAATCAGCCGTCATAGTGGCAAAATCTTTCTGGGCTACGTCTTGGTCGAACAGGTGTACCGCGAGGCCTCCACCATCATGCAGTGCACGTTCTAGAGGACCGAAGTAGGCCAGAGCTGCGCTATGAAAGGCAGCCACGGTGACCGGTTCGTCGGTGTTTTCCCGGAAGGAGTCGACGGCGGCATCGGCCTTTGCCAACGCGATTTCCACTTCCACAGTGGCCGCACACAAAGCCAGTCCTGCCGGTGTGAGCGCCGTCCGGCGGCCAACTTTATAGGTCAGCGCTGTTCCGGCTTTGCGTTGAAGTGCCGTGAGCTGTTGAGAAACGCTCGACGGCGTTACCTCCAACGCCTAAGCCGCTGCGGCGATGCTTCCCCTGTCACGAACCTCTCGGAGAGCGCGTAGTTGCGAAATTTCCATAAATTCAAACTAATGCATTGGATGACAAAAGTGCTCTGGTTTGCTGGTATTTATGCGCAGAGTATTAGAAAGTGAAAAGTACTTGGGATCGCCTAAATGTGGATATTGCGCTACTTGCCGTGGCCTTTGTCTGGGGTAGCAGTTACCTAGTGGCCAAGGATCTGACAACCGTGATGAGTGCCCCGGCAGTTCTAGGCTGGCGTTTCCTCGTGGCGTCAGCAGCCTTGGGAGCGCTGTGGCTGCTGCGGGTGCGCCGTATCCCTGGCCGCGCGGAAGTGTGGACAGGCGTGCTTTTAGGATTGACCCAAGCGGCCGTGCTCTTTCTGGAGACCTTTGGCGTGGCACATACTCAGGCCAGCAATGCCGGACTCGTGATCAGCTTAACCGTCATCTTTACACCCCTGCTCGACTCCTTGGCGTCACGAAGGTGGCTGCCGCCGTCGTTCTTCATTGCGGCGACCGTCTCCGTAGTGGGGGTGGCGCTCTTGGTCACCGGAGGTGGTTTCCGCACCCCCACCGTGGGTGACGCCCTCATGCTCGGAGCCGCAGCGGTGCGCGCGGGGCACGTGACCTTGATGGGGGCCTTGACGGCCAACAAACCCTACAGCTCTATCACGGTGACCTTGATTCAGTCTGCGATCTGCGCACTCGTGGGCATAGCCTTCAATCCCGCGGAGATCCTCGGTTCGGCCGCACACTTCTCAAGCTCCATATGGCTGAACCTGGCGTACTTGGGCCTAGCCTGCAGCGTCTTCGCATTCCTGGTCCAGCTCTGGGCTGTCCGGCGCACCTCGGCGTCCCGAGCCCGAGCCAGCTTGCTCATGGGCACCGAACCCGTGTGGGCGGTGTTGGTGGGCGTCGGCCTGGGTGGCGAAACCTTAGGTTGGTTGGGCGTCCTGGGCGCAACCCTGATCGTTGCAGGCTGCTATGCAGGGCAAAAAATCGAGGCACACTTCAGGGCTGCCCGGGGCGCCAGAGCGGGGGCGGTAACCCCCACTCAGATGGTTCAAGTCAGCAACAGCTAGTAGCCGCCACCGTTTTCGCTGGCCATGTTGGCAAAGCGCGAGTAGTGACCCTGGAAGCCCAACACGATCGTCTTGGTGGGACCGTTACGGTGTTTGGCCACAATCACGTCAGCCTCGCCGGCACGGGCCGATTCCTTGTCATAGATGTCTTCACGGTGCAACAGGATGACCATGTCGGCATCCTGCTCAATGGAACCGGATTCACGAAGGTCAGAGACCATGGGCTTCTTGTCGGTTCGCTGTTCGGAACCACGGTTCAGCTGTGACAGAGCAACTACCGGAACCTGAAGTTCCTTGGCCAGTAGCTTCAAGGCACGCGAGAACTCGGAAACTTCCTGCTGGCGCGATTCAACGCGCTTGCCCGAGGACATCAGCTGCAGGTAGTCAAGGACCACCAACTTCAAATCGTGCTGCTGCTTCAGGCGCCGGCACTTAGCTCGAATTTCCATCAGCGACATATTCGGAGAATCATCAATGAACAGGGGCGCATCGTTCATTCGACCCATGGTCGTGGCAATCTTGGACCACTGATCGTCCTTGACAGTTCCCTTACGCAGATCCTGCAAGCTGATGGTGGCCTCGGCCGACAACAGTCGCATGGCGATTTCGTTCCGACCCATTTCCAGGGAGAACACCACGGTAGCCATATTGTGGTCAATGGCTGCCGACCGTGCCCAGTCAAGGGCGAATGTACTCTTACCGACGGCCGGTCGGGCTGCGATGACAATCATCTGGCCGGGATGCAGACCGTTGGTCAATTCATCAAATTCGTAGAATCCGGTGGGCACACCTGTCATGCCTTGACCCTTGTGGCCGGACGCTTCAATCTCATCCACAGTGGATTCCATAACGTCCTTGAGCAGCACGTAATCCTCGGTGGTGCGGCGTTCTGCCACAGCGAAGATCTCGGCTTGGGCGGCGTTGACGGTATCTTCAACTTCGCCATCTTGGGCATAACCCATCTGGACAATCTTGGTGCCGGCGGTGACGAGCCTGCGGAGAACCGCGCGCTCGGCCACAATCTCAGCGTAAAAGCCTGCGTTTGCTGCGGTGGGCACGGACTGGATCAGTTGGTGCAGATAGGCGGCACCGCCAATTTTGGTGATCTCGCCGCGTTTGGTCAGCTCATCGGCAATGGTGACGGCATCGGCAGGCTCACCGCGGCCATAGAGGTCCAGAATGGCCTCATAAATGCTCTCGTGCGCCGGCCGGTAAAAGTCGTTGCCACGCAGAACTTCAACAACGTCTGCAATGGCGTCCTTGGAGAGCATCATGCCGCCCAAGACGCTCTGTTCGGCCACTAGGTCCTGAGGCGGTGTCCTGGCAAAGTCCGGCTCGCGGGAAGTATCCCTTTTGTCCATGGCTGGAGCTGACATGTTGGTGCCCACTTTCTGCCCTGCTGGCCGGGCCTTTCATCATCTCACGATGACACATTCTTATGTTGCTGCTCCTACTTACCAGCTGATACCGACAAAGTTGTCAAAAGCGGAGGCGTTCTTTGCAACGTTAGACGCACAAATGCCATCTACCAACCCCATTGTCCACCCTGCCTGTGGATAACCGGTGCATTAACTGCCCCTGCTTGTGCACAGGATGGGGACAAGCATGTGGACAACTCTATCTGCAGGCCCTTAAAGTGCCTCTGACCTCCGCAAACACTGTCCACCCCCTGTGGATTACTACATTTTTTCAAAGATGCTTCTTCTCACATCACACTGTGGACTATGCGGTTAAGGAAGATATGCCGCTGGGATATCCACAGACATATGTCGCACTGTGGATATCCCAGCGGCGCGCATCGTCCTCGGGTGCGCTTAGAGGCTTTCATTCGCTTCCAATCGCCTGCCCCTTCGCTTTTATGCGCGCTTGGGCATGTGCTTCCTCCTAGACCTGGCCACGAGGAAGGCTCCTGCAGCCAGAATCAGCAAGCCCAATGACAGGGCTACGGCGACTGCGCTAGGACCGGTTTCAGGCAACTCGCCCTCGGCCGTGGAGGTCCCGTCAGCAGGAACCGCGGCTGGCACTTTAACACTCTGCATTGCATTCGGCGAGGCACTAGAGGTGCTGCTGGCCAACGTGCTCCCTGAGGCACTGGAACTCTCAGCTTCAGTCGGCTCCGGCGATTCGATCTCCCCACTGCGCTCCGTAGCTACAAATTCGCCGCAGGCAATCCACTTATCGTCACAGGAGCTGACACCTGTCATACGGATGAAGCGTGCAGCCGAGCCGTCCAGTTCGACGGTTTGAATCCTCGAGACGTTCTCCCAAGTCGCTGCGACAGGCGTTGCCCACGTGGCGCCGTCGGTGGTCGGTGTTTGTCTCCATCGCGACGTCCTTGATGCGACCATTAGCGGAAGCGCGGCCTAGGCAACCGGCGCTGACACGATTGCGCTCCTTGCCCAAATCGATAATGATCCAATGCGGAGGAGGTGTGGATCCGGCGCTCCATGCAGAGGTCCAGCCCGGCTCCTGTTCACAGTCCCCCAAGTTGCTGGCTGGCCGGTGCTCTGAGACGGTTTCTTCACTGCTGAAACCGGTGACGGTCATATCAGTGCAAAGGACTGGTGTGAGAGTCTCTTCCGCGGGTTTCGTGGGTTCGGTGGGTTCGGTGGGTTTGGCGGGTTCAACGGTCGGGGTGGTGTCTGAATCGTCCCGGGTTTTGTGCCGTTTTCTATTGAGAGAATGGATAGCATGCCCAAGCAGTACACCCCTGAAGTTAAGAGCCGTGCCGTGTCCTA
>NZ_JBFBLV010000046.1:0-21192 GCF_040686835.1 Specibacter sp. NPDC078692
CTATGGCCCAATGGTGCGCATTCGGGTCCACCGTGAGAGTGGCTTTGATCCAGGCGGGTGGCGGTATACCGCCACCCGTACCGGCAAGCGCCGTCTTTATTGGCGAGAACTACCTTATTGGCGAGAACTACACGCGTGAGGCTGCGGCACCTACCCGGGTGACGGCGTCGTACGTGTAAACGGGCTTGCCGCCAATGAAGACCTTCATGGCGCGCTGCATAACATCCATCGGGTCACCGCTCCACAGCACCAAATCAGCATTCTTGCCAACCTTCAGTGAGCCCATCTGCTCGGCGAGGCCCAGAACCTTGGCCGGGTTGATCGTGATGGCGCGGAGGGCAGCGTCTCGATCCAGTCCCTCTCGCACCGCAAAGCTGGCCTGATGGACCAAGAAGTTGATGGGCACCACCGGATGATCGGTGATGATGGAAATTTCGACGCCGGCCGCCGCCAACTTGCCCGGGTTGGCGATGGAGCGGGCACGCAGCTCAGGCTTGGACTTGGTGGTGAACAATGGGCCAATCAACACCGGAGTGCCACGCGCGGCCAGCACATCGGCCAGCACGTGAGCTTCGGTTCCGTGGTCAATGACCAGATCGTAGCCAAACTCGTCGGCCAGCCGGACGGCGGTGGCGACGTCGTCCGCGCGGTGGCAGTGCTGACGCCACGGGATTTCACGTCGCAGCACCATGGCCAAGGCTTCTAGGTGAGCGTCGCGGGGCCGCGGTTCCGGCTTGGCCATCCAGTTCTGGGCGTCCATGAACGCTTGGCGGATCACCAAGGCAGTACCCAAACGGGTGGACGGGGTTTGCTTCTTGTCGCCGTAAACGGTTTTTGGGTTCTCGCCCAGCGCCGACTTCACACCGCTGGGGGAGCGCAGCACCATTTCCTCGATGTAGCGCCCGTGCGTGTGCATGGCAATGGCCTGCCCACCGATGGGATTCCCGGAGCCGGGGTTCACATTGACGGTAGTGATGCCGCCAGCCAGCGCATCGTCAAAACCAGGATCAAAGGGATCCACGGCGTCAATGGCACGCACCCCGGCCATGACCGGATGCGTCATCTCGTTGACGTCACTCGTGGAGCCAAGTTCACCCTCCGGATCCATGCCCAGATGCACGTGGGCGTCAATGAAACCGGGGAGCAACCACTGGCCCTGTGCATCCAACACATCGGCGCCTTCAGGAACCACAATGGAAGCGCCCAGGCCAAGGATCTTGCCGCCTTCAACCAGCACGGTTCCGTCAAACGGTTCACCTTCCACCGGAACCACATGGGCGTTGGTGATGGCCAAGACACGCTTCTTCGCGGCGGCTGCGGCCTCACGGATGGCGGCGCTGATGGAGGCCGTGTCCGGCTTCGGGGCAGCAGCCACAGGCTTCTTCGCGCCCTTGCCTGAGGTGCCCGGCTTGCCTGAGGTGCCGGGCTTTATCGGAACAGAACCCGGCTTGCCTGCCGGAGCAGCCGCCCTGCGGGTCACCCGGCCAGGGATAAATCCGGGTGTGGGGGTGGGCTGAGAGCTGCTCATGACTGCCTTTCGCTTGTGGTCTGTGGATTCTTCCAAGCTACCAGCCGCGTAGGCCCCGCCTCGTGGGGCACGGCGTAGCGCCCACGCCGTAGGCTGGTGCGATGCATAAGAAAACAGCGCTCATCACCGGAGTGGGCCGCACCGTGGGCATTGGCGCCGCAGTGGCCCGCGCGCTCGCCGCCGATGGCTGGGACCTGGTCCTGAATTACTGGCAGGCCTACGATTCCCGCATGCCCTGGGGTATCCAGCCCGACGACGTCACCGTCCTGACAGCCGAACTCGAGTTGGCCGGTGCCCGGGTCTGGGCGTTCCCGGCAGATCTGGGTGACCCGTCCGCCGTCGACCGTCTCATGGAGTTGATTGCGCAGGAGGCCGGGCCGCTGACAGGCATGGTCATGTCGCATTGCGAGTCGATTGATTCAGGCATTCTGGACACCTCGCTGGAGAGTTTTGAGCGCCATTTCGCCGTCAACACCCGTGCCAATTGGCAGTTGATTGCCGCGTTCGCCCGCCAGGTGAAGCACGACGGCGGCGCTATTGTTGCGCTGACCAGCGACCACACAGCGTTCAACCTGCCGTACGGGGCCTCCAAGGGGGCGCTGGACAGGATAGTGATTGCGGCCGCGCGTGAATTGGGCGGGCAGGGCATCAGTGCCAACGTGCTCAACCCCGGCCCCGTGGACACCGGCTGGATGGATGAAGGCACCCGCACGGCGATGACCGCGCTGCAGCCCGGCGGCCGGCTGGGCACTCCGGCAGATGTGGCGCCGACGGTCGCTTTTCTACTCTCGCCGGGTGGGCGCTGGGTCAGTGGCCAGCTCATTAAGGCCGACGGCGGTTTCTCCGCCTAAGCACTTTGCGTCCGCGCATGGTTAAGCGTGAATCCTGCGCCACTTGCTCAGCTGCATACCCTTAACTGATAACCACGCGCAGACGCAAAGCGGCTACTTGTCAGGAAGCCGTCAAGATTGCCGCAGGCAGCGTAAAGAACACGTAAAAACAAGCTCCAAACCCACGCCACGGGTGTGCGATTGAGTCAAGACATCAACGCACATTGTGAAAGTAGGTTTGCTGTGGATTTAGTGACGTGGCTAATTTTGGGGCTGGTGGGACTGGCCTTGCTGGTCTATCTGCTGGCCGCCCTCATTCGCCCCGAGAAGTGGTGACCGGCCACCATGGATCTCAACGTTTTCTCGCTGGCCACCCAGCTCGCGGTACTAATAGTTGTGCTGGCTGCCCTGCACCAGCCGCTGGGAAAATATCTCGCCGCGACGTTCAGCAGCCACAAACATTTGGTTCTGGAACGTGGTCTCTACAAGCTTTCTGGCGTTGACACTTACGCAGATCAGCATTGGAAGGTGTACCTACGTTCGCTGCTGGCCTTCAGCGCGGTATCCATCGTGCTGCTGTTTCTGGCTCAGCTGTTGCAAGGAATACTGCCCTTCAACCGGGGGATGGGGGCCGTGGACCCGTGGGTTGCCATGAACACGGCAGTCTCCTTCGTCACCAACACCAACTGGCAAACATATGTCCCGGAGACCACTCTTGGCTTCGGGATCCAGATGATGCTCCTTGCCGTGCAGAACTTCCTCAGTGCAGCTGTGGGGCTGGCTGTTGTGGTGGCTCTCATTCGCGGCCTCACAAGAGCCCAAACCAGCAATGTTGGCAACTTCTGGGTTGACCTGACTCGCGGCACCCTGCGCGTTTTGCTCCCGATGGCAATTGTTGGCGCGTTGGTACTGATCATCACCGGCGTCATTCAAAACTGGGGCGGCACCAACATTCACACCCTCGTCACGGGTGCCCAGCAGACGGTTCCGGGTGGTCCGGTGGCGTCGCAGGAAGCCATCAAGCTTCTGGGCACCAACGGTGGCGGCTACTTCAACGCCAACTCGGCCCACCCGTTTGAAAACCCCACGGCGTTCAGCAGTCTGTTCCAGGTGTTCCTGATCCTGGTCATCCCGTTCTCCCTGCCGGCCATGTACGGACGCATGGTGGGCGACAAACGCCAGGGCTATACAGTGCTCAGCGTCATGGTGGCGTTCTGGCTGGCGTCCACCACATTCATGGCTTGGGCCATCGCCGCCATCAATGGCAGTGGCACCAGTGTAGGCGAAGGATTTGAACAGCGTCTCGGTGCTGCACCCAGCGCCTTGTTCGCCTCAGCCACCACCTTGACCTCAACGGGCGCCGTGAACGTGGCCCACGATTCCCTGCCACCATTGGCTGGCGGTTTGGCCATGCTCAATATGATGCTGGGGGAGATTGCCCCCGGCGGTGTGGGCTCGGGCCTCTACGGGATGCTGATCCTCTCGGTCGTGGCAGTGTTTATCGGCGGCCTCATGGTGGGACGCACCCCGGAGTTCCTGGGCAAGAAGATTGCTGCACCCCAGATGAAGCTGGTGGCCCTGTACATCCTGGTCACCCCTACCCTGGTACTGCTGGGTACGGCCATCACCGTCGCGACACCTGCATTAGCAGCGGCGGCACCCGCCGAGGGTCCGCACGGCTTCAGCGAAATCCTGTACGCCTTCACCTCGGCTGCCAACAACAACGGTTCCGCGTTTGGCGGCATCACTAGTTCAGGTCCCGGACTTGCCACCCTGTTGGCATTGGCGATGCTGATCGGCCGCTTCCTGCCCCTAGCACTGGTCCTGGCGCTCGCCGGATCCCTAGCCAAACAACGCAAAATCCCCGCCACCACCGGAACACTCGCCACCCACGGCCCGCTCTTTGCCGTGCTGTTGGGCGGCATCTCCTTGATCCTGACCGCTCTTACCTACTTCCCCGCGCTCGCCTTGGGCCCGGCTGCAGAAGGACTGCTGAAATGAAGCTAAACACACTGCTAGCGGCGCTGCCCCTGGCTTTCCGCAAGCTCGACCCTCGCCAAATGATCCACTCGCCAGTCATGTTTACCGTGCTGATCGGCTCCATCGTCTGCACCGCCGTGAGTATCCAGCAGCTGGCCATTGGCTCCGATTCGGCCGTATTTTCCCTCATTGTCACTGTGTGGCTCTGGCTGACGGTGCTGTTTGGCAACCTCTCCGAGGCCATAGCCGAAGGGCGTGGCAAGGCGCAGGCCGACAGTCTCCGTGCCGCCCGCACCTCAGTCATGGCACGACGCCGGACCCGGGCCTTGGTGCCCGCCGGCCAGGCAGGTGCGGGCCGGGACAGTGACGGAAACACAGTGTATGACGAGGAACTTGTGCCCGGCACCGACCTCGAGGTGGGTGACATCGTGATCTGTGAAGCTGGCGATCTGATCCCCAGCGACGGCGACGTCATTGAGGGCCTAGCCAGTGTGGATGAATCGGCCATCACCGGCGAATCCGCCCCGGTCATTCGCGAATCAGGCGGGGACAGAAGCTCCGTCACCGGCGGCACCATGGTGCTCTCGGACAGGATCGTCATCCGGATTACGGCAGCCAGCGGCAAGACGTTCCTGGACAGAATGATCTCCCTGGTGGAAGGTGCAACTCGGCAAAAGACGCCGAACGAAATCGCGTTGAACGTGCTGCTGGCCTCGCTGACCATCGTGTTCGTCGTCGCCGTTATGACGCTTGCGCCGATGGCCAACTTCGCCAGCGCCCTGCCCACCCCCGTGGTTCTGGTGGCGTTGCTGGTCTGCCTGATCCCCACCACCATCGGTGCCCTAGTGCCAGCCATCGGCATTGCCGGCATGGACAGGCTGATCCAACGCAACGTCCTAGCCACCTCCGGCCGTGCCGTGGAAACTGCCGGCGACATCACTACCCTCTTGCTTGATAAGACTGGCACCATCACCTATGGCAACCGCCGCGCCGTGAACTTCATAGCGGCCGACGGCGTGAACCAGCAGGTGCTCATCGAGACGGCACGTTTGTCCTCCCTGGCGGACGAGACACCCGAGGGTCGTTCCATCGTTGAGCTGGCGCTTGGCGACGCCGGATCGAAAGGAGCGCAGGATGTCACGGCCCAACTGACCGTTGATGTTGACGTGATTGAGTTCAGCGCTGTCACCCGCATGAGCGGGCTCAACCTACCGGTGGGGCACCCTGGAAACTCGGGGCAAACAGTACTTGAGGTACGCAAGGGTGCTGCGTCCGCCGTCGAACGCTATGTCAAGGAACGCGGCGGATTCCTGCCACAGGAACTTGAGGAAGCCGTGGCAAACATTTCCGGGACGGGCGGAACGCCGCTCTTGGTGGCTACATACAACGGCGAGCGCGCACAGGCTTTGGGCGTCATCCATTTAGCGGATGTGGTCAAACCTGGCATGAAGGAACGGTTCGCCGAACTGCGAGCCATGGGCATCAAAACCATCATGATCACCGGCGATAACAAGATCACGGCCGCTGCCATCGCTGCCGAGGCCGGGGTGGATGATTTTGTTGCCGAGGCCACCCCGGAGGACAAGCTGGCGGTCATCAAGGCCGAGCAGGAGGCTGGGAGGTTGGTGGCCATGACCGGCGATGGCACCAATGACGCCCCGGCCCTGGCAGCAGCGGATGTGGGTGTGGCCATGAATTCAGGCACCAGTGCGGCCAAGGAAGCGGCCAACATGGTGGATTTGGATTCGGATCCCACCAAGCTCATTGACATTGTGGGAATCGGCAAGCAGTTGCTGATCACGCGCGGATCGCTGACCACATTTTCGGTGGCGAACGACGTGGCCAAATACTTTGCCATTGTGCCGGCCTTGTTTGCCGCCACGTTCCCCGGGCTGGGGCTGCTGAACATCATGGGGCTGGCCTCACCTGAGAGCGCCATCCTCTCAGCCGTCATCTTCAACGCCCTTGTCATCGTGGCACTTGTACCCCTGGCGCTGCGCGGGGTGAAGTATCGGGCTGTCTCGGCAGCCCGTGCCCTGTCGCGGAACCTGCTGATCTTTGGGCTTGGCGGCGTCATTGCCCCGTTTATCGGCATCAAACTCATCGACCTGCTGGTCTCCCTCATCCCCACGATTGCCCAGCGCTAGATTTAAAGGACATCACAATGAACGCTTATGGACGTCAACTTTTCACGGCTTTGCGATTCCTGCTGTGCGCCACCGTGTTGTTGGGCCTGGCTTACCCGGCGCTTGTCTTTGGGCTGGGCCAGCTGGTAGCTCCGGCTCAGGCCAACGGATCCATCATCACCGCCGGCGGGGAGGCTGCCGGGTCTTCACTGTTGGCCCAGCCGGTGACCGGCACTGCCTACTTCTTCCCGCGGCCTTCGGCTGTGGGCTGGGACCCGGCGACGTCCTCGGCCAGCAATCTGGGACCGAACCAGGCCACGCTGGTGGAGGCGATGGCCACCAACCGCGCAGAGGTAGCGGAACGGGAGAAGATATCCATGGATGCCGTGCCTGTTGACGCAGTCACGGCCAGTGGCTCCGGGCTGGATCCTGATATCTCCCCGGCATACGCAGCCCTGCAGATGCCGCGTGTGGCCGCCGCCAATGGGCTCAGCGAAGCGGCCGTGCAGGAGTTGATTGCGGAGAACACGAGCACCGGGGTGAACGCTTTTCTGGGCCAGTCATCGGTGAACACCACCACCTTGAACGCAGCCTTGGCGGCTGTGCAGAAAACTGCTAAAGGCCTGCGAGAATAGACTATGACGCGCGGCATATTGCGAATCTTCCTCGGTGCAGCTCCTGGGGTGGGCAAAACCTACTCCATGCTGGAGGAAGGTCATGCCCAGGCCGCGGCAGGTGTTGACGTGGTGGCGGGCATTGTTCTGGACCACGGCCGGGAGCAGACCCGCGCGCAACTGGCCGGACTCGAGGTCCTGCCGGCCCGGATCATCAACTACCGAGGCACCGATTTTGCGGAGCTGGACGTCGCTGCCCTGTTGGCACGCCGTCCGGCTCTGGCGTTAGTGGACGAGTACGCGCATTCCAACATTCCCGGAGCCGGAAACGCAAAGCGCTGGCAGGATGTGGAAGAGCTCCTTGCCGCGGGCATCGATGTGTACTCAACTGTCAACGTCCAGCACCTGGCCTCGCTAGGGGACGTGGTGGAGACCATCACCGGCGTCCGACAGCAAGAAACAGTGCCGGATGACGTGGTCCGCAGGGCCGAGCAGATAGAACTGGTGGATATCCCGCCGGAACTGTTGCGCCAGCGGCTCAGCACCGGCCATGTATATGCCGCCGAGAAGGTGGATGCAGCCCTGGCCAACTACTTCAGGCTTGGTAACCTCACAGCGCTGCGCGAACTGGCGCTGCTGTGGCTGGCCGACAGGGTGGAAGAGGGTGTGGCTGCCTATAGGGAAAGCCACGGCATTGCTACCAGCTGGCCCACCCGCGAACGTGTTGTGGTGGGGCTGCCCGGCGGGCCCGAGGGCGAGGTGCTGCTGCGCCGTGCCGCCCGTATCCTGAGCCGGGTCAGCGGCGGGGAGTTGCTCGCCGTGCACGTGCCCCGGTCCGACGGCGTTGTCGGGGACGCGCCGTCGGCTCTTGAAGGGCAGCGCCAACTGGTCACGGATCTGGGCGGAACGTACCACTTTGTGGGAGGGGCGGACCCTGCTG
This sequence comes from Specibacter sp. NPDC078692, assembly GCF_040686835.1. Lineage (NCBI taxonomy): Bacteria > Bacillati > Actinomycetota > Actinomycetes > Micrococcales > Micrococcaceae > Specibacter > Specibacter sp. NPDC078692. The sequence goes on from NZ_JBFBLV010000046.1 coordinate 8,019, forward strand.
CGGCGCTGCTGGATTTTGCCAAGAACGTGGGCGCCACCCAAATAGTCATCGGTTCCTCGCGCCGCAAACCACGCCTAGGCTTCCTCTTTGGCCCCGGGGTGGGTGCACGGGTGGTCCGGGACGCTGGGGACATGGATGTGCATATGGTCCCGCATCCTTTGAGTGGCTCCGGCGGACCTGTGCGCAACAAGGGTGAGCTGAACAAGAAACGCGTCATTGCCGGATTTATCCTGGCTGTGGCGCTCCCGATCCTCGTGGAATTCTTCACGGGAGCCTTGAGCCTGCAGACCACCATGGTGGTCCAGCTGGCGGCGACAGTCGCCGTTGCCCTGGTGGGTGGCCTTTGGCCGGCGGTGCTTGCCGCCGTGTGGGGGAGCGTGCTGCTGAACTACTTCTCGGCACCCCCCGTGGGAACCCTGAACATCAGCGACCCGGAAAATTTGCTAACCCTGGCCGTTTTCCTGTTGGTGGCCGTGGCTGTTGCCTTGGCTGTTGACCAATCCGCACGGCGCTCGCGGGAAGCTATCAGGGCCGGCGCCGAGGCCGCCACCTTGAGTGAACTGGCCCGCGGAATCCTTGCCTCCCAGGACACCGTGCAGGTGCTGCTCGAACAGCTTAGGGATCATTTCGCCATGCGCGCGGTGACCCTTTTTCGCAACACCACGTCAGCCGGTGCCCAGCCCGGTGCTCAGCCCGGAAGCGCTCAGGACGGCAACGGCTGGAGCATGGAAGCCTCTGTGGGGGATGAGCCACCGCTTGTCCCCGAGCAGGCCGACACCCTTGAAGAGGTGTCCGAGCACTGGATGCTGGGCCTCTCGGGGCGTATTTTGCCGGCCAGCGACAGGCGCCTGCTGAGCGCTTTTGGTGCACATTTACTGGCCCTGGAACAACGCGAAGCGCTCAGTGTCACTCAACGTGAGAACCTGCAGTTGAGCCAAGACAACAATATCCGGACCTCTGTTTTGCGGGCCGTGTCCCATGATCTGCGCACGCCACTTGCCGGGATCAAACTGGCCGTCAGCAGCCTGCGCCAGAGCGAGGTAACCTTCAGCCCCGAGGACGAAGCCGAGCTGTTGGGCACCATTGAGCACTATTCGGACAGGATGGATGCGCTGGTGGGCAACCTTTTAGACATGTCTCGCCTGAGCGCCCAAATGGTCAGCCCCATTGTGGGTCCGGTGGCCTGGCAAGAGGTGCTACCCGCCGCCTTGCATGGCGTCCCCTCGGACCGGGTGCGCCGGGAACTGCCACCCAATATGCCTGCCATCGACGCCGATCCTGGCTTGCTGGAGCGGGTCATTGCCAACATTGTGGAGAACGCCGTGAAGTACGCCCCGGATTCGGAAATCTTGGTGGTGGGCTCCATCGGCGGCAGTGGCAGTGCCACCATCAACGGTCACCCTGCCAGCGAGTTGCGTGTGGTGGATCATGGCAAGGGTGTTCCGGCGGCCGAGGTCATGGCCATGTTCAGGCCTTTTCAGAGGCTCGACGACGTCTCTTACGGTCCGCAGGGTGGCACAGGTGTGGGCTTGGGGTTGGCTGTTGCCAAGGGATTTACCGAAATTATGGGCGGTGTGTTGGAAGCGGTACAGACTCCCGGTGGCGGGCTGACAATGATCATTCGAATGCCGCTTTCGACCGGGATTATGAGAACACTTTGAGGACGTTGCCATGACAACAGTTTTAGTGGTTGATGACGAGCCCCAGATTTTGCGGGCCCTGCAAATCAACTTGCACGCCCACGGCTACACGGTGGTGCCGGCCCCGAACGGGACCACGGCCTTAGCCGCCGCCCAAACCCAGGCGATTGACGTCGTCGTGCTTGACTTGGGGCTGCCGGACATGGACGGTCTGGAGGTCATTGCGGGGCTGCGCGGCTGGACCGAGGTACCCATCATCGTGCTCTCCGCCCGGCACGGATCCCACGACAAGGTGGAGGCGCTGGATGCCGGAGCTGACGATTATGTGACAAAGCCGTTCGGCTTGGATGAGCTGCTGGCCAGGTTGCGGGCGGCCACGCGGCGTTCCGGTGCACAGACTGACGAGCCGCGGGTGGAGACGGCTGAATTTACCGTGGATCTGGCCAATAAACAGGTGTTTCGGCACGGTGAACCGGTGCGGATGACACCCACCGAGTGGAGCGTTTTGGAACTTTTGGTCCGTAATCCCGGCCGTCTCATCAGCCAGCAGCAGATCCTCACCGAGGTGTGGGGACCAGCTTATGCGAAAGAAACTCACTATTTGCGCGTCTATATGGCTCAGCTCCGGCGGAAACTTGAGCGCGATCCCGCAGCGCCGGTTCACCTGTTGACCGAGGCGGGCATGGGGTACCGCTTCGCTCCCTAGCACCCACGGTTTCTGCGCACCATTGCCCTCGAATCCGGCGCCACTCTTGGAGTGGCGCCGGATTCGCTCCGAACCGTGCGCGCACTCCGAATAAAGTGGCAGAATTGCAGGGCGCCATTTGGCTCGGCCCGCCAGCGCCGAGTAGTGCCATGGGCCCACCCAACTTTTAGCTTACTTTCCAAGGAAAACTGCATGAATTCTGCCCCGCCCGTCGGCAAGGCACGCACCATCGCCCTCATCTCCTTGTTCATGGCGTCGTTCATGGAACTCCTTGATGCCACCATCGTCAACGTCGCCCTGCCGGATATTGAACGGGCCCTCGGTGGCAGCAATGCCGAGTTGCAGTGGATGGTTGCTTCCTACACACTGGCCCTGGCCATCGGTTTGATCACAGGATCCCGTTTGGGCGACATTTACGGCCGCAAGAAAATCTTCATCATTGGCCTGGTCGTGTTCACCATTGCCTCCGTGTTGTGCGGTGCGGCCATGAATCCGGAGATGCTCATTGCCTCCCGTGCGCTGCAGGGCTTCGCCTCGGCAGCCATGATCCCGCAGGTGCTTTCTAGCCTGCAGGTCATGTACAAGCCCTCCGAACGGGCCGGGGCCATGGCTGGATTCTCCGCACTGGCCGGTGTAGCCGCGGTCTCCGGACCCATTCTGGGTGCGGTGCTGACCGACGCCGATATCTTCGGCTGGGGCTGGCGCACCATCTTCTTCGTCAACATTCCCGTGGGCGTCTTCGCCGTGATCTGCGCGATTAAGTTCGTCCCCGAATCCAAGGCGCCGGTCCGGCACAAACTCAACCTGTCCGGCGTCGTGATTCTGGCGGTGGGCATGATGGCCATCCTGTACCCGCTGACCATGGGACGCGAGGAGGGGTGGCCGCTGTGGACCTACCTCTCCATGGTGTTTGGGGTGCTGGTACTGGCTGGGTTCGTCATGCTCCAGCGCCGCGAAGAGATCCGGGGCGGAGAGCCGCTGGTAGCCGTTTCCCTGTTCAAGAGCCGCCCGTTCGCCGCCGGTATTGTGATGATGTTCTTGTTCTTCATCCCCATGAACGGCTTCTTCTTGATCCAGACCCTGTTCCTGCAGGTGGGCCTGGAATACCCCATTCTCAAGGCCGGCCTGACCATGCTTCCCTTCTCCATCATGGTGCCGATCCTGGCCGGTATTTCCGCCGCGATCCTGGCTAAAAAGATCGGCCGTGTGGTGCTGCAGCTTGGCCCCCTAGTCATTGCTATTGGCTTCATCGTCTTGATCTTCACGGTTCAGTCCGTGGGCGGCACGGTCACGCCGTGGCACCTGCTAGCTGGCTTGGCGCTGAGCGGCGCTGGCTTCGGTATGGTGGTGGCGCCTGTGGGCATCTTCGTCCTCTCGGAAGTCCCCACCAAGTTCGCCGGCAGCGCCTCGGGCCTGTTCAACACCACCAGCCAGCTGGCCGGCGCCCTGGGCGTTGCGATCGTGGGCACTATTTACTTCAACTCTCTGGAATCCAGCACCGGAACCAGCCAAGCGGCTGTGTTCATCGACGGCTTCACGTTCACCATGTGGGTCATGGCGGCCGGCATGGTGCTGGCCTCCATCGCGGCAACGTTCTTGCCGCGTTGGGCTAACGAATCAGATGTTTCCGGGTCCGTGGAATTGGTCGACGCTTAAGCGGTGCGCCGCCTGACCGCCGACGCCTAACCGTGCCCGCTGTGCCCGCACTCGCGTGACTTATGCGTCAAACCCGTCCTGGGTTCGGCGCATAAGTGTTTATGCGTCGAACCCGCCGTGGGCCCAGCGCATAAGGGCTGGAACTCAAGGGTGCGGAGCGCAACCGGTGCCGCAAATATCGACGATTGCCCGTCCTGGGCCGCTAGACGTGCTGGGGGCTAGAAAGTCCATGTTGCCGTAGTGTTTAGCCATGACTGACGTAACACCACAGAGCGGCACCATTCTTGCCATTTGCCGGGTCCATCAATTGATCACCACCAAGACCGGTTTCGGCGTGACGGCCATCGACAAGCGTGCTGTTGAGGGACCTGTCAGCCTGCGTAAGTATGGCGTCTTTGGTGATGTGCAGGCAGATACCGAAAACCACGGCGGACCCGATCAGGCCATTTATGCCTATTCGCAGGAGGACGCCGACTATTGGGCTGCCGAACTAGGCCGCACCATCACCCCCGGCCTATTTGGTGAAAACCTGCGTACCCAGGGCATCGAGACCACCCACGCTGTGATCGGTACGCGGTGGCGCATTGGCAAGGCGCTGCTGGAGGTCACCTCGCCACGAGTTCCCTGTGCCACCTTCGGGGAGCGGATGGGCGAGCCGCAATGGGTCAAGAGGTTCACCATCGCCGGGCGCATTGGCGCGTATCTGCGGGTGCTGGAGCACGGCAAAGCCAAGGCGGGCGACGCCGTCGTGGTTGAGCATGTGCCCCAGCACGGAATTACGGTGGGCAAGTTCTTCAGCAATGCCACGGCCAAGGACGTCCACACCTTGCAAGACCTGCACGACGCCGGAGAGCTCACCTTGGCTGCCCATTACTGGCCGTACTTCCGCCGAATTCTCGCCGCTAATAAGTAGCAGTGGGAGCCCATGTGCCGAACCTCACGGCTGCGCATCGGCTTTCCCTATAGTGCAGCGCTAAGGTATGCCCTACAATTTAAACATCCCCCACTCCGGTATCTCCTTTTATTTTCTGCCCAATTTTTGAGGCAGGAGCCTGAAGTGTTTGGGGCCCGCATGTTTTTGGCGGGCAAGTAGCGTTCATAGGGGATTGCCGGCAAAGAAACGCCATGCAGCGTTGGTTTAGATCAACTAGACCAACACTGAAGTCCGCACCGATGGTGCGCACATGGCGCGAGATCCTGCCCGGGATGCCGAGCAGCGGCTGGATTTCCCCACCGCGGCGTACCACGCCGCCTGGCCCTATGAATGAGGACGATTTGACTATGCCCGAAAACTTGACTGAAACTTCCGCTGCTGTGGAAGAAGAGAACGAAACTACTTTCGCTGACATGGGTATTGACGGCCGCGTGCTGGCTGCCCTGACTGATGTTGGCTATGAGAAGCCCTCGCCCATCCAGGCCGCAACCATCCCGTTGCTGCTCGAAGGCCGCGACGTTGTCGGTTTGGCCCAGACCGGAACCGGTAAGACCGCAGCATTCGCTGTCCCCGCCCTGTCCCGCATGGCTGAACTGATGGACCTCAACGGTCCCACCAAGAACACCCAGATCTTGGTTCTTGCTCCGACCCGTGAGCTCGCGCTCCAGGTTGCCGAAGCCTTCACCTCCTACGCCAAGCACATGGACAACTTCTCCGTTCTCCCCGTCTACGGTGGATCCGCTTACGGCCCCCAGCTGGCCGGCCTGCGCCGCGGTGCACAGGTAGTTGTCGGTACCCCCGGCCGCGTCATCGACCACCTCTCCAAGGGCTCACTGGACCTCTCCAACCTGCAGTACTTGGTGTTGGATGAAGCCGATGAGATGCTCCGTATGGGCTTCGCCGAAGACGTAGAGCAGATCCTGTCACAGACTCCGGCAGAGAAGCAGGTGGCACTGTTCTCAGCCACCATGCCTGGCCAGATCCGCCGCATCTCCAAGCAGTACCTGAACAACCCCGCCGAGGTGACGGTCAAGTCCAAGACCACCACCGGCGCCAACACCCGCCAGCGTTACTTACAGGTCATGGGCCCGCACAAGCTCGATGCGCTGACCCGCGTACTCGAGGTTGAGAAGTTCGAAGGCGTCATCGCATTCGTGCGCACCAAGATGGCCACCGAAGACTTGGCTGACAAGCTCAAGGCACGCGGCTTCCAGGCTGCCGCCATCAACGGTGACATCCCGCAGCAGCAGCGCGAGCGCACCGTCGAGGCTCTGCGCGACGGCAAGATCGACATCCTGGTCGCTACCGACGTTGCGGCCCGTGGCCTTGACGTTGAGCGCATCACGCACGTCATCAACTACGACATCCCGCATGACACCGAGTCCTATGTACACCGCATTGGTCGTACGGGCCGCGCCGGCCGTTCAGGTGACGCGATTCTGTTCATGACTCCTCGCGAGAAGTACTTGCTTCGCGCCATCGAAAAGGCTACGCGCCAGCCGGTGGAGCAGATGCACCTGCCGTCCGCAGAAACCATCAACTCCCTGCGCTTGGGCAAGTTCGCTGAGAAGATCACCGAAACCCTGGCCACCAAGGACGTTGCTAAGTTCCGCGACCTGATCGCTTCCTACGAGCAGGAGCACGACGTTCCGGCGTCGGAAATCGCTGCAGCCTTGGCTGTTATGGCACAGGGCGGCCAGCCGTTGCTCGTCAACGACCTGCCGGCAGCTCCGGAATACCAGAAGAAGGATCGTTCCAAGGATGGCTTCGGCTCACGTGGCCCGACCCGCACCCTGACCGAAGGCAACGCCACCTACCGCATCTCGGTCGGCCGTCGCCAGCGCGTCATGCCCGGCTCCATCGTTGGCGCTATCGCCAACGAAGGTGGCCTGTCCTCCTCGCAGATCGGCGGCATTGACATCCGCTCAGACCACACCCTGGTTGAGCTGCCCGCAGAACTGAGCAAGGACCAGTGGAAGGCGCTGAGCCGCACCCGCATCAGCGGCGAGCTCATCAACCTCGAGCTGGACAACGGCCGCCGCCCCGCAGGTGCCGGTGCCCCGTACAAGGCCCGTGAAGAGCGTAACGATCGCGGTCAGGGCGGCTTCAAGAAGAAGTTCGACGGCGACCGTGGCGGCTACCGCGGCGGTAACGACCGCGGTGCAGACCGTGGCAACGATCGCGGCTTCAGCAGCGACCGTGGCGGCCAGAGCCACACCGGTCACGGTGGAGGCGACCGCCGTCCCCGTCACGAAGGTGGACAGAGCTTCAACAGCAAGGGCAAGTGGTAAATACCACACCCCAAGGGCCTGAGTATTAGGCTCGGATAAGGGCCGGCTGCCATCAGGTAGCCGGCCTTTTTCTTGCCAAAACGCTTGTGTGACGCACTTCATTCTTTGCTTCTCTGGCTGCTGAAATCCCCTGAATTCTAGCGGATTTTGAACCTTGGAGAGCTGCTCAGAATTGACCCAGAGCACCCCTCTTGGGGCCTTGGGGGATGGTTGAGTAGTTCTCGATTTCGCATCCCGCAAAAGCACTGGTAAAGTATTCTCTCGTTGCCCCCCTAGCTCAGTGGTAGAGCGCGTTCTTGGTAAGAACGAGGTCACCGGATCGATTCCGGTGGGGGGCTCGCAAATGAGAAGGCTCGTGTCAAGACGGTTTGTCCGGGGCGGCACGGGCCATGCTCATTTATGGCGGCATAGCTCAGTTGGTTAGAGCGCACGACTCATAATCGTGAGGTCCCGAGATCGAGTCTCGGTGCCGCTACAGCAAGAAGACCCGTAGTTCCTTAGCCCACAAGGCATCAAGGAGCTACGGGTTTTTTCGTATCCGGGCGTCAAGATAGTGAGCCCAGCAGCTAGTGTGGACGGCAGGGCCCGGGCCGCGGGCGGCAGAGGCACTCATTTTGTGCTTTCAGTTTGCGTCCGGACCAGTGGCGTAGGCTGGCCCAATAACCTATCCCGAGAGAACCCGAGAGCGTTCAAGAGAAGGAGTAAGCATGACTAAGGTCTTGATTATTGGCGGTCATGGAAAAGTTGCCCTGCTATTGGCGCCGCTGTTGACGGCCGCTGGTATGGAGGTCACCTCGGTGATCCGCAACGCAGCCCATATTGATGATGTGGCGGCCACCGGGGCAACTGCCGTGGTGCACGACGTCGTTTCCTCCTCGGTTACTGAACTCGCCGATCTCTTTGCCGGCCATGACGCCATTGTTTGGTCCGCCGGGGCTGGGGGAGGGGAGCCCGAACGCACTTACGCTGTAGACCGTGATGCTGCCATTGCCACCATGGACGCGGCTGAGAAAGCCGGTGTCGAGCGTTATGTCATGGTGTCCTATCATGGTGCCGGCCCAGACCATGGGGTGCCCCCAGAGAACAGCTTTTACGCCTACGCCGAGTCCAAGGCTGCCGCGGATGCCCGACTGCGCGAAGCTGCCCTTGCCTGGACCATTGTGGGCCCTGGCTCGCTGACTTTGGAAGAACCCACCGGGCTCATCGACACAGCCCCTGTTGCCGGCACTTCACGCGGTACTTCTCGGGCCAACACTGCCTTGGTGATCGCCGCTGTCCTGCAACGGCCGGACACAATTCTGCGCACCATTGAGTTCACGGACGGAGAAGTGCCCGTAGAGGAGGCCATCGCCCCGTAAAATAAATTCCGTGGAACAGCTCATCTTGATCATCGGACTCCTTTTTGCAACAGTGATTGCTGTGGGTTTGGGCGACAAGCTCAAACTTCCCTATCCGGTGCTGATGCTCGTCATGGCTGGGGCGTTGACGTTCATCCCAGGATTTCCGGACCTGCGCATTGATCCTGAGCTGATTCTGCCGATCTTCTTGCCACCCTTGCTCTTTGCCACGGCACAGAAAAGTTCTTGGGCGGTGTTCCGTGTTCGCTGGCGCACCATCTTGCTCATGGCGGTGGCCCTAGTAGTTGTGTCATCGGCCATGGTGGCCGGTGCAGCGTGGATGCTGATCCCCAGCATCGGCATCCCCGCCGCGATCGCCTTGGGTGCCATGTGCGCACCTCCGGATCCGGTGGCTGTGGAATCGATCGCCGGGCGCGTCCATATGCCACGCAAGCTCATCACAGTGCTCCAGAGCGAGGGCCTGTTCAACGACGCCGCAGCCATTGTCATCTTCCAAGCGGCCGTGGCCAGTGCCATGGATGGGGAACCGTTCGGTGTGGGAGTGATCGGGAAGTTCCTGCTGGGAGCAGCCCTCGCCATCGTCGTGGGCATGCTCATGGGTTGGGTGACTGGGCTGATCACCAAACTTATTACTTCGTCGGTGGCCCGTAGCGCAGTAACCCTTGTGGTGCCGTTTGCTGCCTACATCCTGGCGGAGGAGGTGCACGCCTCCGGTGTCATCGCAGTCGTGGTTACAGCCTTGGAAATTAGGCGCCATGCCCGGGCCGAGGACGCCACTGAACGCATCACCCGCGCAGCTTTCTGGGATGTGGTGGAACTACTTGTCACCGGCTTGGCGTTCGGGTTGGTGGGCCTTGAAGTTCGGGAAGTCATCAAGGCTGAGGGCTCGGATATTTGGGGCATGCTCCCACTGGCCTTTGCTATCAGCGTTCTGGTGATTCTGGTCAGGTTCCTGTGGTTCGCACTGCTGGCGCTGCTATCCAGAGCTAGTGATAGCGATACTCCACCCACCGGCATCAAGGACGTCGTAATCCTCACGTGGTGTGGCATGCGTGGGCTGGCAACCTTGGCATTGGCCTTGGCTCTGCCTGTCACGATGCCCGGTGGTGGCGACTTTCCGGCGCGGCACGAGATCATTGTGGTGGCCTGTGCAGTCCTGCTGACCACCTTGGTGTTGCCCGGGCTGACTCTGCCGTGGCTCATGCGGATACTCAAGGCCACCGATGACGGTTCCGACGAACGCGAGGCGGCCAAAGTGTTGGCGTTGCGGGCTCAGGAAGCAGCTATCGCAGCCCTACGCGATAACGATCTGATCAGGAGTCTGCCGCCGGAGAAGACGGCCGTTGTGCGGGAAAAGATGAAGCGCCTGCATGCTGAACTGCTTGATGGCAGTCTGAAGAATGAAGCGTTGGACGAGCGTCGTCGCCGTGGCCGCGAACTGGCCATTACGGTCCAGACCATTGCCTTGGACGCGGCCCGAGCCGAAGTGCTCAGTGCCCGCAACGAGCCTGAATCGGATCCCGAGGTGGTGGACCGGGTGCTACGGCAGCTGGATCTGCGCACCATGGCCATGCCGGAGAACTAGTCAGCTAGCATTCCACCATGGAACCTTTGCGTAGCGCAGTGACAGGGGAATGGCTCAAACCGCTCGTGGAAACCACTTGGTACAACATGCATGGCGTGGTGCCCCGCGGGTTTGCCGCGTATGCCAGGGTCTTCCATCAAGCGTGGCGGGACCGCCCCGTGGACACCGGAACATGGCATGGGCACGAGCTGCCCGCCCAGGGCGCCATTGAGAGCTGCAGGGTGAGCTGGTCCGACGTCGCACATGCCTTTGGTAAACAAATGCACCCTCTGGCCCAGTTCCACCGCCTGAAAGGGCCGGAGACGCCCAAGTTAGGTCCGTTGGATGTGGCTGGCTGGCGTTATTCGGATCCCGACACTGGCAATCTAGGCACTGATGTCTTGGCCGCAGTTGCGGCCCATCTTTGTGCCCATACGGCGTCGCCGGAGCAGGGCGTTACGGGCATTTGGGACGGATACGGCGGACTCACCAGCGAGGCAGGCTACGTCGAAGTAACGTTTACGGACGACGGCGGTTGGCCAGACTTTGGCGCCGAGGGTTTGCAAAGTTCGGAACCTGGCTCGGGCCTGCTCCCCGCTGACGTGGTGAGTGCCGGAACACTGGATCTGCCAGGCCGCAGCTACTACCTCTTTGACACGCCACCGCGGGCATATGCCAGCACGGACTGGGTCAATCAGGCCCCGTGGCAGCATTCGCCCACGTGGCCTCAATCGCCAAACCTGCTGTGGCCAGCGGACCATGCTTGGGTGTTGGTCACGGAGATTGATTTTGATTCCACAGTGGTGGGCGGCAGCACGGAATTGATTGCTGCCATTGTCCAAGACCCGAGCATTGAGGCCTTGGTACTGCCAGCCGGGGCGGATCTGACATGGGACGCGGACGTACCCAACCGCCCTGTGGTCTAGACCAGAGGCGGATAATCTGGTGCAATCCGCCAGACTATCCGGCGCAGCTTTGTAGCTCAGCACAGCTCATAGGAATGATTTGCCGTATACGGTAGATATATGTCTAGCATCGTTGGCAATGAAGCCGCTTCAACTCCTGTCCGCACCCGCAACATCCCTGCAGAGATTGCTCGCTCATGGCTTCTGGTTCCGGCAACCCGTCCGGAGATCTTTGACGAGGCCGCAAGCTCTCGCGCCGACGCCATTGTGCTGGATATTGAAGACGCCGTTGACCCCAAGATGAAGGATGCGGCCCGTGCCGACGTCATCGACTGGCTGCGCAACGGCGGCCAGGCCTGGGTTCGCATCAACGACGTCCACTCCAAGTTCTGGGCCGACGACGTCGCCAACCTGCGCAACGTCCCCGGACTGCTCGGCGTCATGCTCGCCAAGACCGAACAGGCAGAGCAGGTCAAGGAAACCTACCACCGCCTCGACGGCAAAACACGCGTGCTAGCCCTAGTTGAATCAGCCCTTGGCATCGAGGAAGCCAACAACATCGCCCGCGCCGAAGGGGCCTTCCGCCTCGCCTTCGGATCCGGCGACTTCCGCCGCGACACCGGCATGGCCGCCGACCGTGAAGCAATGGCCTACCCCCGCGCCAAGCTCGTCGTCGCCAGCCGCGTCGGCAACCTGCCCGGCCCCATCGATGGCCCCACCGTGGGAACCAACCACCCGATCCTGCGCGAACAGTCGGCCATCACCGTCTCGATGGGTATGACCGGCAAGCTGTGCCTGGCCGTCGATCAGACAACCATCATCAACGAAGTCATCAGCCCCACCCCCTCCGACGTCGCCTGGGCCACGGACTTCATGAATGACTTCAACGCCCGCGGCGGCGTCATCCGCGACGGTTCCGACCTGCCCCGCCTGGGCCGTGCCGAGAAGATCATGAAGCTGGCCGTGGCCTACGGCGTCCAGCCCGCGCTCTAGCCACCATGGTGCAGACGGGCGGGCTGGTCCGGGGCGTCACTTGGGCCACTGAGGGCCCGGCGCTGTCCCTGACAACGGACGACGGCGATGCGCGGCTACCTTTGCTGCCCGGACAATGGCTGAGGTTTGAGGTGCTCTCCGGCGATGGCGTCCCTGCCCGGTTCTGCCTAGGGTTCACCCGGGTAGAGGAGTCGGGGCAGCCGCAGCACTTCCCATGTCCGTCAGGACAAGGGGCCGAACGTGGCTTCCAATGCGGAGCCTGCTTCGCCAAGGATCAGATGCGGCTCATGCATGACTTCCATCGCAGCGGTCAGGGCTCACCCGGCTTGAAGGCGTACTTGTCGATGCAGCACTGGCTGTACATAGCCACGTTTGCTGACGGCACCACCAAGGTGGGCACAGCCTCTGAACGGAGTAAATGGAGCCGCCTTGCCGAGCAAGGCGCGCTCGTGGCCCGTTACGTGGCCAGGGCTCAAGACGGCTCGGTAGTGCGGCACTTAGAAGATGCCGTTTCAACTAACTTGCCGCCCACTCAATTTGTCCGCGGTGCCGCAAAGTTCGCCGCACTTTTGCATCCTCGGCCACCGCTGCACGTGGAGCAGACCAACAAGGCGATGGCCGACGTCGTGCGTGACTATGTGGCGGAGCTTTCCCTCGAGGGTTTCGAGACGGTGGAGGAGCAATGGCGCAGGAGCGATTTCTCCGACGCCGTGGCAACACCCGGCCGGCGCACGGCCTATCCACAGTCGCTGGATGCGGGGCAGCACGGCATGAGGCTGGACTCCATTCTCGGCCCCATTGCCTTGGCCCGATTAGACGGCGCCGACGGAGCGTTCCTGGTGGATCTCGGCGCGCTCAAGGGCCGCAAGGTTCGCTTCGGCAACTTCCAGACCGAGGTCCCGGCGCTGCAAGAATCGCTCTTCTAGCACGCCGCAGCTCCCACCCACGGACCGCCCCACCGACGCGCCCACCGCCCCAACGACGCGCCCACCCACCGACGCTATCGCAGCAATGGTTGGTTTTTCCCGGACCCTATCGCAGCAACGGTATTTGTCAACCTGCTTGAGAGAGGTTGGTGGTTTGGGTGTGGTGTTTGGGGTCGTTGATGGCGACGTAGTCGTCGATTT
>NZ_JBFBLV010000047.1:0-20364 GCF_040686835.1 Specibacter sp. NPDC078692
TACGCACTCAAACAGCGTCGGACGCAATGAAGGAAGAAGCACTCACGCAAGCCGCATGATGCAGAACACGTGTCCACAACTTGCGGGGAACCCCATGAAGTTTAAGGCTTCGCTCGGGTACACGCTGTCCGTCTCCTACCACCCAACCTTGGTCGACAGCCCCAATGAGATCCTTTTCGATGCCGGCGGCGATCTGGAAGGCGAAGGACGCGTCGTCCTCTCAACAACCGACAACGGTCAAACCCAAATGAACATTGAATGGCGCGTGCGGCCCACGAGCCGCTGGATGACATTCCTCAGCCCGATAGCAAGTCCGGCATTCACTTTTGCCCACGCTGCCCTGATGCGACGTGGCGAGCAGGGCCTCAAGGACTACATGGCAAGGAAGACCGCCTAGAAAAAGTCAGCAATGTCAGACCCAGCTATGGTCAGGCGCAGCAGACAGACTTAGCATGAATTACACGGCGAATCACCGCAACCACTGAACCAAGCTGATGGGTTCCAGACATGAAAGTCCGCCAGCAACACCAAAAGAGCTACCTCACCGCGGCTTACAATCTGACCATGGAGCAAGCGCGCGGCAAGGCAAGGGCCACATCGTGAGCGACAGGAAGATCCGCCACGAAGCCCGGGAAGCCAACCGTCAGCTATATCTCGACGCACACCCCGACCTTCACAGCATCCAGACATGGCTCGAGGCCAAAAATGGGCGGCCTATCACCATCGTTGAACTGCCCGCACTAAACGGGGAGGACCTCTGCGGAATGTACGTTTCCTACGAGCGTCTCGACGTCGTCGTGCATGCCCCTCCACGTTCCACTTGGCAACGGCAGCAGATCATCCTGCACGAATTCGCTCACATGATTCTGAATCACCAGCTCACCGCCACGTCCTTGGAACTCGCGCAGCTTCCTGGATTCCCAGAAACCCCGCTAAAAGTTCTCGGCCGGACCAGCTTCGACGACGCCGCCGAAGCCACGGCAGAATACTTGGCAGACCTCCTCACCGCACGCATCCACCCCAGAATCCCCGAGCCGCCGGATGATCAGCCAGGGTTCAACAAGGTCTTTGGGTAATGGACTACGTACCAGCCGCGATGTTGTGGCTGCTCACGATCGTCAGGATCCCGACAGCCTCGGATAAAGAACGAGTCTCAATCCTGCGCGCGACATTCTTCGCCGCCCTTGCCTGCACCCTATTCATCCCTGCCGTCTACATGGCAATTGATCCCCTCCTCGGCGGACACAACCGGGTCGGGCTCCTACTGGTCCTGACGATCATTGCCGGTTTTTGGCAATTCCACACCGCCATGATCCTTGCAGTCTTCACCGATAAAGAACGACGGCGCCACCACCTCATGCGCGGACGGTTAGGTTCCGCTGTGGCCAGCGCATGCGTCGTTATCGGATTCTCAACAAGCCATGTGGAAGTAACCAACCAGAACTTGCCGATCGCCTACGGCAACCAGCCAGGCATGCAATTGTTCCTCTGGGTAGGATCGGCATTCATCATCTGGGTCTGCGCCGACATCGCGCTAAACTGCCTGAGGTTTCTGCCCAAAATGGTAGGTAAATCCTTCAAATCCGGAGTCATTTGCTTCGCGGTCGGATGTATCCTGATGGCCTTGGCACTGGGTAACCGACTAGCGCTGGGGCTCATCGAAGAATCGCCCGCCCATACCAGCCCCTTCATTGGTGGACTCAACTGGTCCTTTACGATCCTCGAAAGTTTGGCCGTGCTCTTGGTCAGTGTCGGCCTGATTTTGCCCCGCTTCCGCGAATCCACACAAACTCTGCAACGCAGCCTCCGATCCCGCTGGCTCATGGCGCTCTTGACTCCGGTCTGGCGCCGAAGCAGTACCGAACGAAAATACCTCCTCCGAAACCGCTGGACACCACTCCTTGACCCAATCGCCGGCCACACCACTGCCCACCTTCACCGCCGCGTCATCGAGATCCGCGACTGTCAGCTGCGCGGCATGAAATTGCTCCCCCGCGACCGCATACTCGTCAACCAAGCAGAGCAACTCCTCCAAGGACACTAAGCCTGCGGCAACAACACGGTCATGGAGTTTTCACCCCCGCGAACCATGAAGGTGGGTAACTGGCATCTGCCGGCGGCACCTGTACGCGGAGGCATCATGGAAAAGCTCAGCATCAAAACCCCGGACGACTTCATTGCCCTCATGGGCCACAGTCTGGGATTCTGGCCCACCGAAAGCTTGGTCTGCGTCATCCTGGATGACAAGCGCATCGGCGCCACGCTCAGGGTCAACCTTCCGGGCCCCCACACCGATACCAAACATTTCATTGACCAAGTAGTGCATCATGTCGGCACGGACCGCCAGGCCACCGGCGTCGTCTTCGGCATGTTCACCAACGAGACTTGGCCCCCCAACGAATCGCGCCCACACGAGGACGTAATGGAGGAACTGACGGGCAGGCTCAGCCAACAAGGAGTGATCGTCCGTGACGGCTGGCTGATTGGAGAAACCACCTTCACAAACTACCTCCGCATCGGCACCGCCGGCAGCACCAACTACCCACTGGACGGGGTGCTGTCCAGCGAGCTCAATGCAGAATTGGTCTTTCGCGGGTCCAGCATCGAGGCCTCCCCCGGGTTCCGTATCCCAGTGCTTGCCCGCCCGGCGCTCAGCACCGAAATCATGCGGCACTGCTTCCGCATCGAAGCAATGAATCCACAGGCTGCCATCACCCGCGCCAGGATCCTTTGGAACACAATGCTCGACGGCGGTGGCGAACCTACCGATGACGAGGCCGCCGAGCTGATTGCGAACCTCAAGTTCATCAGCGTCCGGGACCGGCTCCTCGCCGACATCCCCGGCATCGATGACAGCATGCGTGACCTGCTCCTGGGTCAAACCAAACAAAGTCCCCACTGGAAGCGCGTCGAGCGCGCCTCCGAAGTGCTGTTCCAGCTCTATATGCGCACGGACGGCACAGACTCCGCACCTGTGCTGACCAGCCTGGGTGTCATCCAATGGTGGGAAGGCCACGGGAGCAAAGCCCATGAGTGCTTTCAGCGCGCTCTAGAAGCTGACCCAGAATACCGACTGGCCCAGCTCACCGACCACCTCGTCCGCGAAGGCATCCTTTCCGACTGGGCCGCGGACAGACAAACCGCATATCAGCCACCCCATACCCGAGGACCCGAAATTGGCGGGATGGGGATGGCATAGCAGTTTCAACTAGACCAAAAAACTGCGGCGCTCTTGGCGGCCGGTCGAGTCCCGCCCGGGGCACAAAAGAGCTCCTGACTTGCGGTTGCGCCACGCAGGTCAGGACCAGTTGGGGTAACTTCCCGTTTGCTCCCCCATTTCGTCAAAATCCTCCGCGATTCCGTTGACCTTTTTCGGCCGGACTGATCCCCCTTGTCTTCGTCGCTACTTTTTCTGACCAGATGCGAACCTTTATCTCGGTGCCTCGCTGGCTATGCAATGGGCAAGGAAGCCAGCGGTTGTCCGCATCCCAACGGCTTCGTGAGTCACAGGCGAGAGTTACATCGCCGCGGAATTCCGGCACATATTCTCCAGCGGGCGCTCACGGAACGTTGGCAGCCCGAAAATGAACAAGAGGAGAAAGGTTCCTTAATGCTATTATCTGCGTATGAATGCAGATAAGCAGAGTTGTTCATTGGATGCCGACAGCCAGTACGTGGAACTGGCGGTGGAGGTCTTTTCCATGCTGGCCGATGCCACCCGAGTGCGAATCATCCTGGCCCTGCGTGAGGGTGAAATGGCTGTCGGCGCACTGGCGGATTCGGTAGGCAAATCACCGGCGGCAGTTTCACAGCACCTGGCCAAAATGCGCTTGGCCCGTATGGTGTCGACCCGTCAGGACGGCACGAAGGTCATGTACCGGCTGGAGAATGAACACGCACGGCAACTGGTGGTAGACGCGATCTACCAGGCTGAACATGCCCTCGGCGGGGTACCTGCACACCACCAAGTGGAACAGGCACGGCATGAAACTCACTAACCAGTCGGACCCCCATCCCCATGGTGACCATGAGAATCACAGCCATCCCCACGAACCCCATGACCATGACCATGACGGACACTCCCACAAGCACCACTCGGGCTTCAAGGGCTGGTTGTTTGAATTGTTCGTGCCACACACCCACGATTCCTCCGATTCAATCGACGATGCATTGGAGGCGAGCAAGGAAGGCGTCCGGGCACTGAAGATAAGCATGGTCATCCTGCTGGCCACGACGGTGCTGCAGGTCATCGTGGTGGCGATCAGTGGTTCCGTCGCGTTGCTGGCAGACACCATTCACAACTTCTCCGATGCCTTGACGGCCGTCCCGCTGTGGATTGCTTTTATCCTGGGCCGCCGAGTGGCCACGAAGCGCTATACCTACGGATATGGGCGGGCCGAGGACCTGGCCGGCCTGTTCATCGTCGCGGTCATTGCCCTGTCCGCCGTTCTGGCCGCATGGCAGTCCATCGAACGGCTATTCAACCCGCAACCGCTCGAAAACCTGTGGTGGGTGCTCGCGGCAGGCGTAATCGGCTTCGCCGGCAATGAGATCGTCGCGGTGTATCGCATCCGGGTCGGCCAAAAGATCGGTTCCGCCGCTCTCGTCTCAGACGGCGTGCACGCCCGCACCGACGGATTCACCTCCCTTGCCGTGGTCTTCGGTGCCATAGGCGTCATGCTCGGCTTCCCGTTGGCCGACCCGATCATCGGCCTGCTGATTTCCGTGGCGATCATTGCCCTGCTCTGGGGGACGGTCAGGAGCATTGGCCGCCGGCTCATGGACGGCATCGACCCTGACCTAGTATCCAGCGCGCAAACGGCTCTTGAAGGCACGCCTGGCATTCTCTCTGTGGCGCGGCTGCAATTACGCTGGGTCGGGCACCGGCTGCAAGGCGCGGCAACCGTCATCGTTGCCGATAACACCCTGTCAGCGGTTGAAGAGACCATCTGGCATGCCGAGCATCGGCTCGGTCACGCACTCCCGAAACTCGACGACGTGGTGATCAAGGCCATCACGGCCCCTGTGGAAGAAATCAAGACCGACGCTGGATTGCCCACGCACGAGGCGCATCGATGAGAAGGCTTGGCTGATGACGGACTCGACGGCCGAGCAATTCCTGTTGGCGTAAAATCTCGGTCATGGCAGCTTCACCATGACCGGGAATGCGGTGGAGATGATCGAGGTGTTCGGCGGGCTGCTGCACTGCTATCAGGGAAATGGGGGCTGCCGCAAGCAGGGCCTCTACTTTTCACGGACGGAACCCAAGAAACCCCTCCGCTGCACGCTCCGTGACCCGGGATGGCCCGACCGTGATTCCGTCGACGAGTGGAACCGGATGAACCGCAAAGGGATCACGATCAGTGTCAGCCACGAGCTGGCGCCCAAACTCGACGGCGCAGTCCTCGACTTTGGCACCTACAACAAGATGCAACGCTTCGTATGGCTGTCCACGCCGGCCGCCAAAGGTCCAGCCTGCACTTGCCTGCGTTCCATCGGGCCGGCCGTGGGGAAACGTTCAACCTGTCTCAACGATCAGGGAATCGGCCTGAGCGACCTCCAAATGCGTGGACTTTCCCAGCACTCCCAGACCAGTCCTTCTCCGCCAACGATAAACTCCCCCTGACAATGAAACCTGAATCACAGCTGTCAAACCTTGACCGAAATACCCCTAGGGGGTATGTTTGGGGTGTTGTCAGTGAAGTAGTTTGTCGCCGCCGTTGATCTTTCCGGCCGCCACTGCCGTTCAACCCACAACGCACAATTCATCCTCTTATCTAAGGACTCACCCGATATGTGCGGAACCAATAACCGTGAAGACCTCAACCTGACGCCCATCCAGGAGAGTTCCTGTGCGTGCTGCTCCACCCCGGCAATATCCGCCGAGCCAGCCGATACAACGGGGTCGGTTTATGAGCTGGAGGGGTTGACCTGTGGGCATTGCGTCCAGTCCGTGGAGGAGTCCGTCCGCGCCGTATCCGGCGCAGATTCGGTGACTGTCACCCTGGTAGCTGGGTCCATTTCAACGTTGACAGTGGCCGGTACAGCAACACCGGAAATGGTCCGCGCGGCCGTTGTCACTGCAGGCTACACGGTCGTCTGAAGTTGGTTGACATTCACCGTTCCAATCCATCAGGGAGAATCATGGAAGCGCACGAGATCAAGCACAATCACGAACACCCACGATGACGCATCCGCAGGCAGCCACCATGGATCATTCGGCCATGGGACACGGAGGCATGGATCATGACGACCATGCTGTTCATACTGCAGGTCAGCATGCCGGGCACAGCACCACCATGTTCAAGAACAGGTTCTGGCTGACCCTGATCCTCTCGATCCCGGTAGTGTTCTTCAGCCCGATGGTTGGGCACCTGCTCGGATACACGCCGCCGCAGTTTGTGGGTTCAACCTGGATTGCGCCTCTACTGGGGTCCTTCATTTTCTTCTATGGCGGACAGCCCTTCCTCAAGGGCGGATGGCAGGAAATCAAGGCGCGGCAGCCAGGGATGATGCTGCTGATCTCCATGGCCATCACCGTGGCGTTCATCGCCTCTTGGGTAACCAGTTTGGGTATCGGCGGCTTCGATCTTGATTTCTGGTGGGAGCTGGCCCTGTTGGTTGCCATCATGCTGCTGGGCACTGGATTGAAATGCGGGCCCTCGGATCGGCACGCGGTGCCCTCGACGCACTGGCCGCCTTGCTCCCCGATGAAGCGGAACGTGTCATCGACGGCGGCACCGAAAGCATCAGCGTCACCGAGCTGACACCCAATGACGTGGTCCTGGTCCGCTCGGGAGCCCGGATGCCGGCGGATGGCACCATCACCGAAGGCTCCGCCGAGATCGATGAATCCATGATCACCGGGGAATCCAAAACAGTCCCCCGCACGGTCGGGGACCCGGTGGTGGCCGGGACCGTCGCCACCGACAACTCCTTGCGGGTCAAAGTCACAGCTGTCGGCGACGACACCGCCCTGGCAGGAATTCAGCGGCTCGTGGCGGAAGCACAATCATCCACCTCCCGAGCCCAGGCCCTGGCAGACCGCGCTGCAGCGTTCCTGTTCTAATTTGCCGCCGGTGCCGGCGTCATCACGTTCATTGTCTGGTCACTGTTGGGCAGCGTTCCGGATGCTGTGACCCGCACCGTGACCGTGCTGGTCATTGCCTGCCCCCACGCACTGGGTCTGGCCATCCCCCTGGTCATCGCCATCTCCACCGAACGTGCAGCCAGGGCCGGCGTGTTGATCAAGAACCGCATGGCGCTTGAGCGGATGCGGACCATCGACGTCGTCCTCTTCGACAAGACCGGCACCCTCACCAAGGGCGAGCCCACCGTCACCGGCGTTGTTGCTGTCGACGGCGTCACAAATGAGGAGCTGCTGGCCCTTGCGGCCGCTGTTGAATCGGACAGCGAACACCCCGTCGCCAGGGCGATCATCGCCGCCACCCAACAAACCGGCCATCCGGCTGTGACCGCGTCGGACTTCCAGTCCCTGACCGGACGCGGCGTCCAGGCCACCGTCAACGGGATTCGTTCCGCAGTGGGCGGACCGGCCCTCCTCGCAGAACTCGGAGTATCAGAGCCCGCCGGCATCACGGACACGACAGCGTCCTGGAAGGAACGTGGTGCATCCATTCTGCACGTAATCAGAGACGGAGACGTCATTGGCGCCGTCGCCTTGGAAGATGAAGTCCGCGAAGAGTCCCGCCAAGCCATCCAGGCCCTGCACAACCGCGGCATCAAGGTCGCCATGATCACCGGCGACGCCAACCAAGTCGCCAACGCCGTAGCTGCCGAGCTGCACATCGATGAAGTCTTCGCTGAAGTCCTGCCCCAGGACAAAGACCAGAAGGTCATGGAGCTGCAGTCCCGCGGGCTAAAGGTGGCCATGGTCGGCGACGGCGTCAACGACGCCCCCGCCCTAGCCCGGGCCGAGGTTGGCATCGCCATCGGCGCCGGAACCGACGTCGCCATGGAATCCGCCGGAGTGGTTCTCGCCGGCAACGACCCCCGGGCCGTGCTGTCCATGGCGGACCTCTCCCACGCCAGCTACCGAAAAATGTGGCAAAACCTGATCTGGGCCACCGGCTACAACATCATCTCCGTCCCCCTGGCCGCCGGGGTCCTGGCCTTCGCCGGCATCATCCTCTCCCCCGCAGCCGGGGCTGTGCTGATGTCGCTGTCCACCATCGTGGTGGCACTCAACGCCCAACTGCTCCGCCGCCTCAAGCTCAACCCAGCCGACGTCTGATAATTCTCCCTCTCAGGATGCACCCAGATTGCTCCACTACGCTACACATCGACCCGGGCACGAGAACCCATGGACAGAAAGGACCTCCCGATGCACATGTGTTACAGCCTGCCAGCGGCGGGGTCCGTTCTGCGCTGGTGCGGGTTGATCTTCGTTGTGATCGCCATTGTCGGCGGTATCGTCGGCATGCATGGGATCAACGGTGCCCCGGCAGCCTCAATAGTGGC
Source organism: Specibacter sp. NPDC078692 (assembly GCF_040686835.1). Taxonomy (NCBI): domain Bacteria; kingdom Bacillati; phylum Actinomycetota; class Actinomycetes; order Micrococcales; family Micrococcaceae; genus Specibacter; species Specibacter sp. NPDC078692. The sequence goes on from NZ_JBFBLV010000047.1 coordinate 8,482, forward strand.
CGGGGGCTCCGGCTACACTGCCATCACGGTCGAAGGCATGGCCGTTCAGCCCACCCCCGCATCATCCCCGACGGCATTGGACTGTGCCCCGCCTGTCGGCACGGCCGCACTTGAGTTGCAAGGTTTCCTTCCCGAAGCAAATTGCTTGCTTGCTGCGTGCACCTTTGCCATGGCAATACACGGCGGCTGCATACCAACTCTCAGCTCTCCGGAGCTAAATGTTCCGCTGCCGGGAACTCTCAGCACTCACTCAGCCGGAACGGCCTTCACCGTAGGTTCTGGGGACCAGTCGTCGGAACGCGTTCCAGACCGTCCTTCACTAACTCAGCTCTCGATCAGCCAAACATAGAATCGATGCCCCTGCATGCCGCCAGTTGGCATGCAGGCCATCGACGCACCCCCACGAGCGGCGTGCCGATTAGCTATCAAGACTCAGATTTAGTGAAGGACTCTTACCTTGAAGAAATTCTTGGCCCTTTCAACCACTGCCTTGGCGACATGGGACACTTGGGTCGGCTGTGCTGCCACAGCCCCCACAGCCGATCCAGCACCAGGAATAAACGTCTTCGCACATGTGCATGGGTTTTCTATTGGCCCAGTCACGGCGAAAGTCCTGCTTGAGACTCAACCAAGGCTCTACGACACCGCTAAAGAGACGGCTGTCAAAGTCAGTGGAGTTTTCTGCCATACGGAGTGCGATGAGACAGCTGGCCCCGAGTTTTGCTACACCTATCGACTCGCCGGAGTGGGGGCGTCCTGGCCAAATCGAGCCGGACGCTTCAATTCAACCCACTCCGGCAAGACATCGCAGGAGCCCACCGGATGTGGCCAGCTATTTGCCAGTCGCTGCGGAACTACCTGGGAGAACTCGACTGAACCATTGTCCCCAGGGATACCCGCAGGCTGTGCTGCCAACTCCATAGTTCCGGCCACTAGCCAAGACGGGATTCTGCGCCCCACCGACACCGGACATAGCCGGCAGCCCAGTCGGAAATCCGCGCTGGTCCAGTTCAGCACTTTTGCCATGTCCATGGCAAAGAACTCGAACCCCGCCAGCGGTGCCGCCCCAAACTGCCGCGTCCTTGTTTCGACCTACGCCGGCCTAAACGATGCTGAGACTGAGCAACTCAATGACCGGACCAAAGCCGTCACTGCATGTGATGGTGGTGGCAGCAGACGAGAGATTCGGTCAGTCACCACCAGCGGCGCCCAGGGCTCAACCAACGGTAGAGTCCCCACTCACGTCCGGCCGCCTCCTAACCCAATAAGCTTTGGAAATCTTTTCGCCACGACTGTCACACCCAGCGCCCCGTGGCTCGGTGGGGTGTTCGGTTTGCGCTTGACCCACGGTAGGAGACCGTCCCTGAGTTCCGCGCTGGCGATGGGTGCCAACATCAGCGCGACCCTTGCGGGGCATGCTGTGGCGCGGCGTCCACTGCCAGGGCTGGGCCTGGGCATGCGGTTCTTCAGGGTCGCCACAGGCCTGAACTCCGTGCCCGCCACTTTTCCTTCATCCGCCGTCGAATCAGGACATTCAACCTCATCGGCCGCCGTCTACTTAACCTCGTCGGAACCCTTGCAGCCTCCTTCCTGTGCTGGAAGGCACAATCCTCACCCCATGTAGCTTGTACCGCCGAGTCTTCCTCGGACTTCAGAAAGAAGCAGTCATGAAATTACTCCCATTCCGCCGCCGGCGAGCCGCCGCCGCTGTCGCTGTTTTGGCATCGCTACTACTGTACGGATGTACGGGCACGGATCCGCTGGCCGAAGCGGTCAACGCCGGAACCTCCAACTACGTGGCCGGCGACGGCTCCGTCACAGAATATGCATCCGCAGCCCGTGGTGGAACTGTGAAGCTCACAGGAAAGCTGTTCGATGGCACTACGGTGACCGACACCGACTGGGCCGGGAAGGTGACCGTCCTCAACGTCTGGTATGCCGCCTGCGCACCTTGCAGGGCTGAGGCCCCGGATCTGGCGGCCCTGCATGCCGATTTCGGACCGCAGGACGTGCAGTTCTATGGCATTAACACCCGCGATGAAGCGCCCACTTCGGACGCTTTCGGACGGACCTTCGGCATTAAATACCCCAGCATCCAGGACCGTGACGGCAAGGTCCTCCTCTCACTCACCGAGTATGTCCCGCCCCAGGCCGTCCCCACCACTCTGGTACTGGATAAGCAGGGCCGGGTTGCCGCCCGGATCCTCGGCATTGCCGAAAAAAGCACTCTCAAGGCCATCATCACCGATGCTCTTGACGGCCAGACACCGGATAATTCATGACTGACACGGAAGCAAAGACCCAAATGCCTGCCCGCGATAAGGTCGTCCTACCGAAACTCGGCCCCCTTGGGATGCTGCGCTGGGCCTGGCGGCAGCTGACCAGCATGAAGACCGCGCTGCAACTGCTGCTAATGCTGGCTGTTGCCTCGGTACCGGGCTCCCTGTTCCCGCAGCGTCCGGCCAATCCCGCCGTCGTCACCCAATATATTCTGGACAATCCGGCCACCGGGCCCTGGCTGGACCGGCTCCAGCTTTTCGATGTTTATTCCTCCGTCTGGTTCTCGGCGATCTATTTGTTGCTGTTCATCTCATTGGTCGGTTGCGTCATCCCCCGCGCAAGACTGCACTGGAAAGCCCTGCGCTCGGCACCGCCGCGCACGCCGCGGAGCCTATCCCGGCTACCTGAATACGGCACGATGACTGTCGCTGCAGAAAGCAGTCTCACCGTGGAGCAGGCCGTTGATGATGCTGCCCAGATACTGCGCCGCCACGGATATCGGACGCGACTACATGCAGGTGACACTGACCATCCCTCGGTGGCGGCCGAACGAGGCTACCTCAAGGAAGCCGGTAACCTCGTTTTCCATACCGCCCTGATCGGTGTGCTCATCGCCGTCGCGATAGGCGGGATGTTCGGATATCGAGCACAAAAACTTGTCATTGAGGAAGAAGGATTCACCAACGCCGAACTCGGATACGACGCCTTCTTCCCCGGCACCAACTTCAATCCCGACAGCCTGTCCCCGTTCTCGATAACGCTGGACAATTTCGAGGTGCGCTTCGACCGCAGCCTCACCAACTACGGCAGCCCCATCGACTTCCGCGCTGACATGACCGTCCAGAACACACCCACCGACGAACCACGGCAGGAGGTCCTGCGAGTCAATGAACCAATCAGCTTCGGCGGAACCAACGTGTACCTCATCGGCAACGGCTACGCCCCGGTGGTCACTGTCCGCGACGGCGACGGCAATATTGCGCTTCAGGGCCCTGTCGCTTCCCTGCCCACCGACGCAACGTATAACTCAACCATCGTCATTAAAGCTCCCGATGCCCGCCCGTTCCAGCTCGGATTCGTCGGCTTCTTCCTGCCCACGGCCATGGTGGATGAGGACGGGGTGGCCTTCGGCTCGGACCCGGACCCGATGAACCCACAGCTGAACTTGAACTCGTACTATGGCGATCTGGGGCTTGATGATGGCAACCCGGTTTCTGTCTACCAGCTTGATACGTCTGGGCTGACCCAGCTCAACGGACGGGACATGCCGGACGGAGGCATCGTGCTCGGGGCGTATCAAACCTACGACCTGCCCGAGGGGAAGGGCTCGATCACCTTCGACGGGTTGAAGCGCTACGTCGCGCTCGACGTCGTCTTCGATCCGGGCAAAATCGGGGCATTGGTCTTCACCACTCTCGCCCTGCTCGGGCTCATCTTTACCCTTATCATTCCCAGGCGCCGGGTCTGGATCCGCGTCGGCAAACACGACGACGGACGCACCATGGTCGAATATGGCCTCCTGGCCCGAGGCGAAGACCATGGGCTGTCCAAAGAAGCTGTAAGGATCGGGTCCGCACTAACCAAGCACTGGAAACGTACAACCACCGAGAGCAGGCAGGAAAAATCATGACCACGGTCAACGAGACATTGGGCCAGTACAGCGAACTGTTCATGCTGCTGGCAGCCCTGACGTATACCGTTGCCTTTCTGGCGTTCGCACTGGACCTCGTCCGGTCCCGAAAGATGCCAGCACAGGCCCTTGAACCGGCACGCGAGCTGGTACCGGCTACAGCTGGAGCCGATGGCGATGGCTCCGTCCAGTGGTCCCACCGTACTTTGCCCCAGGGGAACAGTAGTACCGGAGGAACCGCTAAGGACACCATGGGCTATAGGCCGCTGCGACGCACCGCGGCACGGATCGGTGTGGCACTGGGTGTCGTTGGCTTGGTAGTCCATGCCGCCGGCGTCATCAGCCGGGGTATAGCGGCGGGCCGTATGCCTTGGGGCAACATGTATGAATTCACCACGACCGGTGCGCTGCTGGTCATGGCGGTGTTCCTTGGCGCGCTCGTGGTGCGGGATCTGCGATTCCTCGGTACCTTTATTACCGGGCTGGTCTTGGTCATGCTCATGGCCGGTGCCATCGCTTTCCCCACCCCTGTGGCCCAACTCATCCCCGCTCTGCAAAGCTACTGGCTGATCATCCATGTCTCCGTCGCCGTACTGGCCGCAGCGATCTTCACCATCACATTTGCACTGTCCGTGCTGCAGCTGGCCAAGTCCCGGCAGGAAAAGGACGGAAAACTTCGCCTAGGTGGTTTGCTGCGTCTAGTCCCCGATGCCGCAAGTCTGGAGCAACTCGCATACAGGATGAATGCGATAGGTTTCATCCTTTGGACCTTCACACTCATGGCCGGCGCCATCTGGGCCGAGGCCGCTTGGGGACGGTACTGGGGCTGGGACACCAAGGAAGTCTGGACCTTCGTGATCTGGGTGGTCTACGCCGGATACCTCCACGCCCGCGCCACGCGCGGCTGGGACGGTACCCGGGCTGCCTGGCTCTCAATCACTGGTTATCTCTGCGTTATATTCAACTTCGTAGTAGTGAATGTCTACTTCTCGGGCCTGCACTCCTACTCGGGTATCAGCTAAGAGCCGCGGCCCGCCGCTGACGGAAGGAGCCAATATCCCGATGACAAATCCGGACATTCCCTGCCGGCAGCGCCCGGATTGCTCCCCTGGTGGCCAGCATGCTGGCCACCGTCGACCCCATGCTCATCCCCCGCCGACGTGCACTAAATCCCATTCGCAGGATTCGCCCAGATTGCCCGCCTAGACTAGACAACGACCCATGCAACAAATCCAACAAACAGGAAGGACCTCTCCATGCGCATGACTTTTGATCTGTCTGCTGTGGGGTCCTTTCTGCGCTGGGGCGGGTTGCTCTTCGTCGTGATCGCCGTTGTCGGCGGCATTGTCGGCATGCACGGGATCAACGGCGCCTCGACAGCCTCAATCGTGGGCGGCGGCTCTGGCCATACGGCCATGGCGGTTGACGGCATGGCCATTCAGGCCACCCACGCATCTTCCCCGACGGCGTCGGAGTGTGCCCCGCCTGTCGACACGGCCACACTTGAGATGCAAGGATTCCTCCACGAAGCCGATTGCTCGCCTGCTGAGTGCACCGACGTCATGGCAATGCATGAAACCTGCATCCCAAATGTCAACTCTCCGGCGCTAAATATTCCCCTGCCGGGAACCCTCAACACTCATGCTCCGGGGGCAGCGTTCGATCTTGTTCCGGGGCACAAGTCCGCGGACCGTATCCCCGATCCACCATCGCTTGCGAAACTCTCGATCAGCAGAACGTAAACCAATGAATCGACCCGTGTATTTTTCGCGGGTCCTCGTTGACGTGCCCTCGAAAGGTGCGACTGCTAAATATCGAAGAGCTTGAGTGAAGGACTTTATTGTCATGAAAAAACTATTGATTGTTTCCACCTCGGTTGTTGCCGGCATGATCGCACTGGCCGGTTGTTCCACGGGGACGGACAACGGATCCATGCCCGGCATGGACCACGGCACCTCGGCCACATCGGCGCAACCTTCTGCCAGCAGTAAAGACAACAACGCCGCTGACACAATGTTCGCCCAAATGATGATCCCCCACCACGTCCAGGCCGTGGAAATGAGCGACATCATGCTCGCCAAAAAGGACCTCGACGCCAAGATCACGGCACTGGCCGAAGACATCAAGACTGCCCAGGACCCTGAGATCACGAAGATGACCACCTGGCTGACAGGGTGGTCCGAACCGACCACCATGGCGGGCAGCCACTCCATGAATGGCATGATGACCTCAGCCGACCTGGACAAGCTCAAGGCTGCCGAGGGCACCGAGGCAAGCAAGCTGTTCCTCATACAGATGATCGCCCATCATGAAGGCGCCGTGGAGACGGCTCAAACAGAGGCCACCGACGGCCAGAACGCCAACGCGGTGGCACTGGCCAAAACCATTGTTTCCTCCCAGGAGACCGAGATTAAGGCCATGAAAGACCTGCTCGCCACCTTGTAGGACCCGACACAGTCCTTTATTTCGGTGGTGGATCTGAAAAGTTTCGGATCCACCACCCTCCTCAATTCCCTTCTTCTTTGGAGTCTCTTTGCAACCCCGCACCTCCTTTTTCCGTTCCCGCCGATTCGCCGTCGTGTCATTGTTCGTCTTCCCGTTAGTTCTGGCGGGATGCAGTAACGCCGGGTCCCCAACTGTTGAACCCAGCCCAAAAGCCGCGGCCCTGAACCACGTGCACGGCATCAGCGTGGACCCTGCATCCTCAAGGATTCTGCTGGCAACCCACGATGGCTTATTCGACGCCACCGCGGATCAGGCGGTCAAAGTCAGTGACTCCACCATCGACCTGATGGGTTTCACGACCACCTCTGAACCTGACGTTTTCTTCGCCTCTGGTCACCCCGGCCCCGGGTCCTCTCTGCCGAACCCTGTCGGACTCATACAGTCCACGGACGCAGGGAATACCTGGGAGCCGGTCTCCAGAACTGGTGAGTCCGACTTCCACGCACTCACCGTCAGCGGCAATTCCATAGTGGCCTTCGACGGCCAGCTGCGCACCAGCACCGACGGAAAAACCTGGACCACCTCAATGGAAACATTTGTTCCAGCGGTGCTCGCTGGCAGCCCGGCCTCAACAGTCGTGTTGGCAACGACAGAGAAGGGACTCCAGCGCTCCACCGATAGCGGGACAACCTGGCAAGCTGTGCCGCAAAGCCCAATCATCCAATTTGCTGCCATCGCAACGTCAACAGACAAGGCGCCCACAACTGCTATCGGGGTAGAGCCAAACGGGACAGTCCATGTATCCCTCAATGCAGGGACGACATGGGCGCCAGCGGGAAAGATCGAAGGCCAGGTCGAGGCCGTTACCGCCGTTGAACGCGACACGGGCGAGCTAAATATTTGGGCGGCAACCACGACCGGTGTGCAGGTCTCCACCGACGGGGGCGTCACCTTCCGCCCTGCACTTTCCTAGTCCCATGGGCATTGGAGAGTTTTTCGCTACCTCGGTGACCTCGGGGGCCTTGCTCATCGCCATACCCTTGGCTTTGATTGCCGGCATCGTCTCGTTCATGTCCCCCTGTATTTTACCGCTCGTACCCGGCTATCTCGGGTATGTCTCGGGCCTGACGGACCCCAACCAACCCAAGAACCGGCGTCGCGTCCTGGCCGGGGTCGGATTGTTTGTACTGGGATTTGGTGCCGTGTTCACCCTGTATGGGGCTGCTTTCGGGATGATCGGGTCCTGGCTCGTCCGTTGGCAGGACCCGCTCATGCGTGTCATGGGCGTCGTCGTGATTGTCATGGGTCTGGTGCTGTTGGGGAAATTTTCCTGGCTGCAGCAAAGCCGCAAGCTGTCATTGAAACGCAGGACGGGGCTTGGCGGGGCTCCGCTGCTGGGCATTGTTTTTGGACTGGGTTGGACACCCTGTATGGGTCCCACACTCAGCGCGGTCCTGGCACTCAGCGTCACCTCCGGAAGCGCCTGGAGAGGTGCGCTGCTGGCGTTCGTCTATTGTCTGGGTCTGGGCATCCCCTTCCTGTTCGTCGCCCTCGGATTGGGCTGGGTAACCAAGGTCTTGGGCCTCGTCCGCCGGCACATTCGCATCGTCAACATCGCAGGAGCATCCATGCTGATTCTTCTGGGCCTGATGATGGTCAGCGGACTCTGGATGCAGTGGATCTACCAGCTGCAGAACCTCTCCGGCACCTTCCTCACCCCGGTCTAACCACAACACTTTCAAAGGAAACAACCATGACACTTCCCCTGAATCGACGGTCCTTTCTCGGTCTGTCCGTTGCAGCCGCCGCGGCAGCAGGACTGGCCGCCTGCACACCGGCCACTCGCACCCCCGCCCAAGTAACCCGCATTATGCCCGGCGACCCTGTCGTCGCAGAGTACGAGTCCAAGCGCCCAGCTGCCGGGACGTCGGTGACTCAGCAACTTGCCCCGGCTCCCTTCACGACAATGCTGGCCGGCAAGCCCGTCACGACGTGGGGGTACAACGGAGCACTGGTCGCACCTACCATTCGTGCCAAGGTCGGCGACCTGCTAGACGCCACAGTCAGCAACGGACTCACCGAAACCACCAGCATCCACTGGCACGGTCTTGCCTTGCGCAACAACGACGACGGGGTTCCTGGCCTCACCCAAGAGGCGATCGGCGTCGGCAAGGACTACTCCTACAAGTTCGCGCTCTCGCACCCCGGTACGTACTGGTATCACTCACATGTGGAAATGCAGCGCGAGCGCGCCCTTTACGGTGCCTTGATCATCGAAGACCCGCAGGAATCCTTGCAGTATGACAAGGATTGGGTCATTGTTCTGGACGACTGGTTCGATGGAGTCACGGGCACCCCGGAAGAGGTTCTGGCGGAGGTGTCCAAGGGCATGCCCAGCATGGGAGGCATGGACCACGGCAGTGGTAGCGGCGGGATGGTGATGGGCCACATGCTGATGGGGGCCACCAGCGACTTCCTGGGCGGCGACGCCGGCGACATTGCCTACCCGATCCATCTCTTCAACGGACGGGAACCCGGCAACCCGGAGACGATCAAGGCCGAGCCCGGTGAGCGAATCCGGCTGCGCATCATCAACGCCGCCGGCGACACCGCATACCGGCTTGGCGTACCCAACCAGCAACTCACCCTGACGCACACCGACGGGTTCCCCGTTCAGCACACCGACGTTGACGCCGTCGTCCTGGGAATGGGAGAACGAATCGATGCCATTCTCACGGTCAAGGAGGGCATCACACCCGTCCTCGCCCTGGCTGAAGGAAAAGCACAGATGGCCTACGGACTTGTCAGCACGGGAACAGGCACAGCGCCCGGAAAAGATGCCCTCCCGACCGAGTTGACGGGCAAGGTGGTCGACGGCGGCCAACTCACCGCGGATCCTTCGGTAGCCTTCCCAGCCAAGACAGCAGACCGCACCCACGAATTGCGGCTGACCGGCGGCATGGCCGCCTACGACTGGGGCATCAACGACCAGCGTTTCGACATGGCCAAACCATACGATAACGCCTTCGATCTCAAGGAGGGGGAACGGGTGGAGGTGAAATTCACCAACGACACCGCAATGTGGCACCCCATGCACATTCATGGACACACCTTCCAGGTCGGGACCGACGGGGCACGCAAGGACACCGTTATCGTCCGTCCGAAGGAGACCGTCACCGTCTACTTCGATGCCGACAATCCGGGCCAGTGGCTCTTCCACTGCCACAACGCCTTCCATGCCGAACGCGGCATGATGGGCGTCTTCTCCTACATCAAATAGGGAAGGACCACTATGAACTTGACTGCGCTGGCATCCTTGTACATCCCCTCGCCCACAGTGAGCGCCTTCCAACTGGGCCCCTTGACCGTCCGCTTCTATGCGCTGTGCATCCTCGCCGGAATCGTTGTCGCAGTATGGCTTACCGGAAGACGGTTGACTGCCCGCGGCGGTCAACCCGGAGTAATCTTCGACATCACGACGTGGGCTGTACCGTTCGGTATTGCGGGTGGGCGCCTTTACCACGTCATTACCAGCCCTGAGCTGTACTTTCTACCAGGAAAGAACCCATGGGATGCCCTCAAGATCTGGGATGGAGGAATGGGAATCTGGGGCGCCATCGCCCTGGGCCTGCTCGGCGCCTACATTGGGTGCCGACGCCACCAAGTCTCCTTTACCGCACTCATCGACGCTGCAGCGCCCGGGTTGCTGATCGCCCAGGGCCTCGGTCGTTGGGGAAATTGGTTTAACAACGAACTCTATGGGGAGCCGACTACGGTGCCGTGGAAACTGCAGATCCATCAGATGGATTTCAGCACGGGCCTAGCTCACGTTGACAGCTCCGGTACTCCCGTCGTTTTGGGTTATTTCCAGCCTACGTTCCTCTATGAATCCCTCTGGTGCCTTGCTGCCGCAGGATTGCTGCTGTTCCTTGACAAGAAGTTTCGTTTAGGTGCCGGTTCGGTCTTTGCCCTCTATGTCGTCTTGTACACCTCCGGACGGTTCGTATTCGAGCTCCTGCGCTCAGACTACGCGAACACCATTCTGGGCCTGCGGGTCAACACTTGGGTCTCCGGTCTGCTGCTGCTCGCTGGTGTGGTTGCATTCCTGACCCTGCAGCGCAAAAAACGCTCCACCGTGGAACCCTCATCGAGCGCGCCAGCGTCCAATAGCCCCATCGAGTCAACGGAAAGGAACCTCAAATGAGCAACCCAGCAGAGCGTCAGGCCGAACGCCAGGCAAAGATCGAAGCTGTTTTTGCTGCACACAGGGTGAAACAGCACCGCAGGAACCTTTTCATCTACGGCGGCCTTGGCCTGCTGGCCGTCGCCGTAGTCACCATCGTTGCGCTAGTCATCACCGGATCCATTCAGGCACGCAACCAGACTGCCGAGGCGGCCAGAAACCCCATTGCGGGAGTCAAAACCTTCCCAAATCTCACTCGAAACCATGTCCAAACCTCGGTGAACTACCCACAGCAACCTGGCGTCGGCGGAGACCATTCCGCGACCTGGACCAATTGCGGAATTTACACAGATCCAGTAGACGAGCAACGGGCCGTGCATTCCCTTGAACACGGAGCTGTCTGGATCAGCTACAAACAGGACCTCTCCCCGGCAGAGGTGGCCACACTGACTGCGCTCACCAAGGGAATCCCGTATGTCCTTCTCAGCCCCAACCCAAAGCAAACGGCCGCCATCACGGCAACTGCCTGGGGGACGCAACTGGATGTCACCGACGCGGGTGACACGAGGCTGCCCGTCTTCATCAAGGCCTACGCCATGGGGCCACAAACACCGGAGCCCGGGGCCCCCTGCTCCGGCGGAACAAACGGCTAGGCAACCTACTACGTTTTTCGGAGACCCACATGAAGAATCCCGTCACCGGCGATGATGCTGCGAAGAACTACCGCCATCATCGACTCTTGGTCAGGCTTGGACAGGTAATCATGGCCCTTGGCTTGATGGTCGGGCTTTCACACTGGATAGCCCACGTTGTCATGACCGGCGGTCCGCCCGGGATCCAGGACCTGCTTATCGGCTACCCCACTGCGGCGGTATTGATGATCGCTGGCGCCATTTTGGCTGGCCGTGCCACGCCCAAGAAACGCTGACCTGGGCGGGCAAGATACTCTCACCAGATCCGGCAACGTGGCTGTTGATTGACGAAGCAGTTGACGGCAGCTGACTGCCTGAAGCGGCATCCTGAAGCATACTTGCCCGAGTCCTCCAAGGACTCGGGCAAGTATGCTTCAGGATGCCAACGTTGAGTTTCTCCGTTGGCTGCTGGAACGCCCAGCGTCGGGCAGGCCCAACGAAAAGGGCCGGCCCGGTTGGTTGCGTTGTTGTTTGTACGCGAAGCTGCTCACCGTGCTCTGGGACACCCTAGGGTGGTTGGTGTCGAACGGGTTGTCTGGCGGTGCCGTTGCTGAACAGGGGCTTTTTTAGGCCGGTGTGAGGCTGTTGGTGTTTGCATGATTTTCATGTCGGCAGGCATTTTCGCGGTCCACGGCGGGCACCTTTGGGGGCGG
>NZ_JBFBLV010000048.1:0-18749 GCF_040686835.1 Specibacter sp. NPDC078692
CATTCCCCGGCGGCGACCAACCACCGACAGGTCGGCGTCGTCCAACCAACAGAAGCGTTCCAGGTCCTCCGCTGGTACCTCGTCGGGGAATCCGCCGAACCCTGCAACCTGCTCATCACTTAGAAAATCGACCGCCATGCCACCCATTCAACAGGCCGCTGACACCTTAGCGTGAATTTCCGTACCGCTCTTCCTCAGACCCCCAGTCCTGTGAGGGCAAAGGCTATCGACAGCGTTCCCACCACTGCGGCTCTCCAGCGGATGGCAAGACTACGTCGTCTGCCGGTGTTGGGCTTCTTAGTACGCATAAGTACACCTTTCATTGGTTTTCCGATGAATCGGTGTGAAGAATGATGGTCTCTTGAGTGCCGCCGCCGTCAGCTGGTCTACCTCGAAGATGGTAGAAATCCGGTGAGCCAGCCCGCACATACAGCTCAAACGGGTTACCGTCCGAACGCTGCCTCGCCCAATCGAGTACTTCATCAAGATCGCACTCGGTGAGCTCCCAATCGTCCACGCTCCACGCAAAGCCATCCCTAGCAGGTGGTGTCCACAAACGAACACGAAAGATGGGATCATCCTGCACAGCAACCGGCTGTACAAACTCGACCTTCATATCGTCTCCCCCCGACGTATCCCCCCTACCGGTGATGCGCCTCACGCATCCACAACCGGTAATTTGAGCGCACATGCAGTGATGTGCGCTCAACCCTATTCAACATGCAGGACGGGCGAAAAGATAGACTGCCCGTTGACTCATTGAAAACTTCCGCACAGCCACTTACTGCCTCATCCGCTTGACGACTCCACAAATTCTTTCAGTTGGAAATCAGGATCAAGGTGCCTGTAATTGTCCTGCACTGTTCTGGGAATCTACCAAGCTGCCGCCTTGCCCCTGCGACCGCCCTACACTTCGCGGCCGGCTGACTCCTTCACACCCGCGGGAATCTAATCGACCGTCTGGTTGGGGTACACCCCAAATGGACGTCAGGAACTACGCCGTTTCATCTGTCAGGGTAAAGTCATTTTTTCTTTTTATTGACACACGGTGCCGAGGGTCTTAGATTTCATCCTGACAGTTTCAATCGTGGAGGTACTGTGAGCGGTCAGCGTCTGGGATACATCCGCGTCAGCAGTCTGGACCAAAACACACAGCGTCAACTGGAGAACATCCAGGTCGCCAGGATGTTCACGGACAAGGCATCGGGCAAGGACACGAAACGGCCCCAGCTGGAGGAACTGCTGAGGTTTGCCCGCGACGGGGACACCGTTCTCGTACACAGCATGGACCGGTTGGCCCGCAACCTCGATGATCTGCGCGCCGTGGTGCAAAAACTCACCAGGAAGGGCGTGCGGATCGAATTCCTGAAGGAAAACCTCGTCTTCACCGGCGAAGACTCGCCCCTGGCAAACCTCATGCTCTCCGTCATGGGCGCGTTCGCAGAATTCGAACGCGCCCTCATCGGTGAACGCCAACGCGAAGGCATAGCCCTCGCCAAAAAACGGGGCGCCTACCGGGGACGCAAGAAAGCCCTCTCCACCGAGCAGGCGGCAGAACTGACCCGACGCGCCGCTGCCGGAGAACCGAAAGCCGCCCTGGCCCGCGAATACGGCATCAGCCGCGAAACCGTCTACCAATACATCCGCCATGCCGCCAACTAAACCAAACTTGGCGGCTCACGACACCTTCAGGAGCACCGGGCCTTATTGACGATCGGCGCCGCATGGCTTGTATTGCGGAAGCCCACCATGTTTTCAATGTTGGTTTGCGCATGCTTGCAGGTCCAGCCGTTCTGGCCGCACACGGGATCCATGACTTCCCCGTTCGAGGCAACCGCCGGTCCTGTCTCATTGTTGGAGAAGGAATAACCCGAATGGATCGACGGGGACCCGTAGTTCCACGCCAGTGTGAAGATCTGGGCAAGATCGTAGTTTGCCCCGTCCTTGTAGGTGAGTGTCTCACCATTGCGCTCAGTGTCATGGTTATCGACGAAGACTGCGGCGTTCTGTTGAGGAAGGAAGCCTGCCCAGCTGGGGCCGATGCCATTGCCCGTGATCAGCCAGTTGATATTCCCGCCGTTGAAGGCCTCTTTGAGTTTGCGGGCGTACGCAAACTCGTGGATATCACCGTTGCTGGTGTATTCCTCCGGCTGGATCGGTTCGTTGGCTCGGATAACTTCCTGGACCACATAGAGCCTTGCGCGGTCGTTGACCCTGGAGAGAATTCCTTGCATGTCGCTGGCCGCAATATGTTTGACTGCGTCAATCCGGAACCCGTCAACCCCCAGGCCCACCAGGTCATTGAGGTATCCGGCAATTCTTCCCTGAACGTAGGGGGAGGAGGTGTTGAGGTCAGAGAGGTTGACCAGATTGCACTCCTGGACTTCCCATCGGTTCTGGTAGTTGGCGATGTCCCTTCGGCACGAGTGAAAGTCCTGCCCTTGGTAGTTTCCGGGGTAGTCGTAGTGCTGGAATATGGTTCCCGCCCAACCGGTTCCTCCGGCGCTCTTTCCGGACATGTGGTTGATCACGGCGTCCGCGATCACTTTCACGCCAGCGGTGTGGCAGGTGTCCACCATCTGCTTGAACTCGGCCCGAGTGCCGAGCCGGGACTCAACCTTGTAGCTGACGGGCTGGTAGTGGGTCCACCATTCCGGACCTTGGACGTGTTCTTGCGGGGGAGATGTCTGCACGTATCCGTATCCGGCCGGGCCGAGGTTCTCGGTACATTCGCGGGCTATGGCGTTCCATGTCCAGGAGAACATCACCGCGGTGGCGTCTTTGGGCCCGGGAGCTGCGGCTTGGGCTGGCGGAGCAGTGGCTGTGGAGGAAAAGAGGGTGCCGAAGAAGGCCATGAGGACCATACTGGCTAAGAACTGAAAACGCTTCCTTTTGACGGAAGAGTGGACTGCGACGTCCTCGTCGTGTGCTGGCATAGAGGTGAAGTCTCCTCAATGAGGGGGCCGCTACAGGCCGGGAGTCCTGGCAGCGACTGACGCCGCCCGTGCGGAACGGGCGGCCGCGTCACGATGACGGCTACCCATCAAGGTAGGCGGAGTTCGGCCGATAAACAAGAGCAACTTAGTAAAAACTGGAAGCGCTTGCAGATCGGCGAAAGTGCGTCTTCGGCACGAAAAACTCGCGTGCGGAAGGGCTGGTTTATGACAGGTCAAAGCGTGGGGACGAGGACGGTGGCCGAGCTAGAGCTGTACTGTCGGCTCTGATGATGATGAGGGGGCTGCGAAAAGTGCGGGAGGCGTCGAATGGTCGACGACGGGCTGGTACCGACGCGCGGCGGGCTCCCACAGGGTATTCCAGCGGTCCAGGGCGGATTCGCTGGTGGCGGGGTTTCCTGGGTGGTCCGGGGCTTCATTCATTGTGTCTCCGAAGTTAATTTGGACTCAAAATTTAGTGCCTCAAGTATTATGTGACCTGAGCTACAGAGAGGTCAAGACCCGATGAGTGCCCCTTCCTCCTCCCCCATGCCGCAGATGCTTAGGCGGGCAAGCCTCAGATCAGTCTTGGACTTCATGAGGGCCTCCACCATCGTGACGATCTCGGACGTCATGGAGGGCACCGGGCTCGCCCGGGCTACTGCCATATCTGTATGTGAAGAGATTATGGACCGGGGTTGGATCACGGAGCTTGAAAACCAACGCGAGTTTGGTGAGTACCTCAAAGGGCGGCCGGCCCGACGATTCGTTCTGAACCAGGAAGCGGGATACGTCATTGGCCTGGATGTGGGTGTCTCCAAGGTGACGGCCGTCGTGTCCAACCTTCGCGGTGAAATCGTCGGTAGGGCGAGCCAGCAGTTCCGTGGAGTTCAGATCACGGCCGATGACAGCATTCCGGGTTCGGATATAAGTCCCCACGAGCGTGTATCAGCCATAGACAGCACTGCGTGTGATGCCCTCCGCAAAGCAGGCGTCACCCCCGGCGCGGTTCTCGCAGTCAGTGCCGGAATTGCGGCTCCGGTGGGCCGTAACGGCGATGTATTGGTGACTCAACCCTTCTGGGCTCTTCTGGACGTTGGCTTGAAATCGGCACTGAAGGATCTTCACGGATGGACAGTGTTGCTCGCCAACGACGGAAACCTGGCGGCCCTGGGCGAGCGTTGGCGCGGTTCAGCGGTGGGGGTGGACGACGTCGTGGTTATCCTCGCCAGTGAGCGATTTGGTTCCGGAGTGATCGACGACGGCAGGCTTCTGCATGGTTGTGGCGGAGGCGCCGGCGAGCTGGCATTCCTCAAACAAGTCGAGGGGGTAGGGGACACCTTTGGCATTGCCCTGATGGCACGCACCTGGGCTGCGGAGGCCCTCGCTGGACGTGATGACACGCTGCTCCGCGAATATCCTGCCGAAGCAATTGGAGCTGAACACGTCTTCGCCGCCGCTCGCCAAGGTGACGCTGTGGCACGGCGGATTCTGGATCGGCTTGCCGATCGCATGGCACGGGTCATCGGGGCCGTCGCTACCATCCACAACCCGGAGCTTGTGGTGATAGGTGGTGCAGTTGCCAAGTCTGCAGGCGCACTGATGGACCCAATTGCTGAGCAACTGCCCCAATTCACCGCGACCCCTCCACGGCTGGCCGTTTCACCCCTGGGTGATTCGGTGGTGACCATGGGTGCGGTCAGAAGCGCGCTGGACTTTGTCGAGAAGGAGACCCTGGATATCGAGCTACGCCACAGTTAGGTCAGTAGCTCGGACAGTTTCGGGTGCAGATGCTTACTTTCAATCGCAGTGCGGGCCTGAGTCGCGGCTACCGTCAGGGCATCGTCAATGGTGGCACCGCGGAGTGTCGCGGCCAGGAAACCGGTCATGAAGGCATCACCAGCACCATTGGTATCAACAACCTCGGCGGGAAGAGCGCTGACCTCGTGCCGCGCCCCGGATGCCTCCAGTGCAATTGCACCCTCTGCTCCGCGGGTGCAAACGGCCAAGCGGGGGCCGCGTTCCAGGCAGGAACGCATAAGGTCCCACGGGTCTTCTGCATTGTCGTCACTCATGAACACCGTTGTGGCAGCGCGAAGGAACGGTTCGTGGAATTCTGACGATCCGTCATAGTCGTGAAGGTCCGCCCAAATGGGCGTCTCCTGCGCGTCCAAGCGCTGCAACAGGAGCGCACCAAGTTCGCTGAGGTCAACGACGGCGACGTCGGCGGCGGCCACCGCCTCAGCCGCGATGCTGAGTTCGCGCTCGGTGGGCGTCGACGGAACCGCAACGTACAGCGACACCCGTTTGCCGCCGTCGGACATCAAATTGACGTGGCGTTCGGTCTGCTCGGACGCCAAGGGCTCGACGTGCACCCCGGCTGCCGTAAGGGCGCTGCGGATCCGCTGCCCCTCGGCATCAGTTCCAAGCGGCGAACACATCCGCACTTTGATGCCCAGGCCGGCCAGATGCAGGGCCTTGCCAGCGGAGGTCCCTCCGATGGTGTGCCACGAGCGGCGGGCAAACTGCATGTGGGGGACAGGTTCCGGAAGGTGGTCGAGGAGGATGAGTTGATTCCACGATGCGGGGCCGCAGACAGCTACAGAAGGAGGCGCAGACATGGCCGTATCCAGCCCTTCATTCATAACAACCTGACCCTGGGCCGCATCATTGGCGGTGGTCAGAACGGCCGGAATCCGGCCGGCTTCAATATTCACGGATCAAACTCTACACAAGAATCTCCCATCTAATGAGAGGTTGCGCCGCTGATACCATCACTACACCCGAGCCGCAGCAACACTCCTTTGGCATGTGCTATCCCAGCCGCGAAATCACCGCAAAACGCATATGACGGGGTGGCTTACTGGTAGCCACCGCTATTCAAGTGGTCTGTATTCCTGCCACCTCAGGACCCCGGCTGCGGTGTCCAGGTCCCGAGTATGCGCCACCAGAACGTCCCCGTCGCGGACGTGCGCCAAGGCGGCTGCGAGCCCTGGACGGGCCGTGGTGGCACAGGATTGCTTATCCACGTGGATTTATTCGTGAGGGATGCCGAGGCGGCCAGCAGCCGCGCAAGGTCTTGTTTTGTTGTCCAGAAGCGGGTGTAATCAATATCCACGCCTGTACCGTGCCGAAAGTTTCTTCTGTACGGGGCCATTTGGAGCGACGTTGACATAGCTTGTGGGACGGTCACGTTTCGCGAAATCTAGGCGTTGTTCATTGAGCCGGTAGGTCCCAGCGGAGCGGGTCTCGGTTCCAGAACAGGGATGCACTTGGCTGGTGTGGTAGCTGATGCATCGGTGGCGTGGCTAGAACCGTTCGTTTTCTAGCCACGCCACCGAAGATTGTGGGACTTATGGCGTCCAGGACAGGGAGGTTCCCTTGTCGCTAAGAACACCCAACCAAGGATTGTTGGAATATCCTCCTACATGGGCGCCTCCTTGGTTGGCGTTCTCCCAGATGTTCATATTGCATCCACTGCGGGGTTGCATGGCACTTGCCCGGTCGTTCCAGCCGATTGTTCCGAGGTTGTTGTAGTACCAGTTTTGACCGCCGCAAGAGCTGCCGGAGCCAGCCTGACCGGTGATGTAGGTGCTGCCCCCGCCGTAGTTGATGTCGTCATAGATGTACCCGAGAATGATGGTCACGGCCATGGGTGAGACCGTGCGGGATCGAGACGCCAGAGCATCGTAGCTCGCCTTGTATTCGGCTGCGGTGGCAGCGACAATCACGGGCGTGCCGGTCAGCTTTTCGGTTGCGCTTGCTCAGTCTGTTCCCTCGGTGTAGCAAGTTTGGCTTCCGGTCTCAATCTGGGCGACGCAAACCTGATTGCTCGCATCGGCGCTTTCTCCCTTCTGTGTTGAGGCGCTGGCCGGGGCGATGGAGAACATCCCGATCAGCGCAGCCGCCACAACGGACACAGACAGTTTTAGTGTTGTTTTGAAACTTTCATTTGAACCCCTCAGTAGTGACGTATGATGATTTTCGACACAATTAGAGGTTTCTCTAGTGGTCTGTCCAGTTTGGGCGCCAGCACTTTTCTTAGCGGATTAGCTGGCACCCAAACTCAATTATTTGGTTGCTGCACGTAGACTGAGCTTCTGGCAAAGTTCCTCTGGGGTCAGGACCGTCCCAGCTGCACTGGTGAGTGGAAACACTGCCAAGATGTCGTTGGGTTGGAGGCATACGCCTAACGGCGGGGCCGCGGCGATTGGCTGTTGGTTGTCCGTGATGTGGACCTGCCCGAGGGTGATGTTTCCGTAGGCCCAGGCTGCTCCACAGTTGGTTATGGCGCTGGACTGGTTGAGCTCCGCTTGGCCGTCTGCTAGGGCTACGTCGGAATACTGGGATTCCGTGCTCTGGTCGCTGTAGCAGCGTGCCGTTGAATCCAGTTGAGTTTGTGTAGCTGGAATGATAATTGCACCTGCCGTGATGCCCAGTGCCAGGGCGCCAGATCCGGCGATCAGGGTGACTTTACGCCGGTGGGCGGTCTTTGCCTGCTTGGTAATGGCCGTCTGAGTGGAATCCCAGATCCGGTCCATATCTGCATCTGAGGGCCACTGACGGTCATATGAGTTAGACATGGTTCCTCCTTCAATTTTTTGCTGTGAGAAAAGTACGGAGTTTCAACTTCAGGCGGGAAAGCCTGTTGCGAACGGATGACTTCGTTATGCCCAAGCTCTGGGCGGCACTGTCGTAGCTGAATCCTTCGATGAGACAGAGCCGGAAAATTTCGCGGTCGACCTGGGACATTTTGGAAATCTCGCGATCAAGGCTCTGGATCAGTGCCGCATCGATGACCTGATCCTCAAGGGAGCGATCCCCCGCTTGGAGTTGGGGGAAATCATCGATGGAGGTGTGGTCTCGTCGCCATTCTTTCTTCTGGATATTGCGGCACTGCAACCTACACACTGTCGCAAGCCACGGCATGAGTGACGAGTCGGCGAGAACGATCTCTTTCGACTTCTGCCACAGAACGAGAAACGTTGCTTGAACGGCATCTTCGCTGAGCTCTTTGGAGCCAAGGAACCTCAAAGCGATCCACGCCACCGCCTTGAAGTGGCGTTCATATATCTGCCGGAAGGCATCCCTGTCTCCGGACTGGACTAGGGACAGCAACGCAATGTCAAGAGACATGTTGCGGTCGGTCTCGATATCCGTATAGTGCTCCATGTCTCCCCCCAATTCCCATGCAACTGCTTCCCTTATGCCTACTTATGTCCTGTGAAACCAAAACGTCTCACAAGTGACAAATCTTTTTTTGGGGCTTGCTGGTGATGGTCTGTATTAGAGTTGCCTGCTTTCGTGTGGTTTCTGGATTCCGTCTGCGGTTGCCTAGTCGTGGCCTCCTGATGCGTAGCCGGACCAAGGGGAACCGGATTCTGCGGCGATTCTGGTGCTGCTGGTGTGGTGGTAGCCGAGCGCCTGGGCTAGGACGGGGGCCGGTACTTGGAGCACTAAGTGTCGTAGTGCGGAGGTTCGTCCGCGTTGGGGTGGGATGCCTTGTTTGTGCAGGAAGGCCCGGAGGGTGACCGGGTGAATGGGTTGACCGGCGCGTTGTCCGGGGAAGAGCCAGTGGGATCCGGGGTTGGTTGCGGCGTCCAGGTTGATGCGGTTCGTCAGGTAGTCCTGCAGGAGCCGGGCCACTGATTCGGGTACCGGTGTCGGAGGATCACCAAACCGGATGGTGGTGGTGTTGTAATCTGTGGTGATGTCCCCGACCGTGAGCCTGACGATGCGTGTTGCAGGCTGGGCGTAGAGCAGAACCAACAGGCCCGCTATTCTGGCATGCAGCGGGATATTCTCCTCGGCGAGAAGGCGTCGGATGGCGTTGATTCTGTGGTGTTGACTCATAGGCGCCTGACGCGCCGCTTGTCGGGAATGGATGGTCAGGACGGGCATGCGGCCCGTGTTCATGCACCAGGTCAGGAATGCGTGGGACGCCCGGCGCGTGAAATAGTTCTCGCTTTGCCAGGCGTCCAGATCGCCTTGCCGGGTGTCGTTTACGGCGGTGCCGCGGTGGTTGAGCCAGTTCAGGAACGCCAAAGCCTGGATTTGTTGCTCATGGGCTTCCCGGACTGTCGAATCGCCCAGCGGGGCTTTAGCTGCTTTGGCCCGTAGCTTGCGTAGTTGATGCCAGGTGGCGAAACGGCGCAGCAGCTTGGCATGGTCGGGATCGGCCACGGCGCCCAGATGGGTCTCCAGCCATCGTTCAAAGAGGAGGAGTTGCCTGTCTTTGAGCGGCAAGACTCCGCTTTGCATGAGCAGATCGCGTAGATAGGCAGCGCTTCTCCAATTGGGTACTTGCTGGAATGCTTCATGGGTCAAGGCAAGTCGCCCGGCGGCAATATCTCTGAGCATCGCGTGGGGCTGGGCACTCTGGATCCAGCCCAGCCCCAAGACAGGCTTCTGCATGGTCCTGAGCTGATCAAAAAGCGGGATCAGTGGCGGATGGATCCGGCCGGTTCCATCATCGAGCAGTGAGCGCAGACGGTCAGTGAGGGTGCAGCGTTCGCACAACCTTCCACCAAGTAAACGTCCCTCAAAATGACAACGATCGCAGAAGAAATCGCGGCTAATTCCTGCACAATCTCGGCAAACAGGTTGGCCAGTGCTGTCCCGGCCCGGCAATAGACGCTCCGTACCGCAGCCGGTGCAGGAACCGTAGGTGCGGCTGGCCTTATCGAGGCAGTTCCGACAGATTGGCCCATCTGACCAGTTCGCCGCCTTGGCAGCTTGCCGGCCGCAACGAGCGCAGATCCGTATATGCCACCGCTCATACTTTTCACGGCTGTCGTAGGACGGACTCACCGTGCGGGGGTGATCCGGGCACGCTTGGGCCGGATAGTGGCCGCGAGATCCACGACCTCGGCACCACCGGTGGCCGTGCGGCGTGGAGCCACGGCCTCTGCCCGGGTGGCGATCAGCTCGGCAGGGGTCACATCCAGGATGTCGCAGAGCGCGGCAAGAACTGGCAGAGAAAGCCGCTCCGGGACCTGAGTAACCAGCCGCCAGACCTGCACCGAGGACAGCTCAATGCCGCGCTGAAGCAGTAGCGGGGACAGGTCGGTGGCGTTGAAAATCCCCCGGGTGGCCATGACTTCCCGCAGCCTCCATTGGTAACTTACCTGGCGTTTCATCAAAGTTTCCTTTCCAGCTGCAAGGCAGCAGCAAGCGTGGTGTCCAGGGCACGGCGGAGTGTTCTGGTGCGGAAGTCTGAAGAGACACACGTGTAGATCGAGGTCGTGGAAGCGTGTTCGTGTCCTACTTGTTCCTGAACGAACCTCGCATCCCAGCCGTCCTCGATCAGGTGCGTGACGTAGGAGCGCCGAAAGGAATGAAAATCCAGACCCTTATCCAGACCGAGACTGTCCCGATAGGTCCCGAAACGGGTATTCATCTGGGTAAATCCCACACGCGGGGAACGTTCCGAAGGCCACAGCGCCCCGGAACCAGCCGTGGAGAACAAGGGACGGACCTCTTCAGTCCACTGCTGCAAAATCTCCGCCGACCAATTAAAGACCGTCAACACACTGCGGCGCTTGGGCGCAGAGCCCTTCATGGCCTTGCCATGAAGGACATAGAGAACGCCGTAGTCCCCAAACTCCGACCCTTGGGGATTGCGGCCAAAATCCACAACATCCAGCATCCTCGCCTCGTTGCGGCGCAGCCCGAAAGCATAAGCCGTCTTGAAGAGCATCGCATCACGGAAAGCCGGCAACCAACCCTTGCATCCACGCCCGCGCACCCGCACAACCTGTTCATCGGCATAATCGAAGAACGCCTGCAACTCATCACGCGTGAAGGCACGCTTCACCGGGCCAGATTCGGCCTCCTGAACATGCACGGCCGCGTTCCACTCGTGGATCACCTGTATCGGGTGGGTGCCGAAGCGATCCTGGCAAATGGTCGCCCAGCCATAGCCCGGGTCGGTCACAAACCCGCAAAAGGAACGGATGGTCCCCTGGTAGGTCCGCAATGTGGAGTGGTGCAGATTCCGGACCGACCGCAAATCACCCATCCACTCATCCACCATCAGCGGCGTCCAGGCCCACGGGAAAGCGTCGGCATGTAGGGCGAATGCTCGCACCGCCTTCTCACGACCCTCGATCGTGGAGAATGCCAAGTTGCGGGCCAACTGCTGGTTGCGCCAACCATCCAACATGGCCGTGAAGACCTGTTCCTCCGGCCGCAGCAAGGGCAGATCACCGATCAGATGCAGACTCGGTGCCCCAGGTGCAAAGCTATTCCCGACCATCCAAAAACACCCCCTCCACATCTTGCATTAGATGAATATATCTTTCATCAGATGCAATCTGATTGCAAGGGTGCAGGTCAGGAAGCTTTCTGACCTGCACGGAGACAAGGTAGAGAAAAATATCCAAGTGGAGTCCAGAGACGGATTAGGGCCCTGACCTGCATAAATGGCGACGATCCTCGGACTAATTTAACTAACCTCAATAGAGTATTGGATGAAATAGCGGCCATAATATGAAAAAGTGAAATATCCGACGTTAGTGCGGTTTTCTGCGAGAAGTGTGCCGCCGTTGACCGGGGATCTGTCCCGTTTGAAGCTCTGGGTCCAATCTTCGCAGGCATCAGTATTGCAACGCCCGGCGGTCAACCGGATGCCGCGCAGGTCTAGAACCGGATATTTGGCGAATTCACGAGCTGCCCCTTCATGGCCGCTGTCACAGACCCTTACCTGAATAGGATTGAATTGTCAGATGATCACCTCCACCTGGAAGAATCTTGTTGTCGAGACCCAGTTCGCCAATGAACTGACCCTTACCGGACTACGGAGGCTGTCCGCCGTCCCTACCGACCCTGTAGAAGCCATGTATGGCAGCGACGACCAAAACTACGCACTTCACGTCGGAATGTACTCGTACTCGTCCGGACTAGAGCGCCTGTGCAAACTGGCTATCGCATGCCACGGATATGTAACTACGGGAGAGTTCCCCGAGCTCCAAAAATATTCACACAAGATTGGAAAACTGCTCGACGCCGTTGCGGATTTGAGTCTTGAGGGCTTTGGGTCCTCAAAATATAGGTCGAAATACCTCGTCCGACCGGATGGTGACTTTGAAAAAGAGCTCACAGCGACAGTTCTGCGGTTCGCCCAAGGAAGCGGACGATACGAGCACCTGGATTCGCTCTGGAAGGACAAAGCTGAGGTCAAGACCTATGAAGAGTGGTGTGAACTTGCGGCAAAAGCAAAGGATTCTGTCTCAGCTGAAGTGCACGGGCTAATTGCCCTCAAGGAGTCACTGGCGAATGTCATCGAATCGGAAATGATCAACTTAGAGCTTGAATCTACCCACGAGAGCATGAGACCTGACCTTGAAATTCAGTTGTATAAGCCATCGGTCGGTGTGATGTTGAGCCTGTTCCGGATGGTCCGGTGGGTTTCTACAATCCTTGATGTTGTCACGGACAGCCCGCACCATGATGAAGCACAAAGCTACCGGATCATGAATCTCCCAACGCTTGGCGAAGTCGTCGCTGTAAGTTTCATCCATTCATCTGTGGACTTCTTCAACTTCCAGATCGCGAGATTCTCTGACGACGAAGTCGTCAAGGAAGAGCTTGATGAGGCGTACAAACGGATGGGTGAACGTGAAATGGACGAGGATGACGATGGAGTTGAGGTGTGCCAGGCGCGAGGCGCGACGAACTTGGACGAAATCGGTAGCGCGTTCGACTTCCTGCCCAAGTGATAGAGGGAACCGGGTGACACGGGACAATAGCCTTGTGTCGCACGTTTCAGAAAGGGCAGGTTTCTAGTATGGGCGGCTTGTGAATTCGTCAAATATCCGACTCTAGACCTGCGGGGCGTCCGGTAACGATCGTTAGCGAGACACCATGAGCTAGGTTTTGGGAACCGCGGAATCACGCTGCCCATTTTGTAACGCTTGCCGTGTACGCGCCAATGTAATGACTTCCGGGCTTTGCGATACTCGATGCCTGCGAAGACCGGACCCTGGGCTTCAAACGGGACAGATTGCTGGTCAACGGCTGCATACTTCTCGCGAAAAATCGCGCTAACGTCGGATATTCCACTTTTTCACAAGCCACCCCTATTACGTCTACCGCCGTGAGCTCGACCGGGGCATGTCCCGGCATCTGCGCTCCGGGAGCACTATCCGCAGGCCACGGAAGGCGAAGCAGTCATTGGGCCGCGGACGGTTGAAGAACAGGGTGCCCATTACCGCTCGGCCGGCATCGATCGAGGACCGTGTCGAGGTGGGGCACTGGGAGGGGGATCTTGTCATGGGTAAGAGACCTTCCGCGGTGGCGACGTTGGTGGAGCGCACTACCCGGGCCGTCAAAGTCGTCCATCTCCCCGACGGATACAAGGCAGATGCCGTACGTGTCGCCTTAACTCAGGCGTTCAAGGCAATTCCCGAGCCGTTGCGCCGGTCGTTGACCTGGGACCGCGGGCGGGAGATGGCAGAGCACCAGCAGCTCTCGACGGACCTGAGGATGAACGTCTACTTCTGCGCCCCGGGGAGCCCCCCCACGAAACACGAACAGGTCACCCCTACCGCACCGGTAAGGGTGGCCTGTTTTCGTGAGACGGTCAGTCGCACAGGTCTATCCGCCCCAGACGGAGGCCGAGCCGGAGTGTCCGGTGATGATGCTTTGGTAGATGATGACGAGTCCGCCGGCCATGCCGAGGACGACGGCGAGGATCTGAACTGGGCGTGTGCTGAGAAGACCTCGTAGACCGCGAAGCCGCTGTGGCCGGATCAGGGTCTGGGGGAATGCGGTGAGGAGTTGGGCTGCGACGACGACGAGGAATACCAGGGCGAGGGCTTTGAAGAGGTCTCCTTGCTCTGCGTGCGCTTCTATGAGCGCCGATTCGGGCATGCTGCGTTCGAGTTGTTCGCCAGCTTCCGCGGTCAGGAGGGACAGTGGTGCGAGGAGGACCGCCAGGATACCCAGGGGCCACGCCAGGCGGTGGCGCAGCCGGGGTGCGACTGCGAACAGGACTGCCAGGAGTCCGGCGATCGGCGCGAGGACCACGACGGCGTGGATGAGCAGGATGTGCGCCGGTAGACCACCGATTTCGATCATGGGATGACTCCTTCAACGTGAATGGGACGTGCGGTTAGTGTGAGCCCTGCTTATGAAGCTAGGCCTCGACGGGGCTGCGTTGGCTGAGTACCGGCAGGGAGTTACCTGGGTGACTTCAGATCGGCGAGTGATTGATCATGCGATGCCAGTGGTGCCAAGGAGGGCTCCGACGAGGTAGGTGAATGCCATCGCCAGCGCCCCGCCGATGACGAGTCGGAGCATGGCGCGGCGCCGGGAGCTCCCGCCGACGTGGGCGCTGACAGCCCCGGTGACCGTCAGTGCCACCAGGACCGCGACGAAGGTCAGGGGTATGCGGACGTCCGCCGGGAGCAGGAGGATCGCGAGCATCGGCAGGACGGCACCGGCCGCGAACGCTGCAGCGGACGCGAACGCCGCATGCCAGGGGTTTGCGACTTCGAGTTCGTCGATGTTCAGTTCCGCTGAGAGGTGGGCGGCCAGGACATCATGGCCGGTCAGTTCGACAGCAACCTGCCGGGCCGTGGCAGGCGTGAGCCCTTTTGCCTCGTACAACCCGGCAAGCTCGTCGAGTTCGCCGTCGGGATCCTCCCGCAGCTCCTGCCTCTCTTTCTCGATCAGTGCTTCCTGACTGTCCTTCTGGCTGCTGACCGACACGTATTCGCCCAGGGCCATCGAGACCGATCCGCCCACCACGGCGGCGGTACCGGCGATCAGGATCGGCGCGAGAGTGTTCGTCACCCCGGCGACCCCGATCACCGTGGCCGCTGTGGACACGATCCCGTCGTTGGCGCCCAGCACGGCAGCCCGCAACCAGTTCAACCGTGCCGCCACACCACTGTCATGGGGCTCAATAGGGGCTTGCGCATCAGTCATGGAAGCAGTCAACACCCGGCGGTTGGATCCATCCACCTAGGATAGGCTCACCTAAACCACGCGACCTTCACTCCGCGCGCCTGCAGAGCCTTCACCGCGGCCCGGGATTCCTCGCGAACCTTGTCCTCGAGCCTGACCGTGCCGATGACCGAGCTGTCACGGATGATGTGCAGCACTGACGCACCACGACCCACCCACCCCTGCACCGTTTCGGCAATATCAGCCGGGGGTCGTGAGGCTAAGCTCTTTGAGCATGTTCGGCTCGCCCACAGCGATCTCTAGATACCTCATCCGATAATGCGGCTCACAAAGCTCGGAAGCGGCTCTGTCTAAGACAGAAAGCGTCGAGACACGTTTCCAAGACAAGGAGAGCGACGGAATGACGGGGGAGTGGCCCTTCAATACAGGATCGCCTAGAGGGTCTTAGAAAGCTTTGGCGGTCTCAACCGGTCAACGCACCACTACTTGGGCAGGATGAGTGGTGGAGGTGCGTGTGGAGTTCACGATGGAGCAGCAGCAGGCGATCTGGGAGGGATGGCGGGACGGTGAATCGTTCCGTCAGGTCGGTCACCGGGTAGGGCAACCGGCGCATGTGGTTCAGTACTTCCTCCGGGGCTATGGCGGCATCAAGCCGGATGTTCCTCGACGAAACCGCCGGCACCTGAGTCGTCAAGAGCGCGAGGAAATCTCTCGCGGTATTGCTGCAGGGTTATCTCTGCGCAGAATCTCCGCGGTCCTGGGGCGGTCTCACTCGAGCATTTCGAGGGAGCTGGCGCGAAACGGTGGACGAGCCGCGTATCGGGCAACAGCGGCCGAGCAGGCAGCCCGTGTCCGGATAAAGCGACCGAAGCTGACCCGGCTCAAGCAGAGACCGGCGCTGCTGCAGGTCGTGAAGGCGAAGCTCATCCTGGGATGGTCGCCGGAACAGATCGCGGCCTGGCTGAAGCTGGCGTATCCCGAGGACGCATCCATGCGCCTGTCCCACGAGGGCATCTACCGGTCGATCTATTACGTCTACCGCCGTGAGCTCGACCGGGGCATGTCCCGGCATCTGCGCTCCGGGAGCACTATCCGCAGGCCACGGAAGGCGAAGCAGTCATTGGGCCGCGGACGGTTGAAGAACAGGGTGCCCATTACCGCTCGGCCGGCATCGATCGAGGACCGTGTCGAGGTGGGGCACTGGGAGGGGGATCTTGTCATGGGTAAGAGACCTTCCGCGGTGGCGACGTTGGTGGAGCGCACTACCCGGGCCGTCAAAGTCGTCCATCTCCCCGACGGATACAAGGCAGATGCCGTACGTGTCGCCTTAACTCAGGCGTTCAAGGCAATTCCCGAGCCGTTGCGCCGGTCGTTGACCTGGGACCGCGGGCGGGAGATGGCAGAGCACCAGCAGCTCTCGACGGACCTGAGGATGAACGTCTACTTCTGCGCCCCGGGGAGCCCCTGGCAGCGCGGGTCGAACGAGAACACGAACGGGATGCTCCGCCAGTACCTCACGAAGGGCTCCGACCTACGACGATTTACCGCCAAAGACCTCGATGACATCGCGAACCTCATCAACGACCGTCCCCGGCAGGTTCTGAAATGGGCCAGCTCCAACGAGCTCTACCAAGCCCACATCACAGCCTCGAACCAGGCCGCGATACTCTCAGAATCACAGGTGGTGCGTTGACCGGTTGAGACCACCTTAGGTTTCCAAGACGTGTCTCAGCCGCCGATCGACCGGATCGGCTGTTGCAGTTGTGGTACCTGCGCGCCCGTCGCCATCGTCTGGGCTAAACGCTCCTCTGCCGGCCCGACGGTGCGGATGGCGGGGGAGGGGTCTCACGAAGCCCGAAGAGCGACCGGCTTACGGGACGGTCCGAAACGCCAAGCCGGACAGACCCCTTTCGGGACGGTGAGATCACTTCGATGATAAAGATTCGTTGTTTTTGCTGCCCTTTGCTGAGCAATACTGAGCCGCTGCACCTGCACCCATCGGGTGGAACACGGATGAAAATACAGGTATAGGCTCAACTTATTCCGCATCTGTAGTTTCCTGAACGGTACGGGTTCCGGTTGCGGATGTGAAAGCCCTGTCTTTGCCTTGGTGGAAAACAACCTCATGTCATTGGCGCATTGTCTGAGGCCACGGGGCTTAGTATGGATAACATGAACCTTAACCGCATGTCTTGGTGGTGGCTGTCCTAACAGCCGGTTCAATCATGTCCGCGGGCTGTACAGCAGCCCGCGAAGACTTTCTCTCCGCTATCCGCAGCGCTGTGCAGCCTCCCACGCTCAGATAGAGGAATCACCATGAACTCATTTGCAACAACACAACTGCGCTCCACCGAATTAGCTCAATCCATCGCCGAGGCGCCCCAAAACTACCGGGTCCTCACGGGCGAACGCCCGACCGGACCACTACATTTGGGGCACTTCTTTGGCAGCATCGTGGAGCGTTTGAGGCTCCAACGAGCCGGGGTCGAATCCTTCGTGATCCTGGCCGACTACCAGGTGATCACGGACCGCGATCTAATGCCCCGCGTGCGTGAGTTCGTGCACGGGGCCGTCCTGGACTACCTCGCTGCGGGCATGGACCCGGAGCAGACCACGATTTTCACCCATTCGTCGGTGCCCGCCCTGAACCAATTGATGCTGCCGTTTCTCAGCCTCGTCACCGAGGCTGAACTGCACCGCAACCCCACGGTGAAGGCGGAACTGGCGGCCTCGGGACGCGCCCTCAGTGGGCTGTTGCTCACCTACCCGGTGCACCAGGCAGCGGACATCCTTTTCTGCAAGGGGAACCTAGTCCCCGTGGGAAAGGACAACCTGCCGCATATCGAGATGACCCGGGTGATTGCCCGTCGTTTCAACGAACGCTACGACACGGTTTTCCCGGAACCTGAGGCGCTGATTACCGCGACCCCCGAGGTGCCGGGCCTTGACGGGCGCAAGATGTCCAAGAGCTACGGTAACGCCATCGCGCTGGGCATGTCACCGGATGAAACGGCGCAGGTCATCCGGCGCACCACCACCGATGCGGAACGCAGGATCACCTTCGACCCCCAGTCGCGCCCCGGAGTCTCGGCGCTCCTTTCCACTGCTGCACTGTGCCTGGGGGAAGCCCCAGAAGTGATTGCAGAAAGGATCGGGGATTCAGGAAGTGGTGCGCTGAAGCAGCTAACAACTGAAGCCGTCAACGACTTCCTTGCCGGTCATCGAGAGCGCCGGTCAGAATTAGCCAAGGACCCCGGCTACGTCAGCGAGATTCTCAAACGGGGCAACGAACGAGCCAACCTTGAGGCAAACCAAACCCTCAATGAAGTGCGTATAGCCATGGGCACAAACTACTAGCACCCAACAGGAACGCGTAGCGGTTTAGCTCGCAACTGCCGGGGTGGTTCACCTCTAATTCGCTGCGCAGACGTGAGCCACCCGCGCAACCGGGGTTTTGGCCAATGAGTGATGGCGAACCGTCCCAGTGAAGGTTCCCCCTACGGCCGAGATATGTTCAGGGCAATGTCGCCTCGTTTAGGTCTCCAGGTCCTTGTCGGGGTTCCTGAAGGGTCGAAGTTGCGTGCCGGTGGAGTCCGTGGCGAAAGAGTATCGGCCCAGCATGTTGATGTGTTCCGAGACCAGCGGCGACAGTCGTTGTACGTCCTCGTCGGCGACGGGGACGCCGCGGTCGCGGAGTTCGGTGAGCGCGGCGTCCAGATAGCGGGTGTTCCACAAGATGACCGCGTTCAGCACCAGACCGAGTGCGCCGAGTTGGTCTTCCTGGCCTTCCCGGTAGGACTGGCGTATCTGCCCCCTCCTGCCGTGGAAGATGAGTCTGGCCAGGGCATGCCGGGATTCCTGCACAGTCAACTGGGTATGGATTTGCCGGCGGTACCCCTCATCGGC
>NZ_JBFBLV010000049.1:0-18079 GCF_040686835.1 Specibacter sp. NPDC078692
ATCGACGACTACGTCGCCATCAACGACCCCAAACACCACACCCAAACCACCAACCTCTCTCAAGCAGGTTGACAAATACCGTTGCTGCGATAGCGACGGTTTAAAACCAGCCATTGCTGCGATAGCGTGCGTCAGTGGTGGGCTCGGAGCTTAGAGCCCGACGTCGGCCGTGCGCAGCAGTGCGACGGCGTCTGGCTGGCCCTCAAAGGTGACCAGGGCCTGGCCGGTGCGGCCGTTGGCATGCATGAGCAATTCACCAGGGTCGCCAATGATCGCCACTGAAACCGGTGCGCGTTTGGCCACGTGGCGTGGGCCTTCCGGGTTCACCAAGACAATTCCCAAGTCCACCCCGCGGTACATGATGGCTGCGCGTTTGAGCAGTTCTGCCCAGAGTGCTCCGGAGTAGGCGGCGTCAAGGGTCCGTGGTGCCCAGCGGTCAGAGGCGCGGCGGACATCTTCGGTGTGGATGAAGAATTCGGTGAGGTTCGCGGCCTGGTCTACCGATTTCAGGGCAAAGGGTGACAACTTTGGCGGACCTGCCCGGAACTTCTCCACGAGCGCAGCAAAGGTCTCGGGAGTGGCGGACGCGGCAGCCAACTCTGCAACGGCCTTCTCTGAAGCCTTCCGCCACGGCTTCAGTATCAGGCCCAGGCCTACGCGCGGATTATGTTCGCGCAGGTAAAGGTGGGCGGCCAGGTCCTGGGTCAGCCATCCTTCACAGAGCGTGGGTGCTCCCGGACCGGCGGCCAGCAGGGTCTCGGCAAGGACTTCACGGGATGGTTCTACAAATCGCATCACTTGTGAAATTAGCATGTATTCGCCTCGGATGGCACCAAGACACAAGGACAAGGCGCAAGTACCCCAAGAACTCCCGTGAACTCCACAGGGTCCAGCGGGATTGTTTGCCGGTTCACTCCTAACCCACAGATAGCCGCCCGTTGTCACTCCTGGCCACCCGTAGTCGCCGCGATCTAGCCATGGGCTCTGGCCCGAGCCGTCGCGGACTCTGTCAATGGCCCCTGTCAAGAGTTTGTGGCACTAGAATTGGCTGTGATGCAGCAAAGCCCAGATACCCAGTCCACGTCCGCCGCACCCATGCCTGCGCAGGGTGCAGAATTGTCGGCAGCAGTCGCCGCTTTACTCAAGCATGATGGGGCTGGCCTGGTTGCCGCCATCATTCAGCAATTCGACAGCCAAGAAGTGTTGATGCTTGGCTGGATGGATAACGAGGCCCTGCGCCGGACCCTAAGCTCAGGCCGGGTCACCTTTTACTCCCGCTCGCGTCAAGAATATTGGCGCAAGGGCGATACCTCCGGCCACTTCCAATACGTGAAGTCGGTGGCCCTGGACTGCGACGGCGACGCCCTCTTGATCACCGTCGACCAAGTCGGCGCAGCCTGCCACACCGGCACCCATACCTGCTTTGAAGGCCGAGAACTCGAAGCCGTCGTCGGTCACCGCAGCTAGTATCTAGCGGCAGCCGTGGCTGAGCGCTTCCTGCCCACAACCGGCAGGTATCAGCTACCAGCCACCGCACCTCGTCCATACCGCCAGCAAGAAATTGCTGCAGCCATCCGCCTGAGTCAAGAAAGCCAAACATTTCATGCAAGATCTAGGTGTCATCAGCCCCTCCCTGACGGAATTTCGTGAACTGGCCCGCACCCGCCGAGTCATCCCCGTCCATTTGAAGGTCCTGGCCGACGCGCAAACGCCCATCGGCCTCTACCGCGCACTGGCCGCCGAGGCCCCCGGCACCTTCTTGATGGAATCCGCAGCCGTGGGTGGTGTCTGGTCCCGCTATTCCTTCATTGGTGTGCGCTCCAGCGCAACGTTGACCACGCACGACGGCGGTGCGTTCTGGCAGGGGACCCCTCCCGTAGGCGTGCCCTTGAGCGGGAACCCTGTGGCAGCCATGGAAGCGACGCTGAAGCTTTTGGCCACGGAGCGTTTTGATGGCTTGCCGCCGTTTACTTCTGGCTTGGTTGGCTTTGTGGGTTGGGAATCGGTGCGCAACTGGGAAAAGCTGCCCACGCCGCCGCCGGATGATCTGAAGCTGCCGGAGCTTGCGCTGAACTTGATTGCCGACATGGCCGTCCATGACAACAATGAGGGCACCGTGTTGTTGATCGCTAACGCCATCAACGCCAACGGCACTGATGAAAACGTGGACGGTGCATGGCATGATGCTGTAGCCCGGGTCCATGCCATGGTGGACCAGCTACGTCAGCCTGTTGCCCAGCCCATGTCGGTGGTTGAGGTGCCTGCCGCCAGCTTCGCCGACAGTGTTGAAGAGCAATGGGACCGCAACGAATACCTGAAGGCTCTGGACCTTGCCAAGGAAGCCATCGTGGATGGTGAGGTGTTCCAAGTAGTGGTCTCACGCCGCTTTGAAATGGTTTGCGAAGCCAGTGCCCTCGATGTGTACCGGGTTTTGCGCAACACCAACCCCAGCCCGTACATGTACCTGTTCAGCTTCGAAGATGCCAACGGCGAACCGTACTCCATCGTGGGTTCTTCCCCCGAAGCACTCGTCAGCGTTTTGGGTACTGAAGTCATCACCCACCCGATCGCCGGTTCTCGGCCCCGCGGTGCCACCACTGAAGAAGATAAGTGGTTGGCCAAGGATCTGCTGGCCGATGAAAAGGAACGCTCCGAACACCTGATGCTGGTGGATCTGTCCCGCAACGACCTCTCCAAAGTCTGTGTTCCTGGAACCGTGGATGTCACCCAGTTCATGGAAATCGAGCGTTTCAGCCACATCATGCATCTGGTCTCCACCGTGGTGGGCACCTTGAGCCCGGACAAGATCGCCTACGACGTTCTCGCCGCAACTTTCCCGGCTGGCACCTTGTCCGGTGCCCCGAAGCCGAGGGCTTTGAGCCTGTTGGATGAACTGGAACCCATCCGTCGCGGCGTTTACGGTGGTGTTGTCGGCTACCTGGACTTCGCTGGCGATATGGACATGGCCATCGCTATCCGCTCCGCCTTGCTGCGCGGCGGCAAAGCGTATGTCCAAGCCGGCGGTGGCATCGTGGCGGACTCCGTGAATGAAACCGAAGCCATGGAAACAGTCAATAAAGCAGCAGCGCCACTGCGGGCCGTCTATGCCGCAGCGTCCTTACGCGACCTCGCCGAACGTCCCGGCGATCAGCAGACCAACTCAACAAACTCAGCAAACACAGCAAACACAGCAAACTCAGCAGGGGAAACACTATGAGTCCCGAACTTCCCGTGCCAGGTACGGCACACACCACCGCTGTCACGATGCCTGCCTGGAAGCGTAAGTCAACGCTGGTGTTGTTGATGATCGTGGCGGCCTTGGCCGTCTTTGGCACCACCACCCAAACCTGGATCCATGTGGCCATCGCCCCGGGCGAAGTAGCCACAACAGATCTGGACATTCCTGGTAACAAGGCGGCTGTGGCCGTCTCCGCGCTGGCTCTGGTGGCACTGGCTGGGGCCTTGGCCACCACCATTGCCGGGCGCGTGGCCCGCATCATTGCAGCCACAGTGGTTTTCCTCGCTGCGGTGGGGGTCATCGCTGTGGCTCTAGGAATTTATGCAGATCCAGTGACCGCCGCCATGGCTGAAGTGGGTGCGGCAACCGGGATTGAGGGTCAGGCCTCAGAAGCCACTGCCACGCTCTTCCCCGTACTGGCTGCGGCTGCGGCTGCGGTGCTGGCAATCGGGTCGTTGTTGGTGATCTGGTTGGGTCGGGTCTGGGTTGTGCGCACCAAATATGATGCTGCGAAGGGTCCTTCCGCGGCAAAGTCGGACGAGCCGGTTGACGAGATTGACAGCTGGGACAGGCTCAGTCGCGGCGAGGACCCCACGGCCTAGTCACGGCACGAGTCCACGGGGTGTTCCGCTTTGGGATTCCAAGGGCAACTAATGGCAGAATGTATTTTTAGTATCCGCGTTAAATAGGGAGATTTACCATGAGCAACAAGTCGGCTGCGTCAGTAACCGTGCAAGAGCCTATCGATCACAGCATTGAGCTGGGCCACGGCAACAGCCCGGCAGCCTGGACGAGCGTCACCGTCATGCTCGTTGGCACGATCGTTGGCTGCATCGCCTTCGTGATTGGCGAGAGCGCCACTATGCTGTTCTGGATTGGCGTTGGCATTATTGCTGTTGGCGTCATCCTGGGCCCGGTCCTGAAGGCCGCCGGCTACGGTGTTGGCGGAAGCAAGCTGAAGAACAACGGCCACTAGCAGTGAGTGTTCTGCTGGACATCATTGACGGTGTCCGGGAAGACCTCCGTGCGCGCCAGGAGCTTGTGAGCCTGGAGAAGTTGCAGGAGCGTGTCAAGCACGTTGCTCCGGCACTGGACGCTTGGGCTGCCCTAGGTGGCAATCTAGCCGTGCGCCCGGAGCTGAAAGTCATTTCCGAGGTCAAACGCCGCAGTCCCTCCAAGGGCGATCTGGCCGGCATCGCCGACCCGGCAGCTCTAGCGGCGATGTACCAAGCTGGCGGTGCCAGCATCATTAGCGTCTTGACGGAGGAGCGCCGCTTCGGCGGTTCCTTGGCTGACCTAGATGCTGTCCGCGCCGCCGTGCAGATCCCGGTGCTGCGCAAGGACTTCACCTGCGATGAGTACATGATCTGGGAGGCCCGTGCCCACGGCGCAGACTTGGTCCTGCTCATTGTTGCTTCCTTGAGCGATGAGGAACTGCGCAGCTACTTGGCACTGACCCACCAGCTGGGCATGAACGCCGTGGTAGAAACGCACACGGCCGAAGAAATTGAGCGCGCCGTTGCCGTTGACGCCAAAATCATTGGTATCAATGTGCGCAACCTCAAAACTCTCGATGTTGATCGCGGCGTTTTCGCCGCGTTATCTGGCGGTATTCCTGCCGGGAACATCGAGAACGGGCCCATCGTGGTCGCCGAGTCAGGCGTGCGTGACGTGGCCGACGTCGTGCATTACGTAGAGAACGGTGCCAACGCCATCCTGGTGGGGGAGGCGCTCGTAACAGATTCCACTCCACGGGAGCGGATCACCGAATTCAAAACCGCTGGGGCCAAGGCCATCAGCACCCGCTAGCATTCGGGCCCGTCCGTGTAGGGCGGGCCCGCCTGTTTGCATGGCTGGTGGCCCGAGGCATGCCGCACCGGCCACCAGCACCAACTTGATATCAGTGCACAATTATTTACGGAACAGGACGGTGGAACTGATGGCTCACGTGCCAGCAGCTTCGTCACAGGATCCCGCTGACATGGTGGATCCGGCAACAGCATTTCTGCAGGGCTCAATGCCGGCAGGATCATCACCGGAGCATTCGCTGCGGCACGCCCCCGGACCGTACTTTGGCGCCTACGGTGGCCGTTGGATGCCCGAATCCCTCATCGCGGCACTGGATGAAATCGAAGAAACTTTTGAAAAAGCAAAAGTCGACCCAGACTTCCTGGCCGAGATTGCTGAGCTGAACAAGAACTACTCGGGCCGCCCGTCGCTGTTGACTGAGGCCAAGCGCTTCAGCGAGCACGCCGGGGGAGCCCGTGTCTTCCTCAAACGTGAAGACCTCAACCACACTGGTTCGCACAAGATCAACAACGTCTTGGGTCAAGCTTTGTTGGCCAAGCGCATGGGCAAGACGCGCATCATCGCTGAGACCGGTGCCGGTCAGCATGGTGTAGCTAGCGCAACCGCCGCAGCCCTCTTGGGTCTTGAGTGCGTGGTCTACATGGGTGCCGAAGATTGCCGCCGCCAGGCGCTCAACGTGGCTCGCATGCAGTTGCTCGGTGCCACGGTGGTGCCGGTGACCAACGGTTCCCAGACCCTCAAGGACGCCATCAACGATGCCCTGCGAGACTGGGTCGCGAACGTTGAGAACACCCACTACGTCCTCGGAACTGTTTCCGGCGCGCACCCGTTCCCCGCCATGGTCCGCTTCTTCCACGAAGTCATTGGTGAAGAAGCACGTGGCCAGATCATCGATCAGATCGGCCGCCTGCCCGACGCCGTATGTGCTTGCATCGGTGGCGGCTCCAACGCCATCGGCTTGTTCCACGGATTCCTGGATGACTCCGATGTCAAGATCTACGGCTTTGAAGCTGCCGGCGACGGCGTTGAGACGGGCCGCCACGCGGCCACCATCACGCTGGGTCGCCCGGGCGTGTTGCACGGCGCCCGTTCCTACCTCATGCAGGACGAGGACGGTCAGACCATCGAGTCGCACTCCATCTCAGCAGGTCTGGACTACCCGGGCGTTGGACCGGAGCACGCCTACCTGGCTGATCTTGGACGGGTTAGCTACGAAGCCATCACCGACACCGAAGCGATGGACGCATTCAAACTGCTCTGCCGGACCGAAGGCATCATCCCGGCCATCGAGTCCTCGCACGCATTGGCTGGCGCCTTGAAGGTTGGCCAGCGCCTCACTGCTGACGCCGCCAAGCCCGACGATGTCGTCATCATCGTGAACCTCTCCGGCCGCGGTGACAAAGACGTTCAGACGGCCGCCGACTGGTTCGGTCTGTTGGATGAAGATGGAAACGTCAAGGGCACCATGCTCTCCACCCGCACCGCCAAGGGCGCCGTGCACGGCGCAGGTGCACAAGATGAAGCAGCCGTCGATATCAACGCAGAGGATGCCAGCAATGAGTGAGATAACTACCAGCCACGACACTGCTGTGAGCCATGTCAGCAAGTCCGCCGCGGCCATCGCTCGGGCCAAGGCTGCCGGGCGCAAGGCGCTGATCGCCTACCTGCCGGCCGGTTTCCCGGACAAGCAGACCTCCATTGACGCAGCCATCGCCGTAGCCCGAAACGGTGCCGACATCGTTGAGATTGGTATCGCGTATTCGGATCCGGTCATGGATGGTTCGGTCATTCAGGCTGCCACCACCCAGGCTCTCGAAAACGGCTTCCGCGTGGCAGACGTCTTCGACATCGTTGCAGCTGTCACCGCAGAAACGGATGCCGCCGTTCTGGTCATGACGTATTGGAACCCTGTCATGCGCTTGGGTGTTGACGAATTCGCCCGCCGTCTGGCCGAGGCCGGGGGAGCCGGGCTCATTACCCCTGACCTCATCCCTGATGAAGCTTCAGAATGGTTCGCAGCCTCGGATAAGTACGGTCTGGACCGAGTCTTTTTGGTGGCCCCGTCGTCCACCCCGGAACGTGTGGCCATGACCGTCGAAGCGACACGCGGATTTGTCTACGCCGTCTCCATCATGGGCGTCACCGGTGCCCGCACCTCGGTCTCCAGTGCCGCCGAAGCTGTGGTTGCTGCAGCCCACGCCGCCGGCGCCGAAAATGCCTGTGTTGGTCTGGGAGTATCGCGCGCAGAACACGTCCGCGAGATTGCTGCCTACGCCGACGGTGTCATCGTCGGAACCGCCTTGGTAGCTGCCCTGCGCGACGGCGGTGTGCCCGCAGTGGGCGCGCTGGCCAAGGAACTCAGCTCCGGCTTTGACGCTCCCTCCACCCCTGCAACGGAAGCCGCTACCTCGTGATCTCCACTCTCCTTCCGCAGTCTCTGGGTCACGCCGTCGTGGCGTCCATTCCTGCGCCGACTTGGTCCGGTTTCGATATTGGGCCGCTGCGCATCCACGCCTACGCACTCTGCATTTTGCTCGGTATTGTGGCAGCTCTTTGGCTGACCGACCGCCGGTGGAAACGCCGCGGCGGACCCGAAGGCTCCATCTGGGACATCGCCATCTGGGCGATCCCCTTCGGCATCATCGGCGGTCGGCTCTACCACGTCTTCTCTTCCCCGGAGGCGTACTTTGGCCCCGGCTTCGACGGCACCGGTGACCTCTCCCTGATCCCACAAATCTGGTTGGGTGGCTTGGGAATCTGGGGCGCCGTTGTACTTGGTGTGGTGGGTGCCTGGATTGGTTGCCGCCGCGCCAACGTGAAGATTTCTGCGTTCGTCGACGCCGCCGCTCCCGGCATCTTGCTGGCCCAGGCTATTGGCCGCTGGGGCAACTACTTCAATCAGGAACTCTTCGGCGGACCTACCACCCAGCCGTGGGGCCTGAGCGTCGCGCCGGAGTTCGTGCCGGCTGGCTTCAGCCCCGACACCCTCTTCCACCCCACCTTCCTGTACGAGTGCCTCTGGAACCTGGCCGGCGTTGCTGTCCTGCTCCTGCTGGACCGCAAGCTCAAGCTGCGTAACGGCCGCCTGTTCCTGCTGTACGCCATGATCTACACGGCCGGCCGCGTCTGGATTGAAATGCTGCGCATCGACACCGCCGAGCAAATCACCTTCTTCGGCGTCACCGCACGCCTGAACGTGTGGACCAGCATCATCGTCTTCGTTGCGGCCCTGGTGGCGTTCATCGTCATTGGCCTCTTGCGCCGGGACAAGCCGGAGGACTCCGTCTACCTGCCCGGTCGCGAGCCAGCCCTCGAAGCGGCTCCCGTGGGCGCCGTTGTCTCAGGCAAGGCCGAAGCCGTCAAGACTAACGCTCTCAAGAACGACGCCGACACCACAGCTGCGAAATCACCGTCCAGTGACGCTGTGGCTAAGCCAGCAACGAGTGACGCCAAGACCGCGGGCACCACCGTAAAGGACGCGCCTTCGAAGGACGTCTAGCAGTTTCTTTGCACTCGTAGCTCTGAGCGGGCGCTAGGAATTAAGCAACATCAAGACTAAGCAACATCAAGGTGGTCCCGATAACTCGGGGCCACCTTTTTCGTGCCCAAAAGCAAGCTCTGCCAGCTCGTGAGGGCAGCTCCTTGACGCTGAAAGGAGCCCCTCCTCGCTCAGCGGGGATCTTATTAGTATTACTGATCGTGCATATCATTCCAAAATATAAGATGAG
This sequence comes from Specibacter sp. NPDC078692, assembly GCF_040686835.1. NCBI lineage: Bacteria > Bacillati > Actinomycetota > Actinomycetes > Micrococcales > Micrococcaceae > Specibacter > Specibacter sp. NPDC078692. The sequence goes on from NZ_JBFBLV010000049.1 coordinate 8,776, forward strand.
GGCTTTCTCGTGTTTCCGGCGGCGTTATAGTAAAAACCGCTGCATAAAACAACGGGCCCAAGAAGTCTTAGTTCATTGTGCAATTGCACTATCAATCGTGTTGGGAAGATCCGCTTTTCGCGGCCCAAGGGCCAGTGTTGTCCCCACCAACGCCCACTATGGGAAGGACAATCACGTCGTGACACAGAACTCTGCACATGACTCCCACCGCTCTGAGGCGCTCTCACCGTTCACTCGCTTTGCCGCCATGCCGGAGCAGCGAGGCCTGTACAACCCGGCTGCCGAGAAGGACGCCTGCGGGTTGGCTGTTGTTGCCACTCTGCGCGGCACCCCTGGACACGACATCGTTCAGAAGGCCCTCATCGCGTTGCGCAACTTGGAGCACCGCGGAGCTGTTGGCGCCGATGAGGGGACAGGCGATGGTGCCGGAATTCTGACGCAGATCCCTGACGCCTTCTTCCGTGCGGTTGCCGGCGTCGAGCTGCCGGCACTGGGCAACTACGCAGTAGGAACCGCCTTCCTGCCCACCGATCCGCAGCACCAGAGCGCAGCCAGAGCCGGTCTGGAAGCACTTGCCGAAAGTGAAGGGTTGCAGGTTCTGGGCTGGCGCGAGGTGCCGGTCGTGGACGGGTTGGTCGGGGCTAGTGCCAAGGCTTGCCAGCCACACTTCAGCCAACTCTTCGTAGCACTGGCAGCTGAGTCAGCGGCAAGCAACACAGCGCAGCAACTAGCTACCGATCAAGCCAACGAACTCGATCGAAAAGCGTACCGGCTACGCAAGCGCGCCCAGCAAAAACACGGCGTCTATTTCCCCTCGTTGTCCTCCAAGACCATCGTCTACAAGGGCATGGTCACCACTGCGCAACTGGAGCCGTTCTACCCTGACCTCTCCGATCCGCGCTTCGCCTCCAAGCTGGCCGTGGTGCATTCGCGTTTCTCCACCAACACCTTCCCCTCTTGGCCGCTGGCCCAGCCCTTCCGGGCCATCGCCCACAACGGTGAGATCAACACCGTCAAGGGAAACCGGAATTGGATGCGCGCCCGCCAATCCACCATGTCCCACGCGCTGCTCGGGGACACTCCTGAAGAGTTGTTCCCCATCTGCACCCCCGGCGCCTCGGACTCCGCCTCCTTCGATGAAGTGGCCGAGCTGCTGTGGCTCTCGGGGCGGCCCATCACCGAAGCCGTCATGATGATGATCCCTGAAGCGTGGGAAAATCACGCCACTATGGATCCGGCCCGCAAAGCGTTTTACGAATACCACTCGCTCCTGATGGAACCGTGGGATGGCCCGGCCGCCGTGTCCTTTACGGATGGCACGCTGGTCGGTGCCACCTTGGACCGCAATGGCTTGCGCCCGGCCCGCTTCTGGGTCACCGACGACGGCTTGGTCGTGCTGGCCTCGGAGGTCGGTGTGCTGGATTTGGACCCAGCCACCATCGTGCAGAAGGGCCGCGTTGCCCCGGGCACCATGTTCCTCGTGGACACCGCCAAGGGTGAGCTCATCAGCGATGAAACCATCAAAGCCCAGGCTGCCGCGGCCCGCCCCTACGAGAGCTGGGCCAAGGAAAACACCATCCAACTCGCCGATTTGCCCGAGCGTGAGCACGTCATCCACACCAGTTCTTCGGTGTTGCACCGCCAGCGCACCTTCGGCTACACCACTGAGGAACTGCGCATCCTGCTCGGTCCCATGGCCAAGAACGGAGCCGAGCCGCTAGGCGCCATGGGCACCGACACCCCCGTAGCCGTCCTCTCGCAACGGCCGCGCCTCTTGTTCGACTACTTTGTGCAACAGTTTGCCCAGGTCACCAACCCGCCGCTGGACGCCATCCGCGAGGAGCTTGTCACCTCGTTGAACACCACCATTGGCCCGCAGGGAAACCTGCTCTCTCGCAACAAGGTCACCGCACCCCAACTGGCGCTGTCATTCCCCGTCATCGACAACGATGACCTGGCCAAGATCGCCAACATGGAAACGCCCATCGCCGCTGATGGCTCCGGTGGCGAGAAAATCTCCATGAAGGTGCGTGGCCTGTACAAGGTCGACGGCGGTGAGGCCGCCTTACGTGCCCGGCTCTCCGAAATCGGTGAGCAGATCTCCGGAGCCATCAACCGCGGCGTGCAATACATTGTGCTCTCGGACAGGGACTCTTCTGCCGTGTGGGCCCCCATCCCTTCGCTACTTTTGCTCAGCGCCGTCCACCACCATCTCTTGCGCAGCGCGAACCGCACTAAGGTCTCCTTGGTTGTGGAAGCAGGCGACGTCCGCGAAGTTCACCACGTAGCCGTTCTGGTGGGCTACGGCGCAGCAGCCATCAACCCATACCTGGCCATGGAAACAGTGGAAGAACTCATCCGCACCGGCGACGTCACCGGCGTCACCCCCGAGGAAGGGGTGAAGAACCTCATCAAGGGACTGGGCAAGGGCGTTTTGAAGATCATGTCCAAAATGGGCATCTCCACGGTGTCCTCTTACTGTGGCGCGCAAACCTTTGAAGCTCTGGGCCTGTCCCAGGACATCGTGGATGACTATTTCACTGGCACCGTGAGCCAGCTCGGCGGCGTCGGTCTAGATGTCATCGCCAAGGAAGTATCAGCACGCCACATTCTGGCCTACCCGGTGGACGGCGTCGATGTCCCGCACCGCCCGCTGCTAGGAGGCGGCGAATACCAGTGGCGTCGTGACGGGGAACCGCACCTGTTCAATCCGGACACGGTGTTCCGTCTGCAGCACGCCACCCGGGAACGCCGCTATGACATCTTCAAGAAGTACACCCAAGGCATCGATGAGCAGGCCAACAAGCTCATGACCTTCCGTGGCTTGCTCACCTTCAAAGAAGGAGCGCGCCCGCCGGTGCCCTTGGCCGAGGTGGAATCGGTGGCCAGCATTGTCAAGCGATTCTCCACCGGCGCCATGAGCTACGGTTCCATCTCCCAGGAAGCGCACCAGACTCTGGCCATCGCCATGAACCGCTTGGGCGCCAAGTCCAACACCGGTGAGGGTGGCGAGGATGTTGAGCGTCTGCTGGACCCGGAGCGCCGCAGCGCCATCAAACAGGTTGCCTCAGGCCGTTTCGGCGTGACCAGCTTGTACCTGAGCAACGCCACGGACATCCAGATCAAGATGGCTCAGGGTGCCAAGCCCGGCGAGGGTGGTCAGCTCATGGCCAAAAAGGTGTACCCGTGGATCGCAGAAACACGCCACTCCACACCCGGCGTTGGCTTGATTTCCCCGCCCCCGCACCACGATATCTACTCCATTGAGGACCTCGCCCAGCTCATCTATGACTGCAAGCGAGCCAACCCCAGCGCTCGGGTTCACGTCAAGCTCGTCTCCGAAATGGGGATAGGCACGGTGGCGGCCGGGGTGACCAAGGCCAAGGCCGACGTCGTCCTCGTTTCCGGGCACGACGGCGGAACAGGCGCCAGCCCGCTGAACTCCCTTAAACATGCCGGCATGCCGTGGGAGCTGGGTCTGGCAGAAACTCAGCAGACGCTGCGCCTCAACGGGCTGCGTGAGCGGGTTGTGGTGCAGGTGGATGGCCAGCTCAAGACTGGCCGTGACGTCATCATCGCGGCGTTGCTCGGTGCTGAGGAATACGGTTTCGCTACGGCCCCGCTGGTGGTTTCCGGCTGTGTCATGATGCGTGTTTGCCACCTGGACACCTGCCCCGTGGGTGTTGCCACGCAGAATCCGGAACTTCGTCAACGGTTCACCGGCAAGCCGGAATTCGTGGTCAACTTCTTCGAGTTCCTTGCTGAAGAAGTCCGCGAGCTGCTGGCTGAACTCGGTTTCCGCAGCCTCGAGGAAGCCATCGGCCAGTCCAGTGTCCTTGATATTCAGGGTGCGCTGAACCATTGGAAGACGGCGGGTCTGGACTTGAGCCCCATCTTGTCCGACGCCGGTGTTCCCGCCGATGCGCCGGTTCGTCACCTGGTGGATCAGAACCATGAGCTGGACAAGCATTTTGATCAGCAATTGATCACCATGTCCGCCGAGGCGTTCAGTGACAGGGCACCGGTCAAGATCAGTGTCCCGGTCATCAACACCGACCGTTCAGTGGGTACGCTCCTGGGCCACAAGGTGACCAAAACATTCGGCATTGACGTGCTGGGTCCGGACACCATTGATGTGACGTTGACGGGTCAGGCGGGCCAATCGTTGGGTGCCTTCTTGCCAGCCGGTATCACGCTGCGCTTGCTCGGTGACGCCAACGACTATGTGGGCAAGGGCCTCTCCGGAGGGCGGATCACTGTCCGCCCGGACCGCAACAGCCAGTTTGTCGCGGCGCAGAACGTCATTGCCGGCAACGTGATTGGGTACGGAGCCACCAGCGGTGAAATGTTCCTGCGCGGCAAGGTGGGGGAGCGGTTCCTGGTCCGCAACTCCGGAGCTACTGCCGTGGTTGAAGGCATTGGCGATCATGGTTGTGAATACATGACAGGTGGCCAAACCCTGATTCTGGGTTCCACCGGCCGCAACTTTGGTGCCGGCATGTCCGGTGGCACGGCCTATGTGCTGGATCTGGAGCCCAGCCAAGTCAACAAGGTGGCTCTGGACTCCGGTGAACTGGTCCTCTCGGCGCTCGATGGTGTGGATCAAGAACTGGTCCACGCGCTCTTGCAACGCCACTTCGATGAGACGGAATCCGAGACCGCAGCAGTTCTGCTGGCCGATTTCCCCGGCACCGTGGCACGCATAACGAAGGTGCTGCCGCGCGATTACGCAGCAGTGTTACAGACCCGTTTGGCAGCAGCCGAGCAGGGCGAAGATCCAGACGGCGCAACCGTTTGGCAGAAAATTTTGGAGGTCACCGGTGGCTGATCCGCACGGTTTCTTAAACACTCGCGAACGCATCACCCAGACCCGCCGGCCCGTTCCTGTGCGCATCATGGACTGGAAGGAAGTCTACGAGGCCCAGGAAAAGGGTGTGCTGAAGTCCCAAGCGGGGCGCTGCATGGACTGTGGTGTGCCGTTCTGTCATCAGGGCTGCCCGCTGGGAAACCTTATCCCGGAATGGAATGACCTCACGTGGCGCGACAAGGGCCAAGAGGCCATTGAGCGTTTGCACTCCACCAACAACTTCCCGGAGTTCACGGGACGGCTGTGCCCGGCCCCGTGCGAAACGGCCTGTGTGCTGGGCATCAACCAGCCAGCTGTGACCATCAAGCAGGTAGAGGTTTCGATCATTGATGAGGCTTTCAACCAGGACTGGGTCCACCCGCTTCCCCCGGCCCGCCTCACAGGTAAGACGGTCGCCGTCGTCGGTTCAGGTCCGGCAGGGCTGGCAGCGGCACAGCAGCTGACCCGAACGGGGCACACTGTGGCGGTCTATGAGCGTGAGGATCGGATCGGTGGACTGCTGCGCTATGGCATCCCTGACTTCAAGTTGGAGAAGGAGAGTGTGGATCGCCGGGTGGCGCAAATGGAGGCTGAGGGCACTCGCTTCCGCACCGGCATTGAGGTAGGCAAGGACCTTGGGTGGGAAGAGCTGCGGCGCCGCTATGACGCCGTCGTGGTGTGCATTGGTGCCACGGTTCCGCGTGAACTGCCCATCCCTGGCCGGGCGCTCAAAGGTGTTCATGTGGCCATGGACTACCTGGTGCAGGCCAACAAGGCGGTTGCCGGTGATGTGCAGGCGGAGCAGATTGATGCTCGCGGCAAGCATGTGGTCATTTTGGGTGGCGGCGATACTGGTGCTGATTGCCTCGGAACGGCGCACCGCCAGCAGGCCGCGTCGGTGACCACGTTGGCCATTGGGGCGCAGCCGCCGTTAGAGCGGACGGCCAAGCAGCCGTGGCCCACATTCCCCAACCTCTTTGAAGTGGCTAGCGCGCATGAGGAGGGTGGTGAGCGGACATATCTGGCTTCCACCGTCGAGTTCCTGGGTGAGAATGGTGTGCTGACCGGCCTCAAGATCGCTGAAACTGAATTTGTCGGCGGGCGCAGGGTTCCCAAGGAGGGTACCGAACGGGTGATCGCTGCGGATCTGGTGTTTTTGGCCATGGGCTTTACCGGTCCTGAATCGGCCGAATTGGTCCACCAGCTGCCGGTGACGTTGGACGCTCGGTCAAATGTTAACCGTGATGGCTATTACATGACGGACCGTGACGGCGTCTTTGTTGCCGGTGATGCAGGGCGTGGACAATCGCTGATTGTCTGGGCCATTGCCGAGGGCCGGGCGTGTGCGGCCGCCGTCGATAAGCACTTGATGGGGGAGACGTTTTTGCCTGCTCCCGTCTCACCCAGCGATTCAGCTATCGGTGTCTAGCGGCAAAGCGATAGGCTGTCTGGGGGCACCAAAGTTTTCCGCTTAAAAACCACATACAAGGGTAGGTACATTGAGACGCGCAAAAATTGTTGCGACTTTCGGGCCGGCAATCGCCAGCTATGAAAACACACTTGCGGTACTGGAGGCGGGCGTCAACGTAGCCCGCATGAACATGAGCCACGGCGACTACGCCGTGCACCAGAACACGTACGAGAACGTACGTAAGGCTTCCGAAGCACTCGGCAAGCCCGTAGCCATCATGGCTGATTTACAGGGTCCCAAGATCCGCTTGGGCCGCTTTGCCAATGGCGAGGGCTATGACCTCGCTGTGGGCGATGTCTTCACCATCACCACCGAAGATGTCCCAGGAACTAAGGACATCTGCTCCACCACCTTGAAGTCCCTCACAGAGGACGTTAAGGTTGGCGACATCATGCTGATCGACGATGGCAAGGTCTCCGTTCGGGCCACTGCTGTTGACGCCGTGAAGGTTGTCACCGAAGTTACCGTTCCGGGCAAGGTCTCCAACAACAAGGGCATCAACTTGCCCGGTGTTGCTGTGAATGTCCCCGCCTTGAGCGAAAAGGACGAGAGCGATCTACGCTGGGCACTTGAGTGCGGCGTGGACCTCGTGGCTTTGTCTTTCGTGCGTGATGCAGCTGATATCACTCGCGTTCACGAGATCATGGACGAAGAAGGCCGCCGCGTGCCGGTCATCGCCAAGATCGAGAAGCCGCAGGCTGTTGCCAACCTGGAAGCCATCGTGGATGCGTTTGACGCCATCATGGTTGCCCGTGGCGACTTGGGCGTGGAGCTTCCTCTGGAAGATGTCCCGCTGGTGCAGAAGAAGTGTGTTGAAATGGCACGTCGCTGGGCCAAGCCCGTCATCGTGGCAACCCAGGTTCTGGAATCCATGATTGACAACCCGCGCCCCACCCGCGCAGAGGCATCTGACTGTGCAAATGCAGTGCTCGACGGCGCGGATGCAGTCATGCTCTCCGGCGAGACCAGCGTTGGCAAGTTCCCGATCGAGACCGTCAAGGTCATGGCGAGGATCATCGAAGCTGCTGAAGCTGAAGATGGCCTCAAGCTCATCCCGAAGCTGGGTTCCGAGCCGAAGACCCGCGGCGGCGTCATCACGGCAGCTGCCGTGCAGATCGCCAAGCAGCTCGATGCAAAGTACATTGCAACGTTCACGCAGTCCGGCGACTCGGCCCACCGCCTGTCCCGTCTGCGCCCGTCCAAGCCGGTTCTTGCGTTCACACCGGTGGAGAGCGTTCGCAACCAGTTGGCTCTGGCCTGGGGCATTGAGCCCGTGCTGGTTCCCCCGGTTGCCCACACTGACGCCATGACCGAGCAGGTTGATAAGACTCTGTTGGAGAAGGGTCTTGTTGACGAAGGCGATCTGGTTGTTATCGCAGCCGGTTCCCCTCCCGGACAGGCCGGTTCCACGAACCTGGTCAAGGTTCACAAGGTTGGCGACCTCGCCGATCTGGGCAAGGCCAACGATGGTTCCAAGAAGGAACGCATCGGCCCCTGGCCCACTGACTAGGTCTTAACACCCGTCACGAACGACGGCGGCACTCACCCTTCGCTTCATGTGCTGGGTGAGTGCCGCCGTCGTTCGTTAAGGGGAAGTTCCAGCCGGAACGAAAAATGACACCGATCCCGCTTTCTGATCCCGGGATTTCGGGATCCGAAAGCGGGATCGGTGTCATTCTCGGTTGGCCGGCCGAAGCGAGGGGGCCGGTGGGGACTAGTTGACCTGGTTGATGATGGTCTCGGCAACCTCGCGCATGCTCAGGCGGCGGTCCATGGAGGTCTTCTGGATCCAGCGGAAGGCCTCGGGCTCGGTGAGGCCCATCTTGGTGGTCAGCAGGGACTTGGCGCGCTCTACGAGCTTGCGGGTGGCGAACTGTTCCTGGAGGTCGGAGACTTCCTCTTCCAAGGCCTTGATTTCCTCGTGGCGGGAGAGTGCGATTTCCAGGGCGGGGATGAGATCTGCGGGGGTGAAGGGCTTGACTACGTAGGCCATGGCGCCGGCGTCACGGGCGCGCTCAACGAGTTCCTTCTGGCTGAAGGCGGTAAGGAGCACGACGGGGGCGATGCGCGCCTTGACGATGATCTCAGCGGCCGTGATGCCATCCATGACGGGCATCTTGACGTCCATGAGGACCAGATCGGGCTTGAGCTCCTTGGCGAGCTCCACGGCCTTCTCGCCATTGTCTGCTTCACCGACCACCTCATAGCCCTCGCCACGAAGAATTTCCATGATGTCCAAACGGATCAGGGTCTCGTCCTCGGCAACAATGACACGGCGTGCGGGCGAGGTGGGGGTTGTATCCGGCTGCTCTGACACAGAAAGCTCCTTTAAAGTGGTGAGTTGCACCACATTTTGTACATTTTGAGCCCTAGACGGGCTTTGGTTCCACAAAACAGCCTATATGCATGTAGAGTAGTTGCGCGCACTGGTTCGGAAGCGATTCCGAATCGAGGGCGTGATCTTCGTAACGGTGTTCATTTGGACTCCTTTACTAAGGCCCGAGTGGCGGAATGGCAGACGCGCTGCACTCAAAATGCAGTATCGAAAGATGTGTGGGTTCAAGTCCCACCTCGGGCACATATGTTCGAAAACCCCCTGGTGACAGGGGGTTTTCGTTTTTAAGTGTTGACAGACTGTTTGGCGAGTTGAAATAGGTTCCTGAGAGTTCGTCTGCGGCGCTCTATTACATGCTGTTGAGGGCGATATGCACGGCCGAGGGGACAACCAGGTTGCGTGTGCATTCAAAGAGGATTCCCAACGCGAGCCCGATGAGTGATTGCTGGGCGATGGTGATAGCTATCGCCGGAAGAAGCCCTGTATGGCCAGTGTTGCTGTAACCAACCCCGAGGTGCCAGACCCCGAACACGAGTGCCTGGAGGACCATCGACCCGGGGTTAGCGGCCAAAATGTGTGTACAGCCCGGGCGTGTCAGTGGCTTCTTCCGCCCCATCCTTGTTGAATTCCGTTGCCGTCTTGGTAGCTGAAG
>NZ_JBFBLV010000050.1:0-16767 GCF_040686835.1 Specibacter sp. NPDC078692
AGGACACGGCACGGCTCTTAACTTCAGGGGTGTACTGCTTGGGCATGCTATCCATTCTCTCAATAGAAAACGGCACAAAACCCGGGACGATTCAGTTTTAATCCTGTTTATGTTGTTACTCTTATCCTGTAAGCGAAAAAGGCTTTTGGGGGGCTGGCAAGACTTCGGCCGTAATCGAGGTGGCTCCAGTTGGAGGACCGCGACCCTGGCCGCCTCTGCTCCGTACCCACCATCGAAGGTCTCTTTATGCGCACTCTTTCCGCTCCCACTGTCCGCTCTGCCCGTATTGTTGGCCTCGCGGCCGTCCCCGTGGCCATCCTTCTGGCTGGTGCCATGGTTTGGCAGGCCTCCGATGCCGCCTTCACCGCCACCACCCGCAACTCCGGCAACTCCTGGTCCACCGGCCAGGTCGCCCTAACCGATGACGACCTGGGCGCCGCGGCGTTCACTGCAGAGAACCTCGTTCCCGGTCAGACAGGTCAGAAGTGCATCGTGGTAACCTCCAACTCCACCGTCCCGGGCGAAGTCCGTGCTTACATGCAGAACCTTTCCCCCTCTGCTGCCGGTCTGGAGAGTCGCATCACCTTTCAGGTTGAGCGTGGCTCCGGCGGAACCTTCAACGACTGCACCGGGTTCACACCGATCCCGGGCGCACTTGCGCCCCAGCCCCTCAGTACTCTTGCTACCGTGAATAATAACTACACCAACGGTGGTGCTGAGTGGGAAACGGCTGGGACCGCGGGTGAAAGCGCCACCTACCGTGGAACCTGGACTTTCAATACCACGGGTATGAGCCAGCAGGAGATTGATGCTCTCCAGGGTTCGCGGACCAGTGTGGACATTGTGTGGGAATTGCAAAGCGATACCGCTAACTAGCATTTCCACTTTTCAGTGAGCAACGCAGCACGACGCCGGCAGCCTGCCCCGCCCCGCACACCGGGGTGGGGCAGGCTACTTGGCTTTGCCTTGGCCGAGGGCTACCTGGTGTTGATGGCCACTCTGGCTGCCTTCGCCCTTCTGCCTGTATTGTTCGGTTGGCACGCCACAGTCATCCAGACCGGGTCCATGGAACCGCACATCTCCCCTGGCGATGTGGCGGTAGTTTCACCTTGGGCCATGACCGACCCCGTACCCCTGGGTGGGGTCGTGCAGTACCGCAGCCCCGCCGCTGCCGAACCCTCTGGCATCGAACGGCTTCGTTTGCACCGCATCGTGGAGGCACGGGATGACGGAACGTTTACCACCGCAGGTGATGCGAATCAGGACGTCGACAGCAGTGCGCTGGAACGCCAGCAAATCACGGGGCAGGCGCGCCTCCTGGTACCGTTCATCGGTCTGCCGGGCTTTTGGCTCGCAACGGGAAAGACCATACCGCTCGTTGGATGGCTTCTGATCACCATTGCTGCCCTGGTCCTAGTTTCCAGGGGCCCTGGTCAAGGACGGACCCCACATACCGATGCCGAGGGCCCTGCACGCTCCGAAGCCGAGGACTTCGAAGAACCGCCGTCCACGACCCCTGCTCGTCGGGCCGTAGTGGCAGTGGTCGGATTGGTCGCCGCGGGCGTAATTCTTGGTACCAGGGTTTCCCCCTCCACAGCTGCTTTCACTGCCAGTACCCGGACCCGAAGCAGCTGGGGTGTAGCAAGCCTTCCGGTACTAACTCTGGGCAGAGCGGCGACCTACGTCCTGCTCGCCCACGGGAACATTCAGCACGACCCCCTTCTAGCTATAGGCACGGACATCACCGGAAACGTGGCCACAAGTCCCGGGACGAGGATCGATGGCTTCTGGCCGTGGGACATCACCGGCAGCAGTGACAAGAACACAACCGGTGCCCACAACGCCAAAATCGACGTTCTCAGCCTGTATTCGGCGCTGGAAAAGTACCCCACCACGGTCACTCGCGCCCCGGTACTTGCAGGCACCCTCACCCCCGGGGTATACACCAGCTCCACGGGCAGGTTCACCGTCAACGGCACACTGACCCTTGATGCCCGGGGAGACCCCAGCGCGCGATTCATCTTCCGCGCCGGAACCATCATCACCGCCGAGAACAGCACCATCGTGCTCACGCGTGGAGCACGGGCAGAGAACGTCTATTGGCGCAGTACCGGAGCAGTCACCCTAGGGCCGTCAAGCACCGCCCGCGGCACCTTCCTAGCTAACACAGATGCCGCGATCCAATCCCGCGCCACCCTCGTAGGCCGACTGTACAGCTGTGCCGGTTCCATTTCGGTCACCCGCGCCACCATCAGCACCCCCGCCTGATACCGCTTACTAAATTCTGCACGAAAGTGGGGAAACAGCACTCTGGGAAGATCCTTGGGCCTAAAATCCCGGCGCGTAATGGTCATACAGGTAAACGCACAATTGCAGCACAGAAAACTGGCGGCATAATTTCCGGGACGGTTCACCACTGCCCGGCCACGACGCCCACGCAGCTGATGAGGAAGTTGTTGGCGGACCTCGGTCAGGGTCTGATTCGCGAGTTTGATCAAGCGGAATTTGATGAAAGGGGAATAGTCAACGGAAACGGCGGCGCGGGGTAGCCACAAGCTCAGTGCTATGCGGAACGTTGCTGAGGCCCGGGGCTGGACCGGGGAAGGTTGGTGTGCGGGACATCGAAGCCCTCACTCCCCGCCATAAGAAAAACCCCAGCCTGACCCAGAAAGTGTCAGAATGCTCGTCGGGTACCAGTCGCTGGCCACCGCTGACGGCTTCGCAATCTCAAAGGCATCCACCAGTGCCCTGGCGTGGTTCTCAGGCGTAAAATAGTATCCACGGACGGTAACATACACTGCCCCGAGAAGGATCTCTGATGAACCTGCATTCACAGATTTCGCGGTCAACCCCCGACAACGTCAATGGCTCCAGCCGTGTCACTCATCTTTTACCCATCTAATTCAACCGAAAACTACGGCGATCAGTGACATGTCGTAGTCGCCAAAAAGGACGAAACTTCCCGAAAAGACACCAATTTTGATAGCCATCAGCACCCCGTGACATCCAGATGGTGAGATTCTCTTGGTCGTGGGTTCAATTCCCGCCCGCGGAACAAAAATACCTCTGACCTGCGGTTTCATTCCGCAGGTCAGAGTTGCCTAAGGCAAAACTCTGGCCGAACTCCCCTATTTAACGCCACAGCTCAGAAATTGACGGTCGCTTCCCAGGTAGTGGCGTAGTTTCCTGGGTTCCGAGCGTCCGATCGTCTACATGGGGAGCCACCGTGGGATGGTCAGTGAGAACCGATCAAAGCTACTCACAAAGGACACAAACCACGGTGGCTCAAGACCAGTCTGCCTTGCTCGAACTCTTGACTCAACTGAATTACGATCACTCATAACACGGCGGCTGCGAGGAGGCCGCCGCTCAGCGTGTGGTGGGCTTCCCGTCCGCGGCCCAGGCGACACCCAAGGCGAACAAGGTTGACACGCCGTACTGCTCCATCGCCGCCGCAATGCGACGCCGCCCCGTTCGCGGGTTGATCCCGAGTCGCCGAGATGCCGCGTCGAGAGTGAGGCCCTGCTTCATCAGCGCAAGCAGCGGCGCCCACGGCTGCTGCAGCCCACCGATCGGCTCGCCGCGACGCCAGAGCTCGCGGAACAGGCTTCGGCCAAGCTCGGCCAGGGCCGCGCTCCGGACTCCGACCACACTGGACGGCCATCCCTCGCCCCATTCGATCGGCAATGCGAGCACCTCGCCGTCGATCCAGAACCAGCTTGGAAGATCGTCGAGCAGGCGGAACTCCACCCCGACGGCCTCGTAGCGCTCGGCAATCGCCACGAGCCGGGCGTCCCCTGCCATCGAACGTGGGAGCAGCGCCCGCACCGACCGCTTGCCGGCGAACATCTCCGCAAAACGGCCGGCGCGAGCGGGATCGGTCTGCAGATAGCGTCCGAGATCGGGCAGCACCGACCAGGCGGTGTCGCTCCCCTCCCGCGCGATGTCGTACCAGAGGTCTTCTGCCGCCCGCGGCCCATGCCGCACGAAAACGGGTACGAGATCACCGGATGCCTCGCCCGCAGCCCAGTGACGCAGCAGGGCTGGCAGGTCTGCGACGAGCGCCTCGATTCGCGAGGCGGCCTCGTCCGCCGCCTGCCGCATCTCACGCACTTCGCGTTTGACGACGTCGGCCGTCCACATCGCCGGCATCGCATACGCGATCGTGCCATCACGAACCGAGATCGCACCTGCCCGCGCAAGACGCTCGACGGCGTCGGCAACCTCACCCTCGTCCGTGTGCACTGTGGTGGCGAGCTCCGCCACCGTCACAGGGCGGCTGCTGTAGATCAGTTCGAGCAGTTTGCTATCTTCCATGTCCACCTCCGGAGCGCCCGTAGACACCATTATGGCGCAGGTGACCGGTTCCGGACGTCCTCAAGGGGTCAAGTCCGGAAGCGGCAGTTGTTTTGTCCGCTTCCGTCCATCCACACTTGTCTCTAGGGGGGGACCGGGATCCATGGCTTCACATGCGCGTCTGGGAAGCCATGGGTCCGCTCAGAGGTAGTCAACCGGAGGCAGCGGCATGAACAGCATGAGCAGCACAAACAAGGGCGTCGGACGCATTGTCGCCTTCTCTACGGTGGCAGCACTCGCTCTGGCAATGACGGCGTGCACCGCGGGTACAGCGGGTACGGCCGGGAAAAAGCCGTCCTCGAGCGGGCCCGCCGTCACACTCGGCCAATTCCCCGACCAGGACGTCATCGAGCTCTACACGGATCGTGACACGGCAGTGGCCGCAGCCGTCCATGCGCTTCCCAAGTACATCAAAAACGCGCTCAAGCAGACTGGAGTACCCGGAGCGGGCGTCGCCGTCGTCTCGAACGGGAAGGTCGTGTTCGAAAAGGGATACGGTGTGCGGGACCTGACCACGAAGAAGCCCGTCGACGTCAACACGGTGTTTCAGATCGCGTCGTTGTCCAAGCCCCTCTCGTCGAGCATTGTGGCCAAAGCAATCACCGAAGACACCGACCTGTCCTGGGAAGATCCGGTGGTCAAATACCTCCCCGACTTCGCGCTTAAAGATCCGTATGTGACCGAGCATGGAAAGATCGCCGACTTCTTCTCGCACCGCACCGGCATTCCAACCGGTGCCGGCGATGACCTCGAGGACATCGGCTTCGATGTCGATTACATCATGTCCCACATGAACCAGATTCCCCTAGCGTCGTTCCGCGACACGTACCAATACTCCAACTTCGGACTGACGGTGGGCGGCGAGGCGGTCGCGGCGTCGCGCGGGCAAACCTGGGCGCAGACCGCGCACGATCTGCTGTACGAGCCGCTCGGCATGACTTCCACGACCACCGTCCACGACCAATACCTTGCCTCAGATGATCGCGCAGCCATGCACGCGCGCACCGGAGATGGAAAGTACGAGCAGCTGTTCGACCGTGACGCCGATGCCGAGGCGCCTGCCGGAGGCGTCGCATCCACAGCCGGCGACATTGCGAAGTGGATGAACATGGTGCTGGCCAACGGCGAGGTCGACGGCGCTGAATTCATCGACCCGCTCGTACTCGCAAAGACCTATTCCGCGCACTCGATCACCGGCGGCGACGCCCAGAACCTGACAGCGCGCACCTCGCACTACGGCTTCGGCACGAACGTCGGCGCCACCGTGGCAGGCCGCGTCAACATCAGCCACTCCGGCGCCTTCGGATGGGGTTCCGCCACCAACGCCACGATGATCCCCGATCTGAACCTCGGCATCGTCGTGCTCACGAACGGAGCGCCGTCGGGAGTTCCGGAGGCGATCGCTTCAGAGTTCGTCGACCTCGTACAGTTCGGCGCGGAGACGCGCCCCTGGCTGGACCTGATGGCCGGCTTCTTTGAGAACTTCGACGACCCGGCGGGCGACCTCGTCGACCAGGAGCCGCCCGAAGATGCCGCGGCAGCGGGTCCGGCCGGCGACTACGTCGGCACCTACACGAGCCCCTACTTCGGCAACTTCGTGGTGACCGAGAAGAACGGCACCCTCACCGGCGCGCTCGGCCCCCAGGGCGGCTACACGTTCACGATCGATCCGTGGAACGGCGACACGCTGTCGTTCGTGCCGACCGGTGAGAATGCGCTCCCCGGTTCACTCTCCTCTGCGGTCTTCGTACGCGAGGGCGAGCAGATTACGGGGGTCACCCTGACGTACTTCAACAAGTTCCCGGGCGAGGGGCAGGAACCGAACGGGCTCGGCGTCTTCACCCGGGCCGACTGATACTCGATCCGCCGGTAGTTGCGTTGGATGCGCGACGGTTTAAGCAGAGAATGCCCTTCTCCTCGGGAAAATAGTACTTGTCTAAGGAACTATTTTCCCGAGGAGAAGGGCATCTCGTAGAGGCACCTTGTCTCTTGGCCGCCACAACGTGTCAGCCATTCTCGCTGAACCGAATCTCGTGTCGGCCGCGGGTCTGCGTCAGCCGGCGGAAACTGGTGTGTAGTCAATAGTTGGAGGGGTTGAGTACTGCTGTCCGCGGCAGGTGATCGATTCGACGTCGATACTCATTCCACGAGCTTACCTACCGTCGAAACTTCCTGAATGAGCCCGCGAATCTCGTCGGAGATTGCTGGGATTTCCTCACGAACGACCCCCGTAGAAGGGGACCAAACGAGGTTGACCGCAAGCTCCGGATCAATGGCCGGGTAGTCGCTGCGGTTGTGGCAACCACGAGATTCACGCCGTTCGAGGGCAGTCTCCAGGGTGGCCCGTGCGGCCAACGCAGAACCCATCAGATCAAAAGCATGAGCCAAATCCTGGTAGCCCGCAATATCAGGGTGGATCCCCACATGCTCCATTCGTTCCTCGATGTCCGCCAGCCTTGCCAGCCCCGCCTTCAGTCCGTCCTCGTCGCGGACCACGCCTGCGTGTTCGGTCATCATGTCGCGGATTGCCCGCTGCAGCGCACGCACATTCTCCTCCCCATCAGCAGCCAACAGCCCGTCGATTTCTCCGCGGGCCTGCGCCAGGGCCTCGGCGGATCGAGGCTGGTGATCCAAGGATGCTGAGTATGCAGCAGCTGCCTGACCAACGATCCGTCCGAAGACCATCAATTCGATCAGCGAGTTGCCGCCCAAACGGTTAGCGCCGTGCAGTCCGCTCGATGCCTCGCCGATTGCATACAATCCGGCCACATCGGTGCTGTGATCCTCAGGCTTCACCCATACCCCTCCCATCGAATAGTGGGCTGTTGGTGCGATCTCGATCGGTTCACGAGTTATGTCGAGCATCTGCACTTCCATCATTGTCTGATAGACCCTCGGCAGGCGCTCCATGATTGTCTGCCGAGGCAAGTGGGATACGTCCAACCACACGCCACCTTTCTCTGTTCCGCGCCCCTCCTTGATTTCCGTGTAAGCAGCCAACGCCACCCGATCGCGGCTGGAGAGTTCCTTGCGCACTGGGTCATAGCGTTCCATGAACCGTTCGCCCAGTGCGTTGCGCAGCACTCCGCCCTCGCCGCGAGCCGCTTCGGAAATCAGTGTTCCGGCCGCACCTTCTGGTTCGATGATCCCCGAGGGATGGAACTGCACCAGTTCAGGATCCCGCAATCGAGCTCCGGCGTCGACGGCCAGCCGGAATGAATCACCCGTGTTTTCGTCGCGGCGCGAGGAGGTGCGACGCCAGATCCTGTTGTGGCCGCCAGCGGCCAGGATTACCGCGTCAGCATGAATCACGTAGCGGATGCCCGAGTTAATATCGAATCCATAGGCACCGAAGACCTGGTTGTCCTTTACCAGCAATCGAGTGACATAGAAGGAATCCATGATGGGAATATCGAGTTGCTCGCTGCGTCGTACCAGCGTGCGCTGGATTTCCAAGCCCGTATAGTCGCCGGCAAACGCGGTCCGACGGAATTTATGGGCACCAAAGAACCGCTGAGAGATGCGACCATCGTCTTCCCTGGCGAAGCCCATGCCATAGCGCTCTAGATCCTCTATTCCACGTGCTGCACCGCGCGCCACGATTTCCACGGTTTTTGGGTTGGCCAGGTAGTAGCTTTCTTTGATGGTGTCGGCAGCGTGCTGCTGCCAGGAGTCTTCTTCATCCATGGTGCCGAGGGCTGCGTTGATGCCGCCCGCCGCCAGGGAAGTGTGCGCGTCATTGCGGGGGCGCTTACCCACCGCCAGCACGTCGACTCCCAATTCTGCAAGCTCGATCGCCGCACGTAACCCGGACCCACCCGTACCGATAATGAGGACTGAAGTGGAGATCTTCTTTTCTTTAACTGTGTCAGTTGCCATGGTTTCAACGCTAGAAACAGCCCGACGATTAGTCCAATGAATTATTCGAGTCATATCGATGCATATATGCTATCGACATGAACTTGGAACAGTTGCAAAGTTTTATCGAAGTTGCCAGGACCGGCCATTTCACGCGAGCTGCCGCCCAACTTCACCTGGCACAGCCCTCCCTGAGCCGCCAGATTTCCACTCTTGAACAGGACCTCGGATCCGAACTCTTTCATCGTGCCCGGGGCAACATCACACTCACCGCCGCCGGCGAAGCGCTCCTTCCATTGGCCCAGCGGATGCTCGCGGACGCCGAAACCGTAAGACAGGAGATGCAGGAGCTTGCCGGGTTGCACAAAGGGCGGGTCCGGCTGGGGGCTCCTCCATCTCTATGCATCAGCATGGTGCCCGAAGTCCTGGGATCCTTCCACCGAAACCACCCGGGTATCGAGCTTCATCTCAGCGAAGCCGGTTCCCGGGATCTCTTGACTCAACTTGCCGGCGGCACCCTCGATCTAGCGCTTGTAGTGACCTCCCAAGACGGTACAGCTATGACAAGCAGCCTCGAGAGCATTCCACTGCTGCGGGAGGACTTGGTGGTGATCACAGCCACCAACGATGCCTACTTTGCGGACAAGAACACGATCACGCTCGCCGAGTTGGCGGACGTTCCGCAAATCGTTTTTGACCAAAGCTACGACCTACGCAGGACCACCATGGATGCCTACCGGTCTCATGAACTGAACCCAAATGTGGTTCTCGAAGGCGCCGAAATGGACGCAGTGTTGCGACTTGTTGAACTCGGACTGGGAGCAGCCGTCGTACCAGCCATGGTCCGCTTAGACCGGCCGAGTCTCCGGTCCGTTCCATTGACCGCACCTAGTCTTACGCGCACCCTCAGCCTGGCTCATCGGAAAGACGTCAGTCTTACCCGCGCCGCGAAAGCCATGCAGGAACTCATCATGAGCACAGCAACAGAGTTTGCTTCACGCGGCGCCGGCATTAAGAGGCTGAATCAGCTGAAACGGCCCTCGATCACACCGGACAGATGAGAGGATCGCTACATGAGCAACCCCCGGCTACGTAATCGCCGGCTGGTCGAGAGCTTCAAGACGAACCTCATCCGGCTCGAACCGCCGCACCGGCTGCCCGGCATCGATCTGGCCCGCGGGTTCGCCATCTTCGGCATGTTCGCGGCGCACCTCGCCGTCATCGCGCCGTTGGAATGGGGCCGGGGTGAGACGTGGTCGGGCATAGTCTCTGGCCGTTCATCTATCCTCTTTGCCACCCTCGCCGGTGTCTCCTTGGCGCTCGTCACGGCTGCCGCGACTTCCCGGAAGAACAATGACGATGCACCAACCCGCCGGTGGGGAACACGGACGGAGCTCGCGCTTCGGGCAATACTCATCTGGGTCCTCGGCATAACCCTCGACGGACTCGAGGTTCCAATATTCGTCATCCTGCCCGCCTACGCCATCCTCTTCCTGATTGGCATACCGCTGCTGCGTCTGCCTGCGAGCACCCTGTTCATGCTCGCCATGTTGCTGGCCCTGACCATGCCCTTTGTCGTCATGACGATCGACTACAACGTGGCAAACATCTCCGACCAACAGGAAATCGAGGATGTCCTGCGGATGCTGGGCTGGAACTACCCATTTCTTCTGTGGACGGCCTTCATCGCCGCGGGGATGGGGGCCGGTCGAGTGCTAAGCGCAGGTCCCCATCGTGCCTGGATCCTCCTCGTTGTTGGAGCGGGGTTCGCATTTGTCGGCTACGGAATTATCGGCCCCATTGGCAATCGGGTGATTGCATCAGACAGCTTCGTCAACGAAGATGCCTGGTCGGATGCATGGATTCAGTCGGTGATGCAAGACGGACCCCATTCCTCCGGCGTCGGAGAGGCTCTCGGTTCGGGCGGCTTCGCACTTGCAGTGATCGGAGTGTGCACGCTGATCGGCGCGACTCCAATGCGTTGGCTGCTCTGGCCCATCCGCGCCGCCGGATCGATGCCCCTGACAGCTTATGTTTCGCACATCATCGTCTGGGCGGTGTGGATTTCGGTCGAGAGCGGGCACGACCCGAATCTCGACCCTTGGACCGACTTCCGAGAACTTGCCCCCTTCTGGCCTATGACCATCGGAGTGCTCATCGGTTGCTCATCGTGGGCAGCACTGGTCGGCAAAGGACCGATGGAGGCGCTGCTCGGTGCACTGACGTCCGGCCGGCAACTCCGACGCACCAGAACACATCCGCCACGGCCGCCTGACTCGGGTCCGGGAACGTCTTCCAGGTAGGGGAACGTGGCTCGACACTCTGCGAAGCACACGAAAAGCGGTCCGGTCTTGGCACAGGTCCCGATCCTTTCATGTGTTGACACCTAGACCGAGCAGCGAGCTCAGCGTTCTTGCGGGATGCCGGAGCGTGACGTTGATCGAGTATCGAAGTGGTCTAATCTGGTTGCCCTCCCCTGAGTCGCAGCTGCGCTTTCACACCATCAGGAGGCAGCTGCCAACGATCAAAGACAGGACCACGTCATGCTGTTGCTGGCGTGGGCCGGTATCGCATGGCGACGGCTCCCGACCGGAACTCGTGGCGATCTACGAGCTCGAGTTGGATTCGTTCACGGAGCCCTGCGAGCAACGTCGGCCCGTGTCCGGCAAGGACTGGCTGTACGAGGAACTCATACTCGTCAATCAGTCCCAGGTCTGCCAATGCCAGCGGAAGCGTCACGCCACCCACCCACAGCCCCTCGCCGGGCTCTTGCTTGAGTCGCTGAACCTCTCGCGCCAAGTCGCCTCGCACCAGCTCGGCATTCCAATCGACCCCGCCCAGCGTGCTCGAAACAACGTATTTCTTCGCCCGGTCGATGGTCTCGGCGAACGGGATCTGCCACTCATCCATCCAGCCAGGCCATGTACCCGTTGCCGGCTGCCGCCACGCCGACTCCATCGTCTCGTAGGTCACCCGGCCGAAGAGTAGGGCATCGGCGCGCTCCATCTCTGCGGTCCAGTAGCGCATCGACTCGTCGTCGGGCGCGAGTCCTGCCTCGTGATGGCAGCAACCGTCGAGCGTGACGTTGATCGAGTATCGAAGTGGTCTCATCTCGTTGCTCTCCCCTGATGCTCACCTGCGTTTTCTCCGGATCATCCTCAGACTACTGTCGGCGCCAAGCTGACGCCATGGTTATATCGCAGCTGAACTTCCGGCAAACTAGTGGGACTGCAACCACGTTAATGGTCGCAACTCACACTGCGCATCATCCCTCTCCTTGCTCACAGTTCACTTTTCGAGGGGTGCGCATCAGCTGTGGCTTCGATGAAGGTACGCGTGGTGAAACAGGTTCAAATGGGGATTTGCCCGTGTTTAGGCAGGCTCGCGGTGTTCTCGGCTTCCTAAAATGAGTCAGACTCCGCTGTCGGTCCAGTGCTTCTGACGCATTTCATCGGACGACGGCGGGCGCCCTCGCCAGCGTTGTGGTGAGGGCGCCCGGGCTGAAAACAACCGGCTAAGACCCCGATCGGGAAGGCAGGCTCAACAGTGGGGCATTGTGAACGAGTACGTCAGGTGCTGCCGTTCAGGTTGCCAGCGCTCTTCGTGGCCCACCGCCCTGTCGTTACTGGGCGGGGATCGGGAAGAATACCCGCGGATCCTGCAAGAGCGCAGGGTTGTCGAAGTCCGCGCGGTCAAGGATCTGCTCAACTTCGAAGTTGCGCCCAAAGCGGCCGTCATCGAGCGTGATCGGCCGGCCTTGGAGCTTGCCCAGCGCAAACCTGGCACCATCCTCAAAGGGGATCAGCACCGTGGTGTTGCCGGGCAGGGTCCTGAATGCCTCATCCTGTAGCTTGCGATTTCGAGTGGGCTTCTTCGTCTTCTGCACGGGTGCCTTGCGGGCACCCTTGGCCACAGCTTTACGCGACTTTTCGTCGACCTGGGTGACGTCGCCGCCGTCGTTCTTCTCGTTTTGAGGCTTGGCCTTGCCCCATGCCGGCATCCCGACTTTGTCGATCTTTTCCGGGTCAACGTCGCCTACCGGGGCGCGCAGAACCCACACGAAGTCCTCACGAGGATCCTCGGGAAGGATTTCTCTCCGGGGCTCGGGCCAGAGCAATTCCAAATCCGTGGGGGTGTCGGCAAAAACCGCATCATAGAAGCGCGGGTCCTTCTGAATCAGCCTGGAACGGTGACTTGCATGAAAATCAGGGTCACCCAGCCACGACGGCATGGAGATCTTGTCCGCATAGTCGGGGTGGGCGGCCTGCGGGGCGAACTCCTTGATGCTCTCCCGGGTGTTGTCCGGGTGGCCGCGGGCGATCCATTCGTCGGCGATGGCCAGGGCGTACATGGTGAGAGCCGGAACATGCCCCATCCACATGCGGACGGCGGGGTGCTCCTGCCGGCCGTATCCAGGAATCACCAGCGTACGGAGAATTTGCAGCGCTTCAACACGCTGTTTTCCTAGCCTTGTCGTGTCCAGAGCGGCGGCACTCTGCTGAAAGTCGGGGTATGGGAGGAAAGTCTGCATGCATTCAGTCTGACGGCCCGGGCGCCGTCTGCCAATTGCAAGGCCCCTTCAGCGGCGGAGATTTCCCCCACAGTCAAGCGCAGCAAACCCAAGCCCGGCCGCTCCAGCTGTGCGTCCCGGCCGCGGAAGGCAGCTATTCCGGCGAGTCCCCGCCCTCTCAGTGGCTGGGCATGCCGTAGTGGTTTGCGATCAGTTCCACTGTGCGTGCCTGGGCGCGGCGCACATGTCCCCCAACCACCAACATCAGCTCATCAGCTCTCATCTGCCGGTGGAGTTCCTCCAAACCCTCTGCGACTTGGGCGGCAGTTCCATGATTGGAAGTTGAGAAGCTGGATGCTGTAGCCCACTTCGTCGACGGCATGAAACGCGAACTCGTCAAAAACACCACTTTGCAGACGCAATGCGCGCAACAACTCTCGGCAGCACTTCCGCGCCAGCCCTGACCTGGCGCACGCTGTCACAACAGCTGTGTCCGCCGCCTTGGATAGCCACACCAGCCTGAGCCTTCAGGCTCCGGGCAGCAAGGAAAAAATGAAGGTGCTATTGGAGATGCTCAGCTCACCGATATACGAGGAACTGCAAAGTCAGGCCTCAACGAGTTGGCTACTGACTTCCTAGTACTTACGTGTTGGAAATGCGCCTCTTCGCGTTCCTGACCATCTGGGCGCTGGGATTGGCCAGTACCGCCAAAACAGCACATTATTCACACTGCTCGAGCCAATTCAGCGATCCGCGTCCAAGGCAGATGCTGGCGAAGAACTCCCGGGCGTTTTCGAGGGTTAGCTTCAGCCCGGGCCGCATCCGCAGCGGTCTGAACCACCTTTAAATCTTCGCCTAGGGCCTCGGCCATCCATACGAAAGCTGCCGGGCAAAGCAGCCGGTTGTATGTGGTGCGCGCACTGGCGTTCGGGACCTTTCGACTGAACGGTCCGCTTCCTTGACTGTTCTGGCCCTGAAACCAGGTCACCATATGCTCCTGCTGACTCGACCACCAGGCACGCTGAAGTTGTGGACAGTCACGCTCATAGGAGTCCGAGACTGGCAGGTGCGGTTCAAGTGACAGCAGCACGCGAGCAAACTCGTCTACATGGAAATCTTCTTCTAAGTGGTTAATGGTCATCCTCTTTACCTGCATCCACTTACCTGCATCGAGCAACGTTCACAGACCCGGTAGCGTAAAGCCTGTATCTGGGCTCCAGTCAACCTCGGATTCGTCGAGATTCACATTCCACGTAGCGTCGGGAACCACGCTGCGCACTGAAGTCAAAGCATCCAGCATGTACTCCAGAGAAGGGAACATGTCTTCAAAATCAGCGGGCAGCTTCGTGGACCCCTCAATTTCCGTTCGTGTCTCACCATCAGAGCTGTAGAAGTCCAAGGGCTCTAATTCGAAGGGATTGGCCGCATTCGCTTTTGCCATCACTTTTTGCATCGCCGATATCTCGTCGACGGTAAAAGGGTTCGACCGTGTAACAGATAGAAGCGCTCACCTAGGCGATTGACGACGAGGCTGACCGGGCAACACCCGCCGTCAATGACCACGAATGGTAAGTTACGCGGCTACCGTTGACAGGTGTTTAAACCTAGGAAACTTCAAGAAGATATCAGTATGCGGCTCATGCGCGTCAGCGATGCCGCAGAGCTTGCCGCTGCCTACTCACGCAACCGTGACCACCTTGCCTATTGGGATCCGGCACGCTCGGCGGAGTTCTACACCGAGGAATGGCAGGCCGCAGATATCGCCAGCCGGCTTGTCGCGCATGACGCTGGGGTAGATCATCTCTTTGGCCTGTTTACTGGCGATGAAATCGTTGGCCGGTTCAACTTGACCGGTATTGTGCGTGGCCCCTTCCAGAGCAGCAGTCTGGGTTACTGGGTGGACAGTCGCTACACAGGCCGAGGGTTGGCATCATCCGCCGTCCAAGCGATCATAGACACTGCGCGTGAGGATCTGGGCCTACACCGCATCGAAGCGAGTACCCTCCTGGACAACATTGGCTCACAGCGAGTGCTGCTGAAAGCAGGATTCCAGCAGATTGGCATGGCCCCGCAGTATCTGAAGATTGCTGGCACATGGCAAGACCACAACCTCTACCAAATTCTCCTGCACGGCTGAGACCCCAGCTGAGGCCATGCACTGTGGACCCGTTCCTCGTTTCGCTTTCTTTCAGCTTCAACTGAAAGAATGAAGACATGACTGTTGAGCCTTCCCTGACCCGCCGATCCACCCTACGCGTAACCACAGCCGCCACTGGCGCTGCCTGCGCACTCGCCTTGGTGGGCTGCTCGCCGTCGGCCAGTGACATCCGCAGCAAGGGCAAAACCCCGGCCGAAATTCCCACTGGCGGCACCGCCCACCAGGTGGGCAAGCTGAGCGAACTCCCCGTCGGAGGTACCGCTGCAGCCACGGCCGGGGACGTTGAAGTCATGCTGTTCCGCCCCGACGAAACCACCGTCATGGCCTACACGGACATCTGCACCCACGCTGGCTGCAAGGTGGCCCCACACGGCGAAGACTTCAAATGCCCCTGCCACAGCACCATCTTCAAGGGAAGCGATGGCACAGTGGTGTCCGGCCCCGCCAAGGAAGCCCTGCCCCGTTACGCCGCCGCCATCGACGGCGAATGGATCACCGTTTCCGTCTAAGACCCGGCAAAGCAACACGTTCGAAACAGGGACACGAGAAGTTTGCTGCTGCGTACTGTTAACTGCCAATGGTGCGCCACTTTGAAAGAGGCGCACCATTGGCAGTTAACGGGCCGCAGCAGTAGCGGCTTGAGCTCCCCAGCTCCGAGAAGAGGCTAGAACAAGGCCACCTTCGGCGTCCGCGGGAAGATCTGATCCAACTCGGCCAAGTCCTCGGCCGTCGGCTTCCAGCTGGCGGCCGCAGCATTCTGGCGCACCTGCTCTGGCTTGGTGGCCCCGGCAATGACACTAGCTACGGCAGGCTGGGCTGCCAGCCACGAGAACGCCACCTGAACCTCAGTCAGCTCACGGGCCGCAGCGAACGCGCTAAAGGCCCCGAACTGGTCCTGGTCAGCCTCGCTCACTAGGTGCTGACGCGTGTGTGAGAGTCGGCTCCCGGCAGGTACGGCACCACCCTTGTACTTGCCCGTCAGCAGCCCATTGGCCAGCGGGAAGTACGGCATGACACCCAGCCCGTAGGCCTCGGCGGCAGGCGTCACCTCCAGCTCAGCGCGACGGTCCAGCAGATTGTAGTGATTCTGGCTGGCCACAAACCGTTCTGTGCCTAGCGCGCGTGCTGTGTGTTCGGCGTCGGCCATCTGCCAACCAGCCAAATTTGAATGGCCAATGTACCGGACCTTGCCGGATTGCACGAGGCCATCCAGCGCCGAAAGCGTCTCAGCCATAGGCGTGTGCGCATCGGGGGTGTGGTAGTAAAACAGGTCCAGATAGTCGGTGTTGAGCCGCCGCAAGGAGGCCTCGACCGACTGCAAAATGTACTTCCGCGAACCGCGACGTCCCCAATCCACGCCGTTGGCACCCTGGGCATCCATCCCAAACTTGGTGGCCACCACAACCTCGTCCCGGTGCGCACCGAGCGCCTTACCCAGGATCGTTTCACTGAGCCCAGGCGTCATGCCATAGACATCGGCCACATCGAAGTGCGTGATGCCCGCATCCAAGGCTGCATGCACGACGGCGCCACTGCCCTCTTGCGTTTGTGTCACCGTGCCGCTGCGGCCCAGATTGTTGCAGCCAAGCCCCACGGCAGAAACCGTTAGTCCCGAGCGGCCCACCTGGCGGTATTCAATGTTGTTGTCATTGTTCTGCGTCATAGTTCAACCTTAGTCAATCTCAGACACTTCTCTCCCCCGGCAGGCACTCCCAGTAGGCTCCCCCACCGGACGCTAGCGCAGCAACCCTTCGTGTCAGCCTTGGGTGAGAGAGTTTTTCTCATTCAGTGTTGGTTGGGCAGGAGGAGTTAATTGTTCATGGATATTCCGCAGCGGCCATCACGGCAGTCCCATTTCTTGCCATCGGAGCGGTGGGCTTTGTTG
>NZ_JBFBLV010000051.1:0-14778 GCF_040686835.1 Specibacter sp. NPDC078692
GGGTCGAAGGTACGACCCCCTCACCCACCAACGAAAAAAGCCACTGACTTACCTCAGTCACCCAAGACCAAAGATGCCGAAACGAGGAGCACCACATAAAGCCATAACCCACAAAAGAACCGGTGAAGGAACACGGGCAGGAACACCAGACACAAACACCCAAAAAACCCAAGCAACACGGGCAACGGGCAGGCGACTGAACTAAGTCACCCACCCACGACTCAGAAAAGCCGGCATCCGGGCGCCGGGAGACGGCGGGCAGCAACCGGCCTCAGGGGGGTCGGAGATACGACCCCCCCCCCACCGGAACCAAACCCACTACCGCCCACAGCTCGCGGGATTCAACCGACATCGGTCGAATCCCCCACCACCAACCCAGACAACCCAGCCCGGGCCCGCCAAAGCCGAGTAACAGCCGCAGCACCCCGACCGAGCGATAAGCCCAACGCCAAGGCCACAGGGGGTCAGAGCCCCGCCCCCCACATCCCCACCAACCAGCCGAAACAGCAACCAAACCAGAACCACGCGAAAAGCCGAGCGAGGCCACACAGGCGACCGGAGGCCGGGAGCACCAAGGACAACGACACGGAAACATAAAGCCATAACCCACACCAGAACACAAGACGGAACCAAGGAAGGAACACCAGACACAAACACCCCAACAACCCCCAGAAACCGCGGCCATGAAGGTTACAAGCTAGGTTTGCATAAATAATACAAGTAGGGCTAGTATAAATTATAACGAGTGGAGATCAAGACTGAGGATCCACCGCGATCCTCTCAACGAAAGGCAATAACATGAACAACCCCTTCGATGGCTTCAAGGTAATTTCCAGCTACACCCGCGAGCGGGCGATCGGTGACGGAGTGCTGCGTGACGTTAGCGCGTTGGCCAAGGAATCCGGATTCGCAGTCCCCGTCGCAATGACGTCGGCGGCATGGATGGAAGCCGTTTCCTGGTCTCAGTCCAACGAGGCCTTTCAGGATGAAACTGGCCGCCTCTGGGATGTTTTGATTATGGCCAAGTTCGCCGCCACGCGCCCTCAGGGTCGGCGCTCCGAGGAAAGCCCGCGCAGCAGTTTTTCCGTGTACCGTGTGCCGAACATTTCGGATGCCACCGAGGCAACCGAACTTGCTCTGGACATGCACATTGGCCCCGGCGACGACGGCGCCCCCGTCATCACCATCATGTTGGAGCACGAGGATTAGGAAGAATTTATAAAGATTCCTAGCCCTACTTGCTTTTGTTATACAAGTAGGGCTAGTGTTCTTTATAAGACGTTGACCACCTCATCTAGGAGCCCCGAAATGATCTCTACCATCGCACCGAGTTTCACGGTTACAGCCACCGCGAGCGACCTCACCGAGGGTGATCGCTACACCGACCACTTGAACCAGACCCACATCGTTTTGAGCGTGGATATTTCCGCTGGTGTGACTGGCGCCGGGATCTACATCGACGTTGAGGGGCAGGGTTACCCGGAGTTTTATCTCAAGGATCAGGCGGTTGCCTTGCTGGTCTGCGAAGAGGTGGACACTGAAGGTTTCGAGACGGAGGAGGGTGAGCCCCGTTTCGCTGAAGGTGCGACCGTGTCCATTACCGGCCACCATGATCTGATCGCCACCGAATCCCTCCCGTGCGGGGAGCTTGCCGAGGAAGTCACCGGTCAGACGGAGGACGGAGACAAGTTCACCGTCGTCTCTATCGATGGGAGGGGAAGCTTCACGTACAACCTGCGCAATGAGGAGGGGCGCAGGGTTTGGTGCGTGGAGGAGTCCGAATTGGTGGATGGTGAGCCCTCGAGCGAGGGGAATCTGTTTCGCACCTTGACGCGGCGCTACCTCAGTACCGGGGACTGCATCAAGTCTTCTGCGGAGTTCCGGACCCGGGACGCCCAGCGTCGGTACGCGGCAGCCTTGCCTAGCCACACCGCGATTACCTTCGAAGGTTAGGCCCAGCAATGACCATCACCAGCAGCCCTCGCACCGTGGCCCCCACGAGCCCGGCCCAGGCATTCACGGCGCCCGTAGCTCGCACCAGCGGCCACACGGCCGCCCCCACCCTTTACGCTCGCCGTATCGCGGTTGCGTGGGAGCTGGACACCACGACCGGCGCGGTCACCGTCAACGGCGAATATGCGGGCCGTGTCATTGAGATTGTCGCCGGCCTTTTTCAGTTCGAAACCCCGGCCGATACGGCCCGCGGGGTGGGTTGGGGATCCTTTGGTGCCGCCGACGCGGCAGCCGAGGCTGGCGCCGTCCGAAGTGTCCTCATTCTCCACAACTGCCCCTAGCTAAAGAGCCCGGGCCCCAAGGCCCACACAGTATTTCACCTACGGAAGGATCACCATGAAAACGTCCATCAATACCCCCGATATTGCCCCCGGCACTGAGTATGGCGACAAGTGCGCGGTACTGGCCGAGTTCCTCCACGATCTTGTTTTCGGCCCCGGCCAGTGGGCTGGCAATGACGAGCACTACAAGCAGATGTACCGGGAAGATGCCGTCGCCACCATCACCCTCCTGCCCCACTTGCTGGGATTGGTGGAACGCGAGCGCCTGCAGGAACACATCCCCGCCCTTGCCCTCGGCTTCATAGGCGATGTACCGCAGGAGATGCCCAGCCCGGCGCGCATGGGCGCCATCAAGGAAACAGCCCCGGATACTGAGTACGGGGAAACTCTTGCGGCGCTGGCCGAATTCCTCCACGCCATCCCCAACGGCGAGGGCACATGGGCAGATGCGGAGGCGAGCTACCGCACCAACTACACCGCCGACGCCGCCGACGTACTGGCCGCACAGCCCCACCTCATCGACTTGGAAGAACGTCGCCGGCTGGCCACCATCATCCCCGAGCTTGCCCCGTAACTCCCCCGGTTACTGGCAGGCGCACAGCCTGCCAGTAACCGGACCAGCAAAGACCAGGCACACCACCAACCAGCCAGAAAACGTACACGAGGAGCAACCATGAACACCACCACCCCGGCCACCATCCCCAGCTACGCCCACCCGGTACCGGTTGGAGCTGACGGGATCCGCTTCCGCAAAGTCCACGGCCCGCGCACCTTGGAAAGCACCCAGCGCCGCCAGCAGGTCAGCGCCGACTATGCACGCGAACTCACGGCCCGCACCAAAAACAACCCCTTCACCCGCGCCGACTACATGGCCATCACCCCCTAACAATCAACCCAAGAAGAACACCCCCGGCGCTCGCGGGCGTTGGTCATCCTGAAGTCACTTGGTTCAGGGGTGGATGTCATGCCGTTTCTAGGTTTATATAATTTTTCCTAGCCCTGCTTGCATAATTATTACAAGTAGGGCTAGAATCAATATATGATCACTACTTCGGAGACAAGGACAGACACCATGGCCGATAACCTGCCCCGCGCAATCGACACCAAGCTTGCCGCTATCTACGCACCCGCCGCCGAGATCATGCGCAAACTGGAACACGCCCGCGCCAACCTCACGGCAATGCATGTACGCAAAGACCCCGCAAGGGTCGCTGACTTCAACTCCCGCATCAACGAGCTCACCGAAGCCCTTGATGCCCTCGATGCCGCAGCAGCCCCCTATGAAGCGATCTACGCAGAAACCCGCTGGACACGCTTTTTCTTGGTTCCCGACGGCCACCTGCACCGCAGCCGCCGTTGCTCATCATTGCGCTGGAAGACACTTACCGTATGGTTGCCCGAGTACAGCGGCAAGAACGAGACCGAGATTGTGGAACTGGCAGGGGAAGCTGCCTGCACGATTTGCTACCCGTCCGCCCCCGTCAACCGCCTGTCAATGCTTCCGGTACACGTAGCGGCCCGCCACACCGCCGCCGTAGAGAGTGCCGAAAAGGCCGCTAAAAAAGCCAAGACCACCGCACAGACAATTACAGTCGGCAACACCACGTACAAGACGACCAGGGCCGCAGAAAACGAGATCGGCCTGCGCGTCGATTACATGATTGGTTCGCGCTACATGGTGGCCGTCGACGCCAGTCACCGCGCCCAGCTCGACAACAACGCCGCCGAAGACGAAGCCGCAGCCCGCGCAATCGCCGAGGCGCTCGCCGCCCAGATCGAGGGCTACGACGCCGCAGCGATCCTGACCAAGAAGTTCGCAGCGAAGCTCAAGACCTACAAGAACATCGAGCACTACAACATCCCGACCAACGCCACCTTCTAACCAACTAGCCGGCCCCCTCAACCAGAGGGGGCCACCGGTGCGCACACCACCCCCTGCGAGCGCACCGCACCCACCACCAGCACATAAAGTCAGGCAGGAACCATGAGCATCAATGCAGCTGCAAGCAAACCCCCCTACACACCCACAAAGGGTGACCGCGTGAGAATCGGGAGCGGCAAAGCCCTGTGGATCATTGAGGACTTCCTGACACTGCACGGCGGAGCGCAGGTTGCAGCACTCACCCGCGAAGGATCAAACGGCTACGTCAATACAACCGTGGAGCCCCACCGACTCAAACCCGCCCCGCAGGAGCCCGAGAAGTGAACACCCGCACAGCAGTCAGCCTTGCCGCGCTCGCAGCAGCACTGGCCCTGATCACCTACCTCCTCCCCACTGACACCGGCACCACACCCACAGCAGTACAGAGCACCACAGTGCAGCCCACACCCACCACCACCCACGGAACTCCCACAACCCTCGCCCCATCCAGCACGGCAGCGCTCGCAGCCCTGCCAACGATTCCCATCAAGGGAAGGGCCCCGAAGACCGGATATGAGCGCTCATTGTTCGGCCCTGCATGGAAAGACGTGGATAGGAACGGGTGCGATACCCGCAACGACACGCTGCGCCGTGACCTGTCCCCCGTCTCGATCAAGCCCGGTACCCATGGCTGTCTCGTACTCTCCGGGACACTGGCAGACCCGTACACCGGGGAGACCGTGGAGTTTGTGCGCGGCGGCCCCTCAGAAGTGGACACAGACCACCTTGTCCCCCTCTTAGATGCATGGCAGAAGGGAGCCCAGGGATGGGATCAGGAGAAGCGCGAACGCCTCGCCAACGACCCAGCCAATCTCGCTGCCTCAGCTGCCGGAGCGAACCGGGCAAAAGGTGACGGTGACCTCGCAACCTGGTTACCTCCCAATCGCGCCCACTGGTGCACCTACGCAGCAGAGATCGTAAAGGTGAAGGCGAGCTACGGGCTATGGATGACGCCGGCAGAACACCAACGAGCCGAGCAGATCCTCACGGACTGCACCAGTTAAGGCCCCAAGCGGAACACCCTCCCAGCGCTCGCAGCATGCCGCACCGACACCTAATATAATTCCAGCTATCCCCCCTTGTGAAATTTAGACAAGGGGGGATAGGATCGTTATATCGAGTTCAGCCACCAGCAAGGGAGCATCATGCAGCACTTCATCGGATACCCCACCAACAGCAGCTATCTCTGCGGCGAGGACTCCATTGTCCGCCGCAACACGCGCACTGACACCGACCCCACTCTGACCACCTGCCGCGCCTGCAAGGTCTCCCCCCATTTCCCCACCGAAGAAACCCCGCACCACTAACCCCCGTGAGGGGCCGGCCTCCCCAACCGGCCCCTCACGCACTCGCAGTCCTCGACGACGCCGGCTGCAAACGACCCACTAAGCCTGTCGAAGCACAGGCGCAACCACATTTATCTTCCCCGCAAAGTTTGAACTCGAAGCAATACCGAACCGACGGCCCTCCCCTGAAAGAGACCCCATGACCTCCCCAGCCCACAGCCGCCAAACGCTGACCGCAGAAGAAGCCGCTGACCGAGTAGGCCGCACCCCTGCCTACTTCCGTGTACTGATGAGCAAACTCAATCACGGCGGCCGCGACCTCCGCGCCCCGGCCCAGCCAGGAGAACGCGCACGCCGCTACGACGCCGACAAAATTGATGCCTGGGTAGCTGAAGGAATGCCCGTACCCACCAAGCCAAACACCATCCCAACACCCAAGCCCGACGCCCGCAAGATCTCCGCCACCGCCACCCGCACCGGCAACATGTGGACCGTAAACATTGAAGAAATCAACCAGGGCACCCAAACAGAAAGTATCCGCAACGCCCATCGGATCGCTCACGCACTGGCAGTCAAAAAAACCGGCTTGGCCCCGGACGAAGTAACCATTGACCTCACTGTCGAACTGCCCACAGAAACCGCACACCAGTGGGAAAAAGCCAAGACAAAAGAAATGGAAGCCAAAGCCACCGCCGCGCTCGCCGCCAAGCTCTCCCGCCAAGTTGTCCAGGACTTGCAGGCTCAAGGGTGCACTTTTCACGACATTGGCGAAATGCTGGGGATCAGTCATCAGCGGGCGCAGCAGCTCGCCTCGTCGGCTGTGGGCAAGGAGTCATGACCAGCGCAGGCCCGCTAGACCAGGCAGCAGAAGCTGCCAACTCTGCCGTGTACGCAATGAGCCGTGTCCTTGACCTCTCAGCGGCTGGGGCCTCAGCTGCGGACGCATCTGCAGCAACATACAAACTCTCCGCCGCCCTCGACACGCTGGCACTAATGTTCGGTCGTATCGGAGCAAGTCAGATCGCGGCCACAAGCGCAGAAACCGTTGCAATGGCCCAATGCGCAGCCCATGTACGTAAAGCAGCGGAGACGGCCCGGGAGGCTGCTGCAATGACCCAACAGCGCATCGAGTAGCAGCTGGCGAAGACCTGCCAGCTCGGTCTATCGGGAAGCGGCAGAAACCAAGGAAAGGGGCCCACCAATTTGGTGGGCCCCTTTCCTTGTTGGTTCTGTTGTCTATCGCTGGTTGAGGTCTCTGATTCTTCGCTTGTAGACGACCAAGACAGTCAAAGCGATGACGATGAGGACCACAGTTGCCAGCGCCACCAAGCGTATGAGGTCTAAACCTGCTCCCGTTCCGGGAATCTCCAGGAGGATGCCGTTGCCCTCAATGAGGAGGTGGTATCGCACCATCCAATCCTTAACAGGCGAGAGCATGGCCCCGAAGGGGATGATGCCGGCCCCCAATGCCAGGATGACGATGAAACCGAGAAGGATGTTGTCGTCAGAAATTTCTGACCCTTCATTGCCGTTGCTCATTTTCTTCCCTTGCCTTCGTGTTCGTCGGGTCGCCGTATGTGGAGCCAGGTGTCAGCGGTGATGGAAGCAGAGTCTGGTTCGCCTGTTTCGATGTCGCGGTAGTCCAGGATGAGGTAGTCGTCATCCTCAGGTTCAACGTCGGTGACGATCCCCCAGAGGCTCAGAGCTTCATCAATGAGAACGGCGTCACCTTCCTCCAGCGAGCTGGCCTTTTCCTGGGTTGCGGGGCGGTACCCTTCAAACAATCCGCTGGTGCTTTCCATTGAATCCTCGGCGTCTTCTTCACCTGGTGATTCGATGTCATCGCCCTCGTCAGTGGCCTCAGAATGCGCATTGGACGTGTGAGCACCTCGAGCTGGCGGGTGTGGAGCCAGCTCATCTGCGATTCTGGGGTCAAAGGGGACAATCCTTGCCTCCGCATAGTCCCGGTACCCTGGATCGCTGTCCGGGTCCTCGGGGCTGCCATCCAAGTCAGCTGCATAGTCTGGGTCCAGGATCATCATGCGCGGGTAGGTGGTTTCCTCGGGTTGGGCCTTTTCGAGGTATTCGGGCAGATCACCCTTGGCCGGATCCGGGTTCCAGAATGTTTGGATTTCGACCGGGTTTGATTCAGCATCGGTACTCACACCGCGGCCGCGAACATTTCGCGGCAGGGCTACACCGATGGCGAACGAATCCCACATCATGTTGGCGCCCTGGGGAGAGAGCCGGCCCATGGAAATTCGGGCCGCAAAGTTGTCCCTCATTTCTCCACCGAGGAATGAAACATCGGGGCGCTGAAGACCCAAGATCATGTGAATCTTGGCGCTACGGGCCAGGCGAGCCAGATCCTCAATCAGCTCCAACATCGGTGGCTGCGTGGGATCGCCCTTTTGCTTAACCGATTTGTACCAGCGCACAATGCGGGCCTTCAGAGTGGCGTACTCGTCAATGATCAGGAAGAGGGCGTCAAAGTCCTTGAGGGTTGCTTTGCCCGCTTCAATCAGTGTGTAGCGCTCCTCCATCAGCTCGTGGGCCGCGATGATCATTCGCACCTGGTGTTCAACACGCGACGCCACCAGCTCAACGTTGGGGTAGCCACGGAAACCAACGAACTCGATTCTCTTGCCGTCGATCACCCATATGCGGTATCCCTGACGAGCAATCTGTTCCAGAAAGCCGTGCTCAACCACTGTCTTGCCAGTACCCGTACCGCCCACCACGAGCATGTGCGGATTGAGGGCCGGCTGCCAGAAAATGACATTGCCATTCTCATCCACCCCATAGGGCAGCTTGAGCTTCAGATAGGAGGCGTGGGCATCCGTGCGATCCACATCTTCATAGACGGGGTAAACCAAGGTTGGCATCTCAGGGCGTTGAGTGAACCTAACGATGTCGTTTTGAAGATCCCAATGGGCAACCCAGCGTCCATGCATCCTTGCACTGATGACTTTTTCCACGCGTTGCCGGCGCCCGACCATGGCCATGTGAATACCCTGTTTGTGAGTAACGGTGACGGTCTTGATTTCGTCGCCTTCCTCCTCACATTCAACTGTGGCGCTCTCACCGAGCAGCTCCTTCACAACAGCATGGACACGCTGCACTTGCTCGCTAGGAAGTACCTCAGCCTGGGCCGGCGTCTCATCCAGAACCAGAACCAACAGCTTGGTCCGATGGTTGTGGCCCCTGACCAGGTAACGGCCGCCCAGGTTTCGGTCCAAAACTTCCAGGACACCACCAACCCACTTCGGATCCCGCCCATTGACCTGGTTGGCATACCGAAGCTTGGCCCGCCCAGGGGTTCCAACCCAACCGCTCTTCCAACGACTGACTCGGAGCAATGCCCGGGAGAGCTTCCGAACACCCAGCATGGGAGCGACAGCCTCAAGGGTGTTGTCGATGATTTCACCCCGCCGTTGGTCCCTGATGCCGAAGGCAATGACTGCAGCGCTGGCGATAAGCAGCAGCATTGCCGCTGCGGCACCAAGCAAGACTCTGTTCATGGCCAGGCCCAAGCAGAATGAAAGCGCGGCCGTCGCTGGGATCACGATGGCCCAGATCTTCCACTCATGATTCCGTGGTGGCAATTGGCTTGTCTCAGCCAGCGGCTCAAGACCTGGCACAGGCAAAGTTGCCTGCCGGGATCCGATAACCATCATGGCTCCTTTGATTGGTTTGAATGACTCTCTTTCTCTGGAGGTAGGTATGGATCCCCTCTTGAAACAAAGCAAATATGCGGGAAGTTACCCTCCCGTATCTATGGACATCAAATCTTCAGAGGCGGACCATGGTGCTAGTGAGTTGCCATTCTGCGAGCAACCACGGGCAGGCCTCCCGACAAGTGCCCGGAGAGCCGAAACCTATAAATGTAGGATCCCAAGCTGCCTGTCACCAACGAATCGGTCTGACATGCGACGGTGCGCAGGCCAAGATCACCGTGATTCTCAATTTCGTGACACTTTCCTACGTCCAGCCCATATCTGGCGACCACGAAAGGGTACAACTCGCGTCGGGTATATAGGCAGCACGTTTCCATGACTCAGCGGGTCATGGAAAGCTGATCTTGTGATTGAGCGGAAAGTGAATTTTGAACGCCTCCGAGGGATGCGCTGTGGAAGTTGTAGCTATGAGTGGAAAACCAACGATGAATGGTTAGATCTCTTCAATCAGGGAGAGGAGACGTGTCCAAGCTGTGGCACAGACTGCCAAGTTGAGGAGCGTCCCAATTTCTGGGCCCCACAGGACGACCCCTCCTACGACGATACGAACGTGCTGGCCACGTACTGGTACCACACCTCGACCCACTCAAACTGGCCCGACCCAAGCTTCGACCACATCGCCCGCCTATCCGACCAAACTAAGCAAAGATACCAGCGCATCAGCACAGATGGACGGGCACTAGAGCGCTGGGCTCAACGTCAGACGAGCAAAGCATTGCACTTAGGTACATACGAGTCAGCCATCGAGAACATGCTTAGACGGATGAAAGACCAAGACAATTCGGAAGACCAATTCTATTTGTACCGAGTGCAGCTATGCCCCGTCGCTGCCATTGAACCTGGCGTACACAATGAACCCACCAACTGGGTCGGTGATGTCCAATTGGCCGAAATATGTTCCCCTGGCATCGACGTTTTCCGCTACGTGAACACCCATGAGGACCCGTCAAGCATTTCAATCGCCGTTAACATCCAAGCCATCCATGCAGTACAGCGGATCCCGATCCCGCTGACAACTCAAGTGGCAGATCCGTGGGTGCACACCGCAGCGGCACGATTGCTTGAAGCAGCCCAGCTGCCTACCCCGCAACCAGAATCTGCTATCGAACGTCTAAGCCGCAATAGGCCCTCAGCACTATCAGAAGAAGCACGCCAACTGAAAACCGAAATTGCCAACACAATTCCGGTAGGGCTTCGTCGTAGGCTTCATGCACACTTTGACGAAGCGACCCTGACCTCAAACCCGCGGGCCTATCCCGCCAAACTAAAAGATTTAGCCCATCTCATCAGAAATCCGACTGATGCTCTCCAATTACTCAATTCCGAAGCATGGCGAACACTCTGAACAGGAATTCCTCGAAGAGTCCGGTCCGGAGTGAGACGACCAACCGGGGGCTTAGTTCTGACTACGACTACAACCAGGCAAACGACTGGTGACAGGAATCTGAGAACGGTGACAAGTAAGTGACACGAATCTGAGAAAAGTGACATCCAAAACGAGAACCTACAAAAATGTAGGATCCCAAGCTAGCTGTCACCAGCGAATCGCTCTGATCTGCGACGATGTGCAGGCTAAGATCACTCAAATTTTCAGTTTCGTGTCACTTTCCTACAGGCTGTTGGCCGTCGATGAAGACGACGGCACTCCGCTCTGCGTACGGCGACCAAACACTTTGGACCAATCAGGTATTGATGAGCACAAACCCAGCGATTGTCCGAGTCAGAAAAGTTGCCTCAGAAGGACAAAAATCCTGTCCCGTATAGGGTCCGTTCACCGGGCTTTTTCGCGGGCACCCTATACGGGAATGTGGCTCCTGAAGAACCCTGCAGTTTTGAAAATTTCAGAAGTCGCCTGCACACGCTCCGGTAAGGGACCGTCATACGGGACAGCTTCAAGCGACGGTCTAGACATGACCCGCCTCTTAAAACTTGACATGGTAAAATAGCAATTGTGAGTTACTTATTCTTCGTCTACTGGGGCTAACACCAGTCTGTTCCTTGTGAATTTTCCGAGGCTGCGGGCTGGCTCTCATGCCATCCGTCACCGACATTTCTGTCATGTGTGGCGTTCCAGCAGATTTGAGCGCATTTCCCGCTCCACATCGCGCCCATCACTTCTAACCATGGGTGTTTTCTAAGCGAGCGGTTGCGCCTCCCCTTCGGAGGAATAATGACCATCACAATTACCTTGCCTGCACGCACCCGCGCGCAGCTCATAGCTTCCACTATTCATGTTGTCCGTGGCGGGAGTAAGGTCCTGAGCAACGTTGACCTCACCATCACACCAGGAACCCGAGTGGGGATCGTCGGCGAAAACGGCCGCGGAAAATCAACCCTGCTTCACGTCCTTGCCGAGATCCTGACACCTGACTCAGGCACAGTGCTACGCATTGGCACGCTCGGCATCGCCGAACAAGAAATGCCCACCGATGACGGCCGCACGGTCGGGGATCTCATCACCGAGCAACTGGCCGATTCCCGTGCTGCGCTGCGCGCATTTGATCTTAGCGCGGATGCTTTGGCGGCCCAGTCGCCAGGCGCGGAGAAGATATTTGCCGAAGCCCTGAATGCGGCCGAAACGCTTGATGCCTGGGACGCCGATCGCCGGGTTGACGTCGCACTCGAATCATTGGGAGCCGTCACCGACAGGCAGAAATTGCTGTCTGAACTATCTGTGGGTCAGCGCTATCGCGTCAGGCTTGCCTGCCTATTGGGCGCTGAACATGATTTCCTTCTTCTGGATGAACCGACGAACCACCTCGATCAGCAGGGGCTGGACTATCTCACCGATCAGCTGCGTGGCAGCCAAGGGGGAATCGTCGTCGTGAGCCACGACCGGGCACTCCTGACAGATGTTGCCACCCAGATCCTGGACCTTGATCCGAGTCGAGACGGGATTCCGCGCCTCTACGGCGGCGGGTATTTGGGGTACAAGGAAGGACGCGCAGCAGAGCGCGAACGGTGGGTCGATGAGTACGAACAGCAGAGGGCCGAACATTCCCGGCTGACCCAAGACCTGGCAACCGCTCAGAACCGGCTCGTATCGGGATGGCGACCACCCAAGGGAACAGGGAAACACCAGCGGCAAACCCGTGCCCCAGGTCTTGTTCGTTCGGTGCACCGACGGCGCGATGACCTTGAAAATCACAGAGTCACTGCTCCCGAGCCGCCGCTTGAATTTCGAATGCCCGAACTTTCCGCGCGGCCTGGTGTCACACTGATCCAGGCGGTGGAAGTCGCGGTCGATGGGCGGATGCCCTCAGTGACGACGCTCTTCCTCGAGTCGGGCAGCAAGTTTGTGGTCTCCGGGCCGAACGGTGCCGGAAAATCAACCTTCCTTAACGTGTTGGCCGGAACCCTCGCGCCTTCTACCGGAGAAATCCATCATGCCCGTGGAGCAAGAATCGCCTATCTTGCCCAGGAATCTCCTGTCGCAACGACACTGCGGGCACGCGACGCATTCAACGCCCACCTCGGCACCTTGACCAGCGCCGGAACGCTCAAAGAAGGCGAAATGATTTCCCTCAAGTCGCTCGGGATTCTATCCTCGGCCGATCTTAACCGTCCCGTGCGGGAGCTATCCATGGGCCAACAGCGCCGTCTCGATCTTGCGATGGCACTGGCAACCAAACCTCATGTGCTGTTGCTCGACGAACCCAGCAACCACCTGTCCATCGCGCTTGTTGATGAACTCACCGAGGGGCTACACCTGACGAAGGCCGCCGTAATCATCGCGACCCACGACCGTCAACTTCGCCGCGACCTTGCAAGCTGGCAGCACATCAACTTGGCAAACCCCAAAGAAAACTGGTCTGGAAGCTCAACATTCGAAGGGCGCGCCTCATGAATACGTCACCACATCACAAACCCGCGTCTGCATCAAAATGGCGGGCCTTGGCCCCGCTTCATCATCGTGACTACCGCCTACTACTGGGCGCGGTGGGTCTATCACTTTTCGGAACCGGCATGTGGACCATCGTGATGGTTTTCCAGGTACTCTCGATCGACAACTCACCCACGGCACTATCAATGGTCGCGGCCTGCCTCAGCGGCGGCCTCTTCGCCTTCGCTCTGGTAGGAGGTGTCACCGCCGACCGCTTCTCGAAACGGACCATCATCATCTCGGTCCAGGCAACGAACTTGGCTGCCGTGGCAATGGTGACCCTCATGGCGTTCAGTGGAGGTATCCAGCTTTGGCACATGGCCCTTGCTTCAGCAATGCTCGGGGCCGGGAGCGCGTTCTTCTACCCGGCCTACAGTGCTTTCCTGCCCACCATTTTGCCCCCGGATGAACTCTTGGCGGCCAACGGTTTGGAAGGTGCACTCAGACCCACTATGGGGCAAGGAATCGGGCCGGCGATCGGAGGAATGATCGTGGGAGCGTTCCTTCCGATGCACGGCGCGTTGGTCGTCGCCGCACTCTATGCGATAGCACTGAGCCTGGTGGTCTTCATACGTCCAGACCCGAGAGGCCCCAATGAACTAGATCGCACCGCAGCGTCACAAGGTATCTTTGCGGATCTGCGTGAAGGTATTTCTTTTACCGTGAAAACGAGATGGCTGCTTTGGACACTCATCTTTGCGTGCCTCATGACATTGATCATCATGGGGCCGATAGAAGTACTCATTCCCTTCATTGCGCGAGACAACTTCGGCAATGGCGAGCAGGTTTTTGGGTTTCTCCTCACTGCGTTCGGCATGGGAGGGGCGGTTGGATCGCTGGTTGTTTCTTCCCTGCGAATGCCACGCCGCTACCTGAGTGTCATGGTGCTTGGCTGGGGTGCCGGGACCATCCCACTAGCATTCCTGGGTATCACTACATCGTTCTGGGTGATGGCAGCTGCCCTGTTCATTGTCGGATTCAGCTCAGGGGCAGGAATGGTCATCTGGGGCACGCTTCTGCAACAGCGGGTTCCGATAAACATGATTGGCCGCGTCGCAAGCCTGGACTTTTTCATTTCGATCGCGCTGATGCCACTTTCGATTGCCCTGGTCGGTCCCATCGCAATGGTGGTACCCGCAACCGTCATCTTCGCCGTAGCAGGGACAATACCGGTATTGATCGCGGTCCTTGCCGTCCTCGCCGGGAGAATGCGACGAGACGAAATGAGCCATCCCCTCAATGCCACTGCTGAGGGCCAAGACCCCATCGAGTCGATACGTCAGGAACACAAATAACCCCTCACCGGTGCAAGTGTTGAAACGTGGGCGTGGGAGTCCACTAAGGATGCTCCCCCGCCCACGACGGGCAGGAAGGAGGAGGCAATCCCGCCGATGCCACGAGTGCGGAACTCACGATCACGCTCTCAAGAAAGGTACGTTCTGAATCGCGGCGAACCTCTCAAAGACAAGTTCGCCAAAACTGTCCCAGTAGACGTTCCCCTACGGACAGCAGCATCGATCTCGCTGCGACTGTTGAGCTGGGTGGTTCCACGTCCCGGAGCCGGACCGGCTTGCGGGACACTCCGAAATGCCTATCCGGACGGACCCCTTGCGGGTGCTTCGTGCGAGGATGTGATGTGGGCGATCGACCACCCTCA
>NZ_JBFBLV010000052.1:0-13724 GCF_040686835.1 Specibacter sp. NPDC078692
CAACTAACTGGAAGGTCGTCTCCATGCGCTTGACTTTTGATCTGTCTGGTGTGGGGACCTTTCTGGGCTGGGGCGGGTTGCCTGTTGGATTTCCAGCAGGCAACCGCGCCTCACCTTTTAAGAGAGAATTTGAACCATGACTGAACAACCAGGCGCCAAGTGGAACCACGAGCCCACCGACTTTGACCAGCGCGGCAAGCTGCCCCGGCAAAGTGCGCCACCGGCACCGGTGCTGGGGTCGCTGAACATCACAGCAGCCAGTGCCGACCCCGGCCTGCTGGACCTGCCGTGGCACATCCGGCTAGAGGAGTGGCCGGCCGAAAACCTCGCCGCCCTGCCCCGCGGTATCTCCCGGCACGTGGTCCGCTTTGCGCACCTGGACGGTTCCGTCATTGCCATCAAGGAAACCTCCGAACATGTGGCCCGCCACGAGTACCACATGCTGCGCAAGCTGGCCCGGCTGGACGTCCCCTGCGTTGAGCCGGTCGCCGTCATCAGCGGCCGCACCACGCCGTCTGGCGCTCCCCTGGATCCGGTACTTGTCACGCGGCACCTGAAATTCTCCCTGCCCTACCGCGCGCTGTTCTCACAGAAGCTGCGCCGCGATACGTTGACCCGTCTCATTGATGCACAGGCATTGCTGCTGGTCCGGCTCCACCTAGTGGGCTTTTACTGGGGCGATGTCTCCCTCTCCAACACGCTGTTCCGCCGCGACGCTGGCGCCTTCGCCGCGTACCTCGTGGACGCCGAGACCGGTGAGCTGTACCCGGATCTGTCCACGGGCCAGCGCGAATACGATCTCGAAATTGCCCGCGTCAACATTGCCGGCGAACTCATGGACCTACTCGAGGGCGGGCTCATTGAAGAGAAGGTGGATCCTGTCGCCACGAGCGAGCTCATCATGGAAAGCTACCGCCGCCTGTGGGCGGAGCTGACCGAAAAGGAATCGTTCGAACTCGAGGACCGTTGGCGTGTGGGCGCCCGCATCCGTCGCCTGAACGAGCTCGGCTTCGACGTCGAGGAAT
Source organism: Specibacter sp. NPDC078692 (assembly GCF_040686835.1). Lineage (NCBI taxonomy): Bacteria > Bacillati > Actinomycetota > Actinomycetes > Micrococcales > Micrococcaceae > Specibacter > Specibacter sp. NPDC078692. The sequence goes on from NZ_JBFBLV010000052.1 coordinate 1,026, forward strand.
ACGCCATCAAGACCACCCCCGACGGCGCCACTATTCAGCTCCAGCCCAAGGTGGTCGACGCCGGCCACCACCAGCGCCGTCTGCTCCGCCTGACCGGCATTGACGCTCAAGAGAACCAGGCCCGTCGCCTGCTCAACGACATGGATTCCTTCCGCAACGACATGGATCCCATCAAGGATGAGGAGATCAGCGCGCACGAATGGGTCAGCTCCATCTTCGAACCCATCGTCCGCTCCATCCCGCGTGAGCTTGGCGGCAAGTTGGAACCGGCCGAGGTGGTGCATGAGGTGCTTGAGCACCGGTGGTTCCGCTCCCAAGATGAGGAACGCAACGTTCCGCTGGCAGAAGCCGTGCAGTCATACGTGGATGACATCCTGCGCTTCCGCCGCGACGAAGACGCCATCATGCTCAGCACCGACACGGCAACCATCAAAATGCTAGAAGGCGGAGTCCTCCCCGACGCCGCCTTCGAGGCCTAACCCCACGACGCTGCACCACCTTACGGCGTGTGTTGGGCAACCCTGCACCACCTTACGGCGTGTTTTGGGCAACGCTGCGTCACCTTTTGGGCACTATCCAGAGACCCCCTTCGGCATCCAACGTTAGGAGCCACCGCATGGCAGCTGTTTCCAGGTTTGTGAGCACCGCCAATGTCCATGAGGGCGCCCAGCCTGAAGGGGTTTCAGTCTCGGTGTTGTTTGAGGCTGAGCTCGACAACGGGGAATCGGTCTTGCTGTTGGACGATCGCGGCTGGAATTCAAACCAGCCCTGGGCACAGGCTAGTCAGGATGGGATTGAGGCGACGACGCGCACGGTCGTGGGCCCGGATGAGCCTTACGGCGAACAGACCATGGCAAATGCAATCACGGCCTACTGGAACTATCTTGGGAACATCCTGGCCCAACGTGGCGTGGAAACCAGCCCCGCGGAGCTGCCAGCAATCCCCCAGGACGTGGTTCTCAGCCGCACGGTTCTTGAGCGCTTGGGCAACCGGAACAGCGCAGCGCAATGAACCGGCACGCCTGCCGCCAAGATCGTCAACGCGGCATGCGCGCCCATCGACAGGGCATCAGGAAAAGCTCCTCAATCGACGGGATCTGATGGAGCGTTGCCAGAAACACCCCGAAAGCTGAGGAAGGGTCCTACGGACGGGCGGGGATGGCCTTGCCCGGGTTGAGAATGCCCGCAGGATCAAATAACGCCTTGATGTTCCGCTGGATCCCCAACACCTGCTCGGACTGCTCCAGCCCCAGCCAGCGCAGCTTGTACTGGCCGATGCCGTGTTCGCCCGTAATGGTGCCGCCCAGCTCAAGCGCCTTGTCGATGGACTCATCCAGGGCCGCATTCAGGGCCGCAATACGCCCCGGCTCAAAGGAAGGTACGGAAAACGTGGGGTGCAGATTGCCGTCGCCGGCATGCGCGATGACCTGCAAGTCCACACCGTGCCGCACAGCCATCTCCTCCAGCGCTGTAATGTAATGCACCAGCTGCGAGCGCGGCACGGCCACATCCTCGCCCACTCTGTTCTCAGCGTCCACGTCCAGACCGCGGTTGTTGCGGCGCAGCTCCACCAGCCGCTGCGCCTCCTGCGGGTCCTCCCTACTGACGGTACCGCCAATCTTTTCAAGTTCGACGGCGGCCACCTCCTCTTCCGCAACGGCTGCCAAACCGTCGAATTGGATCAGTAGCAGCGCCGTCCCCCTTGACGCGAGATTGCTGCCGTTGCGGCGGTCCAGTTCCCTAAGTGAGGGCCCGTCCAGAAGTTCCAGAATGCACGGCTGCACACGGGCTGCACCGAGTGCCAGCACGCCGGCCGCGGCCTGCTGCACGGAGGGAAAGAACACGGCGAGGGTGCGCACAATGGTGGGCAGGTACTTCAGCCGCACGGTGGCGCCCACAACAATGCCCAGTGTGCCTTCCGATCCCACAAACAAGCTGGTGAGGTCGTATCCGGCAACGCCCTTGAACGTGCGGTGCCCGGTGTGAATCAAGGAACCGTCGGCCAACACCACATCCAACGCCAGGACGGCATCGCGCGTGACGCCGTACTTGGCGCAGCGCAGCCCGCCGGCATTCGTGGCGATGTTCCCGCCAATGGTGGAAATCTTGAAACTGGCCGGGTCCGGGGCAAACATCAGCCCATGATCGGCCACGGCAGCGTTGAGGTCGCCGTTGATGACGCCGGGTTCAACGCGGGCAATCTCATCGGCCGGGTTGATCTCCAGGATCTGGTTCATGCGCGTCAAGTTCAGCACCACGCATCCGGCCGTGGCATGCGCCCCGCCGGAGACGCCAGTCCCGGCACCCCGAGTCACCAAGGGAACGCCGAATGCAGCGGCCGCACGCATAACTGACTGCACGTTAGCGACCGATTCCGCCCATACCACCGCCAACGGCAGCTGGTAGTCGGTGACGGGCCCTTGGTCAATGGCAAACGTCGTCAAATCTGCGTCGGCGACACTGATCTGGTCCTCGCGCAGATCCTGCAGCAATAACGCCACAAACTCTGTGTTCAACCCATTCTCCTGCACAGCCATATCCCAACAGACCCTTCCCCTAGATGCTGCTTTTAGTCTAGGAGATGGGCGGCAAGCCACAGCTCGCGAGCGGGGTTGCCGCCCAAGAGAATTCCTCCACAGGCCAAGGCATGCTGTCCACCGTGCACATTGGGCACTGTGGCACTTTTGCCGACCGGTCGCATCCCCTACAGTCCAACTATGGACATCATGGACGGGAAGTCGAATGAGCCGCCTCACGAGGCCGGGGCAGGGGCCGGGCAGAGCATTGGACGCCTCTATCAACGGCGCGACCACGGACTCGCATCGGGCCCACGAGCAATAAATTCTCGTTCACTTCACAGCGTTGCGGCTGTACTTTCAACGGTAAGAGAGCTCTTCGCAGTGGTCTACACAACGGATCTGAGCTGCCTCTCTAACAAGGAGCTCAGACTTCTCATTGAGGCTATAGACCAGTTCAGTAAATGCCTGCACATTATAGCCTTGGAGGCCTCGGAAGAACTTTTCCATCGTCTCTCCGCTCATGAGCTGGATGAGAAACTCTTAGGTAATGCGGTGCATTTGCTGACTGACACGCTGCAACTCAGCGTTTCCGAGATCTGCCTCTTGAACAAGTTGGCCCGCCCACCCTGAGACCAGAGGTCTGCGGCCGCAGGGCTCCAAGCCTCAGGGCGCCAGTTTCCCGGGCTTCAGGCCTCGGGCTCCAGGCCGCAGGGCTCAGGCCTCCGGTACACTGACTCCGGCCAGTCGCCACACAAAAGCCCCCGGGCCATCGAGCTGCAACTTCTCTTCGGTGGCACCGAACTCGGCCGTGGCGAACGCCGGCGCCAAAGTCAGCGCCTGCGCGTCCACAGCGGAGAGCCCCAACTCAGCCACCGGGAACAACGCTGGCGCGCGCGTGGCCAAAACCAGCAACGACTCCTCCGGTGACTCGCGCACAAAAGCCAGCACATCGCCGTCGGCCATCAACCACCGCATCCCGCCGTCAGCCACCGCCGGGCTGGTGTGCCGCAACTCCGTCAGCGCGGCGTAGGCAGAACGCAGATCCGTGACCACACGCGACGGTGATTCCCACGGCATGGGCGTGCGCGAATCCTCACCATTCCACCCCTCCAGGCCAAACTCATCGCCGGCAAAAACCACCGCGATCCCCGGCACCAGCATGGACAGGGCTGCGGCAACCAGCGGCCCGCCCGCAATCATGACGCTCGCCGCCCGTGCCGTGTCATGGGTGTTCAGTGCGTTCATGGTCGCCTTGCGCACGGGCCAGGAAAACGCGCTGGAAAGGTCCTTATGGGTCTCAAGTACGACGTCGGCCGTCACCTTGGGCGGGCCAGCCAGCGGGGTGCCGAAAAAGTCCACGCGCGCGGCCGGGTTGCCCAGCCACTGCCACAAGGGGCGGGTGAAGTTGGAGTACGTCATGGCGCCCTGCCAGCCGAAACCGTCCACATCGGCGCCGGCATCGGAGGTTTCCTCGCCCAGGAGCAGCGCGTTGGGGTTGATCTCCAGGATGCGATCCTGGATGAGCGCGGCCACTTCCTTGTTGATGTTCTGGGCGCCCAAGCGGCCAGTCATATTACCCACGTCAATGCGCCAGCCATCCAGATTAAACGGGGGTTTGAGCCAGTGCGCCACCACGGAATCTTCACCGGTGACGAAGGCTTCGCGCAAAGCCTCCGAGGCCCAGTTCAGCTTGGGCAGCGACGGCACGCCCCACCAAGACTCGTACTCGGTGCGGTCCTCGTTGAAGTAGTAGAAGCCGGCTTCCACACTGTTCGGGTCGGCCGCAGCGCGCTGGAACCATTCGTGGGCATCGCCGGTGTGGTTGGAAGTCAGATCCCCCATGACCTTCATGCCGCGGGCGTGCGCTGCCTCGACCAGCCGGATGAGCGCCGCATCCCCGCCGAGCAGCGGATCCACTTCCATGAACGTTGAGGCGTCATAGCGGTGATTTGAACGTGCGGGGAAGAACGGTGTCAGGTAGACGATGTCCGCACCCAGAGCCGCCAGCTCATCAAGTTTTTCGGTAACGCCATCCAGATCGCCACCATAGAACTGCCGGGCGACATCGGGACCACTGCCCTGCACGGGGGTGTCCCAATCGCAGGCCACGCCCCACTCCGGAGTGGGCCGCCCGTCCGCCGCCGCGGAGCGGGCAAAGCGGTCCGGGAACACCTGGTACATGACAGCATCGTGCGACCACGCCGGAGCAGCCTTGGCGGTGGTCACCCGGAAATCGTTGTAATCGGAGGTGTCCCGGTTGTGCAGGCCCGCATTGTTCAGGAACGAGTAGCTGGGTCCGTCTTCCCCGCTGGCCGCTATCTCAATGACAAAGCGGTACAGGGCCACGGGATTCACAGGCAACATGGTGGCTTCCCACCACACCCAACCGGCTGACTCCCCCACCACGGTGGCTTCGTCGTAACGCGGCTCGGCGTCCTGCACGCTACGGACCCACACACGCGAGGCCGTCCCCCAGTCCTGCGGGACGCGCAACCGCAAGGTCACACGTTGGCCAAGCTCCGCCGTCGAACTTCCCACATACAGTGCCGAACCATCGTGGTGCGGTTGATTGCCTGCCATGTTTACCCCTTTACTCCACCTTGAACCAAACCACTCACAATGTACCGCTGCAGGAACAAGAACAGCGCCATGACAGGCACTGCGGCCAAGACTGCACCTGCCGAGAAGATACCCCAGTTCTTGGAACGGGTGTCAGCCACGAAGGAATAGAGGCCGACGGCGAGCGTCTGGGAGTCCGGATCGGTCAGCACCACGGAGGCGATCACGAACTCGCTAGAGATGCTGATGAAGGACAGTAGCGCCACCACGGCCAGGATGGGGGTGACCAGCCGCAAAATGATGCCGAAGAAGATCTGCACATGGGAGGCGCCGTCGATCTTGGCAGCCTCATCGAGCTCCTGCGGAATCGTGTTGAAGAAGCCGTACATGAGGTAGGTGTTCACGCCCAGCGCACCGCCCAGGTAGACCATGATCAGGCCCAGCTGGCTGCCTAGACCCAGCGACGGGATGACGTCGGAGATGCCGCTGAGCAACAAGAAAATTGCGACGACGGCCAATAGTTGGGGGAACATCTGCAGCAGGAGCAGCGAAAGTAGGCCCATGCGGCGGCCTTTGAAGCGCATACGGGAGAAGGCGTAAGCGGCCATGGCGCCCAGGAATACGGTGGCTGCCGAGGTCACCACGCCAATGACCAGGGTGTTGATGAACCAGCGGCCAAAGGGACGGGCCGGATCGTTGAACAAGTTGATGAAGTTGACGAAGTCGATCTTCGTAAACAGGCCCTTGGTGCCGGCCAGCGTGCCATTGGAATTCAAAGCTGCCGAGAGGACGTAGAGCAGCGGGAAGATGGCGAAGAGGGTGACCACTACGCCCACCAGATGGCGCCAGCCCTTGTCCTTGAACCAGACGCCGAAGGGGCGGCGCTTGGCGGCAAGGAGCTCGGGGGCGGTCTCTGGTGTGGGCCGAACAGGAACGGTGGTGGTGCTCATCGGTTCACTTCCTCAAGTGCTTTGGTCTGCTTGAAGCTCACGGCGGAAACAGTGGCCACAATGATGAAGATGACAATGGCCAAGGCGCTGGCCAAGCCGTAATCACGGCCCGTTCCCTGCCCGAACGCCACCTTGTACACGAGCGTGATCAGGATGTCCGTGGAGCCAATGTCGCGGGTGGTGTCCTCGAAGCGGGGTCCACCACCGGTCAGCATGTAGATGACGTTGAAGTTGTTGAAGTTGAACGCGAAGGAGGCAATCAACAACGGTGCAATCGAGACCAGCAGCAGCGGCAATTTGATGGAGCGGAACACTCGCCACGCTCCGGCACCGTCCATGCGTGCAGCCTCGTCCAGCTCGGCGGGCAACGATTGCAGGGCGCCGGTGCAGACCAGGAACATATACGGGAAGCCTAGCCAGAGGTTCACCACCAGGACGCTGATCTTGGCCAGGATGGGGTCCGTGAGCCAGCCGATCTCTGCCCCGCCTAGCAACGTTTGGTTTAGCCAGCCGAATTGCGGGTTGAGGATACCGGACCACACCAGGCCGGAGAGGAATGCCGGGAACGCGTACGGCAGGATCATCAGCACCCGGTAGATCTTCTTGCCGCGCAGATCATCCCTGTTGAAGGTGATGGCCAGGAACAAGCCCAAGCCGAAGGTCAGGATCACGGAGGCGATGGCGAACATGAACGTCCAGGCGATCACGTTCAGCAGCGGGGCCCGCAGATTGGGATCGGTGAAGGCCCGGACAAAGTTGTCGAAACCCACGTTGATCTTCCAACCGGTGGCCAGCCGTTCGCCGTCCGCGGAGGCGAAGGCGCCCTCGCCGTTGTCGGTAAAGGTGGTGCCGGTTTCGACGTCGGTGAAGGTGTCGGTGGCTTTGTCGAAGACCATGCTGGGCTTGAACGCGTACGCTGTGCTGCCATCGGCGGTGCGCAGGCTGCCTTGGGCGGCGTCCTCGGACACGGGGACGGAGATGCTCAGAATGTCGTTCTGATTGGCCACGATTTGGGCGAAATTCAGAGCGTCATAGCCGGGGACGGACACGGCCTTGCCGGTGCCATCGAGCGTTGCATCGGTGACAGTTGAGAGTGGCCGGGTGGAGGAGCCTATGGTGACGGTGCCGTCGGGGTTGGTGAAGAGCAGGAACAGCTCATCGTTTTGTTTCAGCACAGATGTCTTAAATGAGGGGGAATCCGGCACGCGCTTTTGCGCCGTGATTTGGATGGCTGAGATGGCATCGGCTTTGGTGCTGTTGTGCCCGTCGCCGTAGTTGGTGAAAGCGATGTAGCCGGAATACAGCACCACAAACACTTGGAAAACCACCAAGAAGAACACGCCCGGCGCCAAGTACTTGGCGGGCAGGCCGCCCTTGCGCAGGTAAATCCAGTTGATCAGCAGCGTGACTGCGGCGGCGATGGCCAAGATGGTCCAAGAGGCACTGAGGAACAGGGTGATCATCACGAATACCGCAAAGGCATCCACCAAACCCAACAACACCACTTTGACCATGGTGGATTTCAGCGATTCCATGCCGTGGCTCCTCTTGGGCGAACCCGGCTTCCCTGAGCCATTCTTCGTTGCAGGGCCATCGGGAGAATTGGTGCCGCTTTTCACCCGTGGTACGGGTCCGGCGTGGTTGGTGGATTCTGGAACTCGCATCACGTGGCTATCCTCTTGCAGTGCTTCACAGGCGACGATACGGTGCGTGGCGCCCAGCCGTGTGGCCGGGCACCACGCACCTCTACTTACTGGTCTTACAGGTACTACTGGCGGTGCAGATCTTGCTCGAACGTGCGCTTACGCGCCGATCTTGGACTTGATGGTGGCAGCCATCTTGGGCCAGTCAGTGGCCGGGTCGCCCTTGCCCTTGATCATGTCGAGTTGGGTGGCGCCCCAGTCGTTCCAGACGGCATCCATTTCGGGGATTGCGGGCATGGGCACGCCGTTGTCGCCAATCTTGCCGAAGGCCGCAACGATGGGATCCGAGGAAGCCTTTTCGAAGGACGCGGTCAACGCCGGAGGACGCCCGCCAGCCGTGAACATGGAGTCCTGGGCGGCCTCTGTGGTCAGGTAGTTGGTGACGAACTCGGTGGTGGCCAGGGCATTGGCGCTCTTGGCGCTGATGAAGAAGCCGTTGACGCCGACGAACGGCTGCGCGGGTTTGTCTCCTGCGGTGGGCAGCGGGTCAACGGCGACCTTGATGCCAGCCTTCTGCAGATCCGGGACATTCCACGGGCCGGTGAGGAAGTACGGGCTCTTGCCGTTCTTGAACTCTTCCTTGGCAATGTCGCCGGTGATGTTGGAGTTGAGTACCTTGGAACCGGTATCTCCCCATTCCACGAGCTTCTTGGCAAATTCGACGCCGGCCGGCTCACCTAGGATGAGCTGCTTGGGATCGTAACCACCATCGGCGTCCAGGCCGAAGACGGCCGAACCCATGGAGGTCTGTAGCGGGTAGAGGTGATAGGGATCGCCCTGCTTGGGATCCAGACCCACCAGGAACGCGTACTGGGCCTTGCCGGAATCGACAACACCCTTACCTGCGGCGATGACCTCGTCGAAGGTGGTGACTGCGGCCGGCAGCAAGTCCGTGTTGCGCAGCAAAGCAATGTTTTCTACTGAGTACGGGACACCGTAAGTGGAGCCGTTGAAGGTCATGGCCTTGATGGAGGTCTTGGAGAACGCGGAGGTCTTATCACCGAGCTCAACCGGTGCGATCACACCGTTCTGGACGAACTTGCCTACCCAGTCATGCGGGCCAACAATCAAATCCGGGCCCTTGCCGGTGGGAACCTGGGTGATGAAGTCATCGCGCACTGCGGCGAAGTCCTTGATGACGAGCTTTACTTCAATGCCGGTATCGGCCTTGAACTTCGCTGCAATGTCCTTCAGCGCCGGTGAGCGCTCAGCGTCAACCCACATGGTGATGGTGGTGGCTCCGCCAGCCGCCAAATCCGAGGTGGTGGGCGATGCGGAGGTGGTGGGCTTGGTATCGCCGCCGCAGGCACTGAGCGCGAGTGCGCCCACTGCCGACAACGCGCCAACGGCAAAGACGCGACGACTGACGGGGTTGGCACTTGTATTTGGCAACTTCATTGGTGTCCCTTTCTTGAGCCCAGCATCCATGTGGAGGCGTTTGCGGGCAAAAAATAACGTAAGTGGCCTACCTCACAGAGCGTAAGCATTCTCAAAGATACATGAAAACGGTTCCAAAAAGATAGTCCCACTGTTGGAACTTTCTCAACTTTCTAGTGAACCGGCCTCAACTGACGACCCTTTATCTGCATAACACTGCCCACAAACTTCCGTGTTATCGGCATATTTGCCGGGTGTATGACTACCGGTCAAATATTTTTAGGGTTTATGAGAGCGTTTACAATTTGGTGATTACTCTCTAGGGTTGTACTCATGTCTGCCACCTTCTCTGACCTCAGCGTTTCCGCGGCCACGCTTACGCCGTCCGTCTCCGCTGCTAGCGTCTCCGTTGATTCCCCAGCCTCAATGGCTGGCGCCCCTGTCCATTCATCCGCTGCTTCGGGCGCTTCACGTACCGGTGCTTCCCGTACCGGCATTTCCGGTGCCCTGACGCCGATCCATGCGGCAGCGGCCGGGGACAAGCAGCATTGGTCCACCGACTCCGTGATTTATCAGATCTACCCCCGGTCCTTCCGCGACAGCAATGGCGATGGCGTGGGCGACTTGGCGGGCATCACCCTCGAGTTGGGCCAGCTGGCGCAACTGGGCGTGGATGCCGTGTGGCTCTCTCCGTTCTTCAAGTCACCGCAGCGCGACGCTGGCTACGACGTTTCCGATTACCGCCAGGTGGATCCGCTCTTTGGCACACTGGAAGACTTTGACCACATGGTGGAGACCGCCACCGAGCTGAAGCTGCGCGTCATCATCGATCTGGTCCCCAACCACTGCTCCGATCAGCACGTACTCTTCCAAGCAGCACTGGCCGCAGCCCCCGGGAGCCCCGAGCGGGATGTGTTCATCTTCCGCGATGGCAAGGGCCCCGACGGCGCACTGCCGCCGAACAATTGGCAGTCGCACTTTGGCGGTCCGGCATGGACCCGCGTCACCGAAGCCAACGGCGAGCTTGGCCAGTGGTTCTTGCACCTGTTCGATTCCACCCAGCCTGATTTCAACTGGGACAACACCACCGTCCAGGCTGAATTCGAAGAGACCCTGCGCTTCTGGCTCGACCGTGGCGTCCACGGCTTCCGCGTGGACGTTGCCCACGCTCTGGTCAAAGCCGACGGCCTACCCGATTGGGGCGGCACAGCCTGGGGCGGCAGCATTGACGGCTTCCCCGGCCACCTCGCGCCCATGTTCGGCCAGCCCGCGCTGCACGACATCTACCGCCGCTGGCGCGAAGTCCTCGCCGAGTATGGCCCGGAGCGAATCCTGTGCGCCGAGGCCAACGTGGACCCGCTGGAGCGCATGGCCGATTGGGTACGCCCCGACCAGATGCACCAGGCCTTCAACTTCCCCTACCTAGCCACCGGATTCTCCGCGCCCGCTCTGCGCACCGTGGTCGAGAACTCCCTGCGCGCCTTCGATGCCGTTGGCGCCCCCAGCACGTGGGTCCTCTCCAACCATGACGTGGTCCGGCACGCTTCCCGCTTCGGGTACGACGGCGGTAGCCCCCGCGACGGCGATGGTGTTGGCGCCGGTGATGAACAGCCAAACCTTGCGCTTGGTCGCCAACGTGCGGCTGCAGCGTCGTTGTTCATGCTCGGGCTTCCGGGCGCGTGCTACCTCTACCAAGGCGAAGAGCTGGGCCTCCCAGACCACACCACACTGCCGGACGAAGCACGTCAGGATCCCACGTTTGCCCGCACCGGCGGCGAACGGATTGGCCGCGACGGCTGCCGAGTGCCGCTCCCCTGGCGAGCCGACAGCCCGGCAGCCGGATTCAGCGACGGCGCCACCCCAGCAGCGCCCTGGCTCCCCCAGCCCTTGGACTGGTCAAGCTACGCCCGCGATACCCAAGTCAACGATCCGGCGTCGCACTTGTCCGTGTACCGCAAGGCCCTCGCCCTGCGCAGCGAACTCAAACTCGGCACAGGCTCGCTGCAGTGGGCCGAGGACTACTGCACGGAGAATTCGCTGGCGTTCCTGAACGAAACCACGCTGGCGCTCATCAACACCGGCAGCGAGCCCATGACATTGCCCGCTGGCACCGTCATTGCGCGCTCCTTGCCTACCCTCGGGGACAGCGCTCAACTAGAATCGTCCGAGGCTATCTGGCTGAAATTGTGACGCAGGGACTGAGGAGCAAAAAAGTGGCGGGCATCAAAGAGGTTGCGGAGCTTTCCGGGCTGTCGATCGCCACGGTGTCGCGCGCTTTGGGCGGCAAAGGGAGCGTCTCTGCCAAGAGCCGCAAACGAGCCCAGGACGCGGCCGCCGAGCTTGGCTTCGTATTGTCGTACGCTGCCTCCAGCCTGGCCTCTGGCCGAAATCACAACATCGGAATCGTGGTTCCCGGCGTCAACCGCTGGTTCTATTCCTCCGTGATCGACGGCGCTTCCGAGGTCCTCATCGAAGCCGGCTACGACCTCACCCTGTACACCACCAGCCAGAATGAGAGCCACCGCGCCACCATCCTGACTGACTTCCTCCTGCGCAAGAGGCTCGACGCCGTCATCGCCGTCTCGTTGGAACTCACCGAGTCTGAGGTAAGTCAGCTGTTGGCGATTCACCGCCCTGTCCTGGGGATCGGCGGGCCACTGCCTGGTGCCGACAGCTTGCGCGTCGATGACTTTGAGTTGGCGAGGCGGGCTACCGAGCACTTGATTGGGCTAGGGCACACGAGGATCGCACATATTGGCGGTGATCACGAGTACGATTCTGACTTCAAGCTGCCCGGGACTCGGCGCAGCGGATACCAAACGGCCATGGGGCAGGCTCAGCTGCCCACGCCCGAGGCTTGGCAACGGAGCTCCGATTTTACCGTCCAAGGCGCTTACACCACCGCCCGTTCCCTGCTGGCTGAGGGTCTGGCGCGGCCCACTGCAGTCTTCGCGGCCTCCGATGAAATGGCTATCGGCACGATCCTCGCCGCGAGAGACTTTGGGCTGCGAGTTCCGGAAGAGCTATCTGTAATTGGCATTGACGGGCATGAGCTGGGCCAAGTCTTTGGGCTCACCACTTTTGACCAGAAGCCCCGCGAACAGGGCGCCCTGGCGGCACGCCGTATCCTGGCTCGGTTGGAGCAGTCGTCTCACGATGCCGCTGTTGCGTATCAACCGGTGGCTGAGGAGTTCCCTACGCATTTGGTGGTGCGCAGCAGTACGGCGGTGCCGGCGGTGGAGTAGTTCTGCTTGTTAGACAGTGATTGTTAAACAGTGATGGCCGCCCTGGTCGGGGTGGCCATTGTTGTTGTTGTTGGTGCTTGCTGGATTCGAGAACGTAGTTGCTGCGATGTGAATCGTGGATTTGTGTCGTGTTCTGCAGTCTCGAATGGTTTCATGACGTGATCTGTTGTTTCGATGTAGGCGCGGGGTAGGTGTTGGCTGCTACTTCGTTGTTGTTGTTGGTGCTTGTTAATGTGGGGAGGCCCCGCACTTGTGGTGCGGGGCCTCGACCCTTTTTTACGTGTTGTCCGGCGGTGTCCTACTCTCCCACATCCTCACGAATGCAGTACCATCGGCGCTGTGGGTC
>NZ_JBFBLV010000053.1:0-11331 GCF_040686835.1 Specibacter sp. NPDC078692
ATGCCAACGCCGGGCACCAGCACAATGGCCGGATCCGCGCCGCGCATGGCAGGCCACTGCGACGGGGAATCCTCAACGGCGTTGCGGTCATAGTAAGCCGCGTAATCGGTGCGGTACTCGGCGTGGAGTTCCTTCAAGCGTGCAATGGAATCCTCCACCGAAGTATCTGCCGGCAGATCCAGGATGAGCGGCTTGACCTTGGTGCGCAGGAAGTGGTCCGGGCAGCTGGTGCCCAAAGCACCCAAACGCGGATGCTCAGCGGAAGCCAGGAAATCCAGCACTGCGGTGTCGTCACTGAAGTGACCCACCGCAGCCTTATCCATCGACGCCAGGCCACGAATGGTCGGTGCCAGAGCAGCAGCCTTGGCCAGACGCTCGGCCTCGGGCAGTGTGCCGTAACCGGGAAGTTCCGCACCAAAGGGATCCTTGCGACCATGAGCGGCAATGTAGCTCTCTGCCGTTTCAATCATCCACAACGAGTTGACCTCGGCCTCTTCACTGGTGGCACCCCACGCAGTGATACCGTGACCACCCAGGATCACACCCACAGCATCCGGGTTTCCGGCCTTGATCGCAGCAATATCCAGGCCCAGCTGGAAACCGGGGCGGCGCCACGGCACCCACGCCACCTTCGTGCCGAAAATAGTCGTGGTGAGCGCTTCACCATCAACCGCTGTAGCAATCGCGATACCGGAATCCGGGTGCAAATGATCCACATGGGCCGCATCAACCAGACCGTGCATGGCCGTATCAATGGACGGCGCAGCCCCACCCTTGCCGTGCAAGCAGTAATCAAAAGCTGCCACCATCTCATCTTCACGCTCAACACCCGGGTACGTGTTAACCATGGCGCGCAAACGATCCAGACGCAGCACCGCCAGGCCCTCCTCGCGCAGGGTTCCGAGGTCTCCGCCGGATCCCTTGACCCAGAGAAGCTCAACGTTCTCACCCGTAACAGGATCAACCGCAATGCCCTTCGCAGAGGTGTTACCACCGGCGTAATTAGTATTGCGCTTATCCGCACCCAAACGGTTCGAGCGCAAGATCAGTCCAGCGGTTGTACTCACGTACTTTTCACATCCTCGTGATGGTCAGCAACTATTTCATGCCAAGTGTTATTGAATGTTAACTTTTGCATAAACTATCATTAAGGTGTGACGGTAGCACAGCTACAATTCAGAGAGCAATGGCTAGCCGATCGATAGCTAATCAAAATCGGTCAAAGGAAAATGAGGTTTCACCGTGGCACTAACGGGCACGCTCGATGCAGAAAGTCGCAGAACAGCGATAGCTAAGGAACTCCTGAAGCACGGGGCCCTTCAGCTCAACGAGACAGCTCAAGTGTGGAATGTGCACGAGATGACCATTCGGCGAGACTTTGACACCTTCGTGACGTCCGGCTTGGCTCGGCGAGTTCGGGGTGGCATCGTGGCCCTCGGAGGGGACAGTTTCACCCTGCGCAAGCATCAGAATGGTGGCGCCAAGCAACGAATAGCTGAGAAGATGCTCTCACTCATCATGCCGGGAGCCGCGATCGCACTGGATTCCTCAACCACGGTGCACGCACTCGCTGAAAGCTTGTCCGGCTTGACTGGAGTTTCCGTTGTGACCAACGGGCTCAGCGCCTTTCAGACACTTCACGGACGCGAAGGAATTCGCACCTACTTGACCGGCGGGGAACGCGAAGAGGAGAACATTAGCCTCGTTGGTTCTCTCGCGGTTCTGTCCGTTCAGCAATTCACCCTGGACATCTGCTTCCTCTCCAGCATGAGCCTGGACACCACTTTCGGCACCAGCGAATTGACCTTGGAACAAGTGGCCGTCAAGAAGGCCATGGTCGAGGCCTCGCAGTTAAGCGTTCTGGCGGTTGATTCCAGCAAATTCGAAACTAGGGCACGTTTCCGTTCCCTCCCCCTATCAGGGTTCGATGTCCTGATCACCGAACTCGACCCAAACGACGAGCACTTGGACGCCTATCGCGAGCAAGTACCCACCATCATCTAGCACCCTAAGTACCAGCCCACCCAGGCTATTCAACATCCACGGCGTGTTATATGCTGCTAAAAACCACACGATCCAACAGGAGTAACAATGGAGTTCAGCGATCTTCACGGCCGAGTAGCGGCGATCACGGGCGGCGCCCGAGGGCTAGGATATTCCATCGCTGAAGCACTGGCCGCGCAAGGTTGCGCCGTTGCACTGCTGGATGTCTTACCCGATGTTGTTGAATCCGCACACAGACTGGCAGAGCAATTTAATGTTCCCACCTATTCGGCCATCACCGACGTGACTGAACCCGATTCATTGGCGCAGGCCTTCACTGGCGCCGAAAAAGCCCTTGGCACGCCCCAAGCGCTAGTCACCGCCGCAGGAATCACCATCTGGAACGACAGCGTGAATGTATCAGTGGCCGAATGGCGGAAAGTTCTGGCTGTCAACCTTGACGGAACCTTTTTCGCTGCCCAAGCTTTCGCAAAAGCCTTGTTGGCGGCGAAGCTCCCAGGAAGCGCCATTTTCATCTCTTCCATGTCGGGCTCCATCGTGAACGTGCCTCAGCACCAGGCCTCCTACAACTCGTCAAAAGCTGCCGTAACGCAACTAGCTAAGTCACTGGCTGTCGAATGGGCCCCGTCAGGAATTCGTGTCAATGCGGTCGCTCCGGGTTACTTCCTTTCGGATATGACCCGCCAGTTCACGGAGAAGAACGCTGAGCTAGCCGCGGACTGGGTCGCACGCACCCCTGCTGGTCGAATGGGACAACCTCAGGATCTTCACGGAATTGTCGCATTCTTGGCCTCTGACGCTTCTTCCTACATCACAGCCCAAAACATAGTCATCGACGGCGGTTACACCGCAATCTAGTGAAGTGTCACTGCTAGCACCGCACCGGAGCGCCTCCGCGTAGTCACGCGCGCCCAAATTTAGTGCAATTAACACATAGTTAACGCTTTTGACGTATAAACCCACAAATTGGCGTGATCCATCAAGACTGGCCAAGGGACGGGATTTTTTCATCGACAAGCATGGCGAAATAGTTTTGCCAGATCATTGACGTTGCCCAATTTTCGCCATATGTTTGAGATCAGAACTTATTAAAGCTCTGTCCCACTACATTGGAGGCATCTCATGGCTCTCGAGCCCACCCGCGAAGACAAATTTTCCTTTGGTCTCTGGACCATCGGCTGGAATGCCCAGGACCAGTTCGGTTCGGCAACGCGCCCGCCGCTGGACACCGTGGTTGCCGTCAACAAGCTCAGTGAATTGGGCGCCTATGGCATGACCTTCCACGATAATGATCTGTTCCCGTTCGAGTCCACAGCTGCCGAACGCCGCAAGGAGATTGATCGACTCAAGGGCGCCCTGGACTCCACCGGATTGGTGATCCCCATGGTCACCACCAACCTGTTCAGTCATCCGGTCTTCAAGGACGGAGGCTTCACCTCGAATGATCGCGATGTGCGCCGCTTCTCCATCCGGAAGGTCATCGAGAATCTGGATCTTGCTGCAGAGCTGGGTGCTGAAACCTTTGTCATGTGGGGCGGCCGCGAAGGCAGCGAATACGATTCCGCCAAGGACATCCGCGGCGCACTGGAGCGTTACCGCGAGGCCGTAAACCTGCTCGGTGACTACGTCACCGACAAGGGCTACAACATCCGCTTCGCCATTGAGCCCAAGCCCAACGAACCTCGCGGCGACATCCTGCTGCCCACTGTCGGCCACGCCCTCGCCTTCATTGAAACCCTCGAACGCCCCGAGATGGTGGGCGTCAACCCGGAAACGGGCCACGAGCAGATGGCCGGCCTAAACTACACCCACGGCATCGCCCAGGCCCTGTACCAAGGCAAGCTGTTCCACATTGACCTCAACGGCCAGCGCGGCGTGAAGTTCGATCAGGACTTGGTCTTTGGCCACGGCGATCTCCAGAACGCTTTCTCGCTGGTGGACCTCTTGGAGAATGGTGGCCCCGGCGGCACCCAGGCCTACACCGGTCCCCGCCATTTCGACTACAAGCCCTCCCGCACCGAGGACATCAACGGAGTGTGGGATTCAGCCGCTGCCAACATGCGCATGTACCTGCTCCTGAAGGAACGTGCCGCAGCCTTCCGCGCCGATCCCGAAGTCCAGGCCGCACTGGAATTCTCCAAGGTTGCCGAAATCAACCAGCCCACCCTCAACGCTGGCGAAAGCTACGACACATTGCTGGCAGACAAGTCTTCCTACGAAGATTTCGATTCGGCTGCCTACTACGACGGCAAGGGCTTCGGTTTCGTTAAGCTCCAGCAGCTGTTCCTCGAACACCTCCTTGGCGCCCGGTAGAGAAGTATGAGCCTCGTTGCCGGAGTCGATTCCTCGACCCAGAGCTGCAAAGTTGTTGTTGTTGATTCCAGCACCGGGCAAACAGTGCGCACCGGCAAGGCCTCCCACCCGGACGGGACGGAAATTCACCCGTCCCTGTGGTGGGAGGCCTTATCGGCTGCCATGCACGACGCCGGAGGGCTGGCTGGTGTGCGCGCCCTCTCGGTTGCGGGGCAACAGCATGGGATGGTCCTGCTGGATTCGGCTGGGCAGGTGATCCGCCCGGCACTGCTGTGGAACGACACCCGATCGGCCCAATCCGCTACCGATCTGATCACCGAGCTGGGCGCCGCCGAGTTGGCGAGCCGCTGCGGATCGGTCCCCGTAGCTTCCCTGACCATCACCAAGGTGCGCTGGGTTCGTGACCACGAACCCAGCCATGCTGCCCGCGTTGCAGCCGTGGCACTCCCCCACGACTGGCTCACCTGGCGGCTGCGCGGTTACGGTCCTGCCGGTGAAAGCCCGTTGGGTCCGGACCTTGAGCAACTGACCACGGACCGCTCCGATGCCAGCGGCACCGGCTATTGGTCCCCTCATCTGGAAAGCTACGATCTAGAGCTCTTTGAAATCGCATTGGGCCGGTCCGCCCGGGAAGCCGATCCTCAGGCCAGCAGTGCTGCGAGTTCAGTGGTGATTCTCCCCCGAGTGGCAGGCCCAGCAGAATCTGTTGGTACCGTTCACGGCTCACTCTTTGACCGGACCACAGATGACGTTGTGACTATCGGAGCAGGTGCGGGCGATAACGCCGCCGGCGCCCTTGGTCTTGGAGCCGCTGCCGGGGACATGGTGGTCTCGGTCGGGACGAGCGGGACTGTTTTTGCCGTGGCCGAGCAGCCTAGCAGTGACACATCTGGAACCATCGCCGGTTTCGCGGACGCATCGGGTTCCTTCCTACCTATCGCCGTCACCTTGAATGCTGCTCGGATCCTCAGCTCCGTGTCATCACTGCTGGATGTCAGCTTTGATGAGTTCGCGGAACTGGCCCTAGCTGCACAACCCGGAAGTGACGGCGTCGTACTTGTTCCCTATTTTGAAGGTGAGCGGACACCCAATCTGCCGCACGCCAAGGCCAGCTTTCATGGTCTGAGCATTTCCTCAACGACCCGGGAAAACATTTCCCGCGCTGCGATCGAAGGCATGCTGTGCGGGCTGGCAAGCGGACTCGGCGCCATCACGGCAACGGGTGTGGCCGCCAAACGCCTGCTGCTCATTGGCGGTGCCGTACAAAATGCTGCGGTCCAGGTGGTGGCTGGTCAGGTGTTTGATGTGCCGGTTGTCATCCCCAAGCCGGGCGAATACGTTGCCCGTGGTGCCGCAGTGCAGGCCGCATGGATGCTGCACGGTGAACGTCCGGACTGGCCTCTGGAGACAATCGTCTCCCCCGCCGCCGATTTTCGCCCGGAGATCCTGACGAACTATCAGGAGGCCGCGCACAAGGCGTAACCTCTCGCTCGTTCCGCCACTCTCCGCCCTCTACTCTCCGCGAGTCGACACGTTTGGCCCCCAAATTCCTCATTTGGGGGCCAAATGCGTCGACTCGCGGGCTCGCAGTGTCAGTGTGGGATAGCAGTGGGGCGTCAGCCAAAGTCCCAGCGCGTGTTTAGCCGGCCCTCAATTGATCGCTGTGCGAGATTCTGCGGATCCTTCCAGCCTCCTGCGACCAACATTCGGGCAATTTTCGTGACAACCACAATTTCCCCTGCCCTCATATCGTCCTTATTGATCAGGACCTGGTGCCAGCCCAGGGACTTCGTGACAAAGTCTCTGTCGTGATCGCTGGATTGCTGCGCTGGCGTGAAATGGTGCAGGCCGTCATATTCGGCACACGTCGTGTACTCTTCACACGCCAGGTCAGGCCCCACCTTGCCACGGCCATACGCATCCTTGATTTCGACGTTGTGTTCAAAATTGGGCAGAGGCGAACGCATGATTAGCAACCGCAGATTAGTTTCAGGCGGCGAGTCGGAACCAACTCGGACCAGCCCCATCGCTGCCCGCAGCCGCTTCATGCCGCGCGCCCCCGAGTGTCCGGAGAGGTAACGTCGCAATCTGCCAAGTTCAACACGCGGAGAGACTTCCCTGCCGAAGGAACGATGGTGCTCACAAACAATTTGGTCTGCAATCACCACCAATTCGTCGATTCCCAGATGCGGAGCAAGGTCCAGGAGAGTTCTTTCCACGGTAGTGATAGCGATCCCGGCCACCGTTGTCACCTCCCAGGGTTCAAGGCACAAGGCGTGTCCATTGACTCCCTTCCGCCTGACTTCCTTTTCTCCCCGCGGCCGTGTCACATCGACGTCGGGTGGGTTCTCAAGACGCCAAGGCAGCAACAGACCATGGAGGACTGCCGCAGAAGCATGGCTGATGATGCCGTCTGGTGTCACATCAAGGTAGGCCCGGCAACGATCCATGAGTGTCGGTGGGACGGCAGCCGGGAAGCGAAGCTCACGACTCGGCGTCACCAAGTCACGCCCACGTGTTCGCTTGCGGGGAAGGCCTGCGCTCCGCGCCTCTTCGAGAGTGAACGGCCTTTTCTCGAGATGACGTGGCAGAGGATTCAATCTGTCCATGCCCCATTAATGCCAAAAATTTGCAGGGAATGGGCCGGATATCGGCCAAAGTGAAGAATCTGTGGATAACGGGTCAGTTTGGTCCAATGAATTGCCGAAAAACTTTCCACGACCGGGCCCTAATCGTGTTTTACCAGGGTAGATTCCCCGAATCGGGGGCATTCCCCCTCAGCACGGGCTTCTTATCGGCTCAACACGGGCTCACACCGCCCACCACCAACGCGAGTCGACACATCTGGCCCCCTAAAACGTGATGAGGGGGCCAGACGTGGCGACTCGGGGACAAACACACGGGGACAAACACCCACGCAGACTCAGAGCTTGGTAGTCCCAGCAGTTCCGGTAGTCGCCGTCGGCGCCTTCACTTCGGCGGCTAGCTTCTTCGGGGCACGGTTGGCGAAGCGCTGCTGGAGCATGACTGCACCGACAATGATCACGCCCTTCGCGATGGCCTGCACCGAGGTGGACATGTTGTTCTGCGTGAATACGTTGGTCAGGGTGGAGAAGAGCAGGACGCCCAAGACAGTACCCATGATGCTGCCGCGGCCACCGATCAGCAGGGTACCGCCAACCACAACGGCGGCGATGGCGTCGAGTTCGAGCAACGTTCCGTGAGTGGACGTACCAGCAGTGGTGCGTCCCAACATCATGACGCCACCAAAACCTGCGGTTAGCCCGGCCAGCCCGTACACGTACACCAGGTGACGCTTGACGTTGATACCGGCCAGGCGGGCAGCTTCCAAGTTGCCACCAATAGCAACGGTGCGGCGGCCAAAGGTGGTCCGGTTGAGCAGGAACCAGCCCAAAGCAACCACCACGGCAAACATCCAGATCAGCACTGGGATGCCCAACAAGTTCCCGGAGAGAGCGGACTTGAACTCGCTGACAACCACAATCTGTGTTGTGCGGTTGGCTAGCAGTTCTGCCAATCCTCGCGCGGCCACCAGAGTGGCCAGAGTGGCGATGAAGGCCACCACCCCACCATAAGCAATGACCAGTCCATTGATCAGGCCCACCACCATGCCGACAACCATGGCTACCAGCACCATAACGATCCAGTGGGTTTCGTTGGCAAAGGCCTGCACCCAGGATAAGGTCGCCACCACGCTGGTCAATCCCAGCACGGAGCCAACGGACAGATCAATACCACCACTGGTAATCACAAAGGTCATACCGATGCTGACCACACCAATGACGGAGGCGAAGCGCAGGATCACCAGTAGGTTGCCAACGCTGGCGAATCTTTCACCGGCGGTAATGTACCCCACCAGCGCCAGGAGCAGCAGTGCCACAACCAAGCCGATGGAGCGGGCTCCGGAGCTTCCCATGAAACGAGAAAAAAGACTCCCTGATTGAGCTCCACCGCTGCGGTTCCCGCGAGTATCGTGCGGCGGGGAATTATCCTCGGCGACGTCGATGGATACATTGTTTTCGCTCATGCTGCAGATCCTTTCATGACCAAGTCGAGCACCCCGTGCTCGTCAATGGCGGCTGCGGGGGAAGTATGGATGACACGGCCATCAGCGATCACCAGGACCCGGTCCGAGAGACCAAGCACCTCGTCGATTTCACTGGAGACCACGACGACGGCGGTCCCGGCGTCGGCAAGCTTGCGGATCAAGGCGTAAATCTCGGCACGTGCGCCAACATCAACACCGCGGGTGGGCTCATCGAGCAGAAGTAGATCCGTCCCATGCAGGAGCCACCGTGCTAGAAGTATCTTTTGTTGGTTCCCGCCCGACAAGGTGCGGGTAATCCTGTCTGGTTCGGCGGGTCGGAGTTCCAACGATTCCAGCTGCTGGTGTGAAACTTCCCGCTCAGCTTTCTCATTGACAAGGCCACCGGTAGCCCAGCGGGCAAAGCTTGCCAAGGTGATGTTGCGGTAGATCGGCTCGTCCAAAATCAGGCCCTGGCTCTTGCGCTCCTCAGGGGAAAGCCCCATCCCCGATTTCACGGCGGCCCACACCGAACCAGGCGCTACCGTCTTTCCGGACATTTTCACGGTGCCGGCGGAAGCCTTACGCGCGCCATAGATGGTTTCTAGGATTTCCGAGCGGCCTGAACCCACGAGCCCGGCCAACCCAACAACCTCGCCGGCCCTGACATCGAAACCGACACCTGTGAAGACCCCAGCAAGTGCCAGGTCCTGCACTTCCAAAATGACGGCGGCGTTTTCGGGAAGTGGCCGAGCCACTGGGAAGACGTTTTTGACTTCCCTACCCGTCATCAACTTGATGAGCTCCTGGGTAGGGGTGGTCTCGACTGGAAGGTTCGTGGCAACTGTGCGCCCATCCTTGATGACGGTGATGCGGTCACCAATCTTGCGGATCTCCTCAAGCCTGTGGGAAATGTAGATCACCGCAATACCGGAGGCACTCAAGTCCTCCACTACACGGAACAGGTTGCCGACCTCGTCGGAGTCCAGGACTGCGGAGGGCTCATCCATGATGATCAGCTTGGTGTCGTGTGAGAGTGCTCTGGCCATGCTGACAATCTGTTTATTGGCTGCCGAAAGTGTGCCCACTTCTTGAGTAGCCGAAATGTTGTTATGGCCTAGACGCTCCATCAACTGCCGCGCCTGCTTGATGCTGGTGCGCCGGTCGATGACTCCGGCCTTGGCGTGTTCGTGGCCAAGGAAGATGTTCTCCGCCACGGTGAGCCCGTCCACAACATCGAGCTCTTGGTACATAGTGGCAATGCCCATCTCGATGGCATCTAACGGACTGGCTATGGTGACGGGTTCGCCCTGCCAGACGATCTCGCCACTGTCGGGCTGATAGGACCCGGAAAGGGTTTTGATGAGAGTGGATTTACCGGCGCCATTTTGGCCCAAGAGGCAGTGGACTTCGCCCGGGCGAACCTCAAGGTCCACACCCTTCAACGCTTGGACGCCGGAGAATCCCTTGGTCAGGGAGCGTACGGTCAGCAGAGGACCGTCATGAGCAACATTGATCATAAAGGCAACATAACAGTAAAAACTCGATTGTGCACGGGTTATTTTGCGACTGTTCCCTGAAAGTTACGGGAATCTAGTTTGTTGGAACACACATTAAACAGATAACGTAACGGTAAAAGTTCTCTCCGAATCCCTAGCAAATTCAAAAAATGCCTGTTATGTTGCTTGTGACGTCAAAGTGGACATCACAGCCTCGAGACAACTCCCCAGCTGATGAATTTCCCTCCGCAGCGGCGACTCGCACCACCCCACATTGGACCGTCTGGGTCTGAATAACTTTGGAGGAAAAAAGATGCGTCAGAATCGTTCACTTCGCCACAGGCTGCTCATGACATCAGGAGCCCTGCTTGCTGTTGGCGGTCTGCTCACCGCTTGCACCCCGGGGACACCCGAAAGTGAAACAACCAGCAGTGCGGGCCAGACCCAAGAGTCAAAGGCTCCCGGCGGCAAGATCACCATTGGTTTCTCCGGCCCCGCAGCTGACCACGGCTGGCTGGGTGCTATTAATAGCGCCGCCCTTGATGCGGCCAAACAGTTCGACGACGTAGAACTGGTAGTTTCCGAAGGCACCAACGATGCGAGCCTTCAGATCAGCCAGATTGAAACCTTCATCAACAACAAGGTTGATGCCATCGTCATGTTGCCCACCGACGGCGCCGCACTGACCGACGTAGCCATCAAGGCCATGGAAGCCGGCATCCCCGTCATCAACGTCGACCGCGAATTCAGCAGCACCTTCGCCGCCCGCACCACAGTCTTGGGCGACAACTACGGCATGGGCATCAGCGCCGGCACCTACATCTGTGAGCAGCTGGACGGTAAGAAGGACGCCGTGGTTGCCGAGATCGCCGGTATTGACAGCCTGCCCCTGACGCAGGACCGCAGCCGCGGCTTCAAGGAAGCCCTTTCCGACTGTGGCCTGAAGGTCAATAACCGCGTGGCCGCAGACTTCACCGTCCAGGGCGGCGAAGCCTCCACCTCGCAGCTGCTGGCTGCTGCTCCCAAGATCGACGCCGTCTGGAACCACGATGATGATCAGGGCATCGGCGTGCTGGCTGCTATCCAGGCCGCCAACCGCAGCGAGTTCTTCATGGTCGGCGGCGCCGGTTCCAAGAACGCCATGGAATCCATCAAGGCTGGCGACTCGGTCCTGAGGGCCACGGTCATCTACCCGTCAACCCAGGCAGCTGACGGTATTGCCTTGGCACGATTGATCGCTCAGGGCGAAGTGGTCACAGACCTGATCACGAAGGGTGTCCCGAACCGGATTGTGCTCGATGCCCCCGTTGTCACCAAGGACAACGTGGATCAGTACATCGGCGCAGCGTTCGCTTCCTAGCCTGACTGCGGGGCGTCCGTGACAGCACTCAAACAGGTACTCTCTGGCCGCAGTCGTTGCAGAATGCGCAACGGGCCGCTGATGCCGTTGAATGTAGGTCAGTCGCAATC
>NZ_JBFBLV010000054.1:0-10896 GCF_040686835.1 Specibacter sp. NPDC078692
CGGCAGCGAGGCCGGCCCCACCGCTGCCCAAAAACGCCACATCACCAAAAAACGGGATTCAGCCAGCCCCCAAAACGGATCGGTGGATCAAGGCTAAGCTGAGCGCCTCCACCGTTTCGGCGTGTGATCGGTAAGGTTCATCAGCGCTCTGGCCATGTCCAGGAAGATCGGGCACGAGCACGCTGTACTTGGACTCGAGGCTTCTTCGAAGGGAGTTCCACATCCATCCGGCTACTCCGCCGCCGTGCAAAAGAAGCACTGGTGCGCCGACTTCGGGGCCGACTCTACTGACATGCATAGTGTTCATACTCGCACGCAGGTCAACCGCGCCTTGCCACTGACACGTTGAACCGCCCCTAAGCCGGTCCGCTGTGGGGCAGATGGATTGGCCAACGTTACAGCGATTTGCGAGCTGTGGTGCAGTCGGTGGCGCGGACCTTCTGCGGGATGATCAACTCGCAGCGAGAGGCAGGGGCGGCTTATTCAGTGAAGTCTGGGATGTCGGCGCTAGCCGCAAGAGACCTTAGAGCTCTGACATGGGCACGAAAGGCGGCCCGGCCTGCCTTCGTCAAGTTCACCCATGTTCGTGTACGGGTGTCGACGATGCCCTTGCGTAGAGCAATATACCCAGCGTTTTCGAGTACTCGCAGATGCTTACTAAGGGCAGAGTCACTCAGTGCGAGTGAATCACGGATGACGCCAAATTCGATTTCAGCGACTTCAGCCAATATGGAGCACACTCGCAACCGGGCTGGCACGTGAATGATGTCATTGAAGCCGTCGGTCATCATTGTCCGACCCGGATCGCCCGCTCAAGGCGGTTATCCATGAGCGGCCCCATGGCCACGGTTAGTATTAGGCCAGCCGCGGCCGCCACATAGACAACCCAAGCGAACGACGGACCAGCAGTGGACAGGAACCATACTGCTGTGACCGTCAGGATCAACAAGAGGCAAGCATAGATCGCTGCGAGCCCACGGCTCCCTTTGTGGGTGTAGACGTCGAAAACAGCCCGACTCGGTGTTTGTTGTAGCAACGGCAATGTACAGAACAGGACTATGGCAACGGCCAAAGCGGTTGTTCCCAGTACAGTATCGACCTTGGAAAAACCGATCCCGATGATGAAAGCGGCTACTCCGATTCCTTGGATGGGATAGAGCCACCATGGAGATCGTACGTAATTGGCTAGGCGTGAGCGGGCTTCATTTATGGACACTAGCGCCTCTTGTGCTTCTGTGGCGGTGGGACGAACAGGGATTCTTTCCATGGAGGAAACATTAGTCTTTCCTGTAAGGAAAGTCTAGGTTAGTTTTTGTAGTGGAAGGTCAACTGTTAGTTCTGTGGACGAATGGCCCTAGGCTTTGCCACGGGCGTCGATGGGCTGGGTTCGGTAGACACGCCATGCGGTGAGTAATTCGCTCTTTGAGCCCGTGGGGTATTTGCTATGCCACGCTCGAGTGAAACGATTGTATTCATACTGGGCATCAATGGGTTTTTGCTCTTGGCCCCTCGTTTGGTACCAGTGGTTTACCGCGTCAGCGAGAGTTTGGGTGCCATCGGTGGCGAGAAAAAACTCGCGCATTTCAGCGTCAAAATGGAAAGACGCCCCGATCTCTTCACTGAACCACGCGCGCAGAACTTGGCTACATCTCTGTCCCGCCGGGATGGGCGTGCTAGAGGTGAGTGGTTCAGATAGCTGGCGTCTGTTGGGCCGCTTGATGGCTGTGGGTTCAGGGAACTCGCAGCCATCCAGATGCGAAGCAATCCGCTGAGCCAATAACGCTTTTTCTCCCGTTGCGCGAATATGAAGGAGTCGGGCAAACTCCGCAAGCTCATCTTTGAGCCAATACCAGCGCAGCAGCTCTGTCCCCGTAAGTTCGGGTGTCAAAGGCGGGCGTTCGGTTGATGAAGATATCATCTCACTAGATTATCGAAAATATTTTCGAGCTAGCAATATGCGATACGCGATTATGTCCTCCGAGTTGAGCAGTACGCCAGCTGGTGTTCCCACAAGTGTGGTAACCAGCAACACGATATCGATACGCACGGTCTGCCGCTCGCGGAGGTGACCGGATCGAAGGGAGGCAAGCGACCCGACGGCACTGGCTGACTTCAAACGAGTCGTGTCCGTGTCGTGGGACCAGGCTGGGTCAAAGCGTGTCGATCCTGTGGTGATTTCTAGCTGGAACTTTAGCCGGTCCACCACCGGAGGGAGTGTAGAGGACTTCGGAGGATTTCGAAATTGCGTGTTTCTGCAGGCGACACATTATTGGAGACCCTGCCCGCGAAAAAATCCCGGGCCGCGGGCTTTTTATACAGGGCACTAGTTTGGGCTCTTGCAGGAGCCCAAAGGCGGGGCAAGCCTGTGCTCGTGGCATGGTCACGGCTTGATCTACGGGGACAGGGTGGGAATCTACCTGCAGAACCCTGCCCCAAGGGACTTGTGGCGGTTGCCCGTTCAGGGATCAGGCATTCGCGAATGAGGATTTGTATCATCAGTCGCGGAACAAGGTCCTTCACTCCCAAAGCAAGGTGGCCAGCGTCAGGTGGGGGAGTCGCCGTCGTCCTCTGTACTCTCGGGACTGGGATCACCCAGACCGCGTGCGGCCAGGGCCTCACCGGTGGCACGGGCGTACCCAACGGTGGCGATGACCACGGGTAGCGACCGGGCCAGCAAATTACGCTCCAGGCCGCGGGCACGGGCGGCATCCCGAACGTCGGCAAAGGCGCCGATCACAAACGGGATGCTGCGCAGCATCAGGGCAACTGTGAGGGAGAATCGTTCCGGGTCCGCGCCGAAGCGCTCCAGCGGCCGGACCAGTGCGGCCAGCCCATCCAAGAGTTCATCCACAGGAGTGGTGGCGGTCAGAACATTCGAAGCCAGCACCGTGGCCACGATGGCGGCTATGACTTGCCACGCCGTCAAGGGACCATGCTGCCACCATTGATAAGCGGCAATGAGTACCAAGAAGATCAGCATCATCCGCACAGCACGCCACATCCGCTGCCAGGACAAGCCCGCAACAAAGTGTAAGGCTATGACCAGCACTAGGGTAGCCGTGGTGGTGACAGCACCCACCACGACCGAAATCAACGGCGAGGCCAAGCACAGCACGGCAACAGCGAACAAGAGCGCGGCCTTCAGCGCAAGCGGCGCCCGATGGATGAGCGAGGCGCCGGGGACGTACCCGGCCACCATGAAAGCATGACCGCGCACTAGCCCGCCAGCTCCTGGTAAGCCGCAATGGCCTGGTGCGGATCGCCGTCGAACGCGACCTGGCCTTGCTCGATCACCAAGGCACGGTCAAAAGTGGCAGCTAAGGAGAGGTCATGGGTGGACATGATGACTTGCTGGGGCAGGCTCCTGAGGCGTTGCATGAGCTGGCGGGTGTTACGCAGATCCAGCAGCGTGGATGGCTCATCGAGCACCAGAATCTCGGGGTCTACGGCCAAGACGGTGGCAAGCGCTGTTAACTGACGTTCGCCACCGGACAGCTCATAGATACTGCTCTGGGCCAGATGCTCCAGCCCGTAACTGGCCAAAATGGCAAGTGCCTTATTTCGACGCTCCTTTTTACCCAGCTTCTGCCGGCGCAAGGACAACTCGAGGTCCTCCTGCGGAGTGGGCATGACCAGCTGCGAGAGGGGATCGGTGAAGACAAAGCCTACGCTGCGGCGAACGGCTGCAACGTCACCGTGAGTGCTGCGGCCATTGACGGTGACCGTGCCAGTGGTGGGCAGGAGCAGTCCGTTCAGGAGCCGCAACAGGGTGGATTTGCCGGAGCCGTTGGCGCCAATGATGGCGATTCGCTGCTCAGTCAAGGTCAGGGAAACGGGGGCCAAGATTTGCTTTGCTTGCTGTGTGCGGGGATCTGCTGGCGGCACAGTGACGCCAGCCTGGGCGAGCACAATGCCGCGGTTTGAGGAATCAATCACCGCTGGCGGCGCACCAGAAGGTCAGGGAATGCCCGGTGCAGGCTCAATGCGATGATCACGGCAAGAACGTTCTTGATGACGTCACCCGGGAGGTAGATGACATCGGCCAGCATCGCTGTCTGCCAGCTCATGCCCTTCATGACAAAGCCCACAATGCCAAAGGCGTGGATCACTACCGTTCCGGCCATGGCCGCTGCGAACAAAGCCGCGGCACGCCACCGGCTGCGAACAGCCCACGTTGCCAGCAAGCCAATAACCGCCGCACCGAAAATGAAGCCCACAATGTAGCCCGCGGACGGGCTTGCCAGCACGGCCGGCCCAGCACGGAAGCCGCTAAAGATCGGTAGGCCAATGAGCCCCAACAGCACGTAAAGCCCAACTGCGGCTGTGCCGCGGGCAAAACCGAGGACGAGACCGCACATCGCTACGACCAGGGTTTGCAAGGTGATGGCCACACCGAAGGGGCCCACATTGATGCCGGGAACGGCGATTGAGGCGGCCATGAGCGCGGCAAAAACAGCAATGAGTGAAAGGTCCATGGCGCCCCAGCGCTGCCGGCCGCGCACCGGATTAGCTGTGTGCCCAAGTGCTGAAGCGCCCTCAGACTTCTGTGTCTGGCGTGATGTTCGATTCATTCTCAGTACTTTCTTCGTGGGGGGATTCTCGTTGTGCCGGAACGTCGTTAGACTAAGGAGGTTGTCCAACGCCCTTGGCAAGCAATTGTTGCTTGTGGCTGGCGTGTTCGGCACCTACCCATTCTTTGAAAGGTTACTACGTTGATTACGGTCCAAGACCTTGAGTTACGCGCAGGAGCGCGGTTGCTCATGGACGAAGTGTCATTCCGCATCGACAAAGGTGACAAGGTTGGGCTGGTGGGGCGCAACGGTGCCGGCAAGACCACGTTGACTCGTGTCCTCGCCGGCGAAGGTCTGCCAGCCGGTGGCAAGGTCACCCGTTCCGGTGAAATTGGCTACCTCCCGCAGGACCCCCGCACCCCTGACATGGAACAGTTGGCCAAGGATCGGATCCTCTCGGCCCGTGACCTGGACAAGGTCATCACCAAGCTGCGCAAGGCCGAGTCCGACATGGCCAGCGAAGACACCAACATCCGTGACAAGGCCATGCGCCGCTACGATCGCTTGGAGCAGGAGTTCCTGGCAGGCGGCGGTTACGCTGCCGAGGCCGAGGCTGCCGCGATCTCCTCCAACCTTGCACTGCCCGAACGCATCCTGAACCAGCCGTTGAAGACTCTTTCCGGTGGTCAGCGCCGCCGCGTGGAGCTGGCTCGAATCCTCTTTTCCGGTGCCCAGACCATGCTGCTCGATGAGCCCACCAACCACTTGGATGCCGATTCCATCTCTTGGTTGCGTGACTTCCTCAAGAGCCACCAGGGCGGGTTGATTGTGATCAGTCACGATACCGAACTGCTCGAAGCTACCGTCAACAAGGTCTACCACCTTGACGCGAACCGCGCCACGATCGACCAGTACAACCTGGGCTGGAAGAAATACCTGGCCCAGCGTGAAACCGATGAACGCGCCCGACGCCGGGAACGCGCCAACGCGGAAAAGAAGGCTGGCGTCCTGATGGACCAGGCCAACAAGATGCGTGCCAAGGCCACCAAGGCTGTGGCAGCGCAAAACATGGCCAAGCGTGCCGAGCGTCTGCTGGCCGGTTTGGAAGAGGTGCGCGCCCAGGACAAGGTTGCAGCGCTGCGCTTCCCCGATCCTTCGCCATGTGGCAAGACCCCGCTGATGGCTGAGGGCTTGAGCAAGTCCTATGGCTCGCTGGAAATCTTCACCGATGTCAGCCTGGCCATTGACCGCGGTTCCAAGGTGGTCATCCTGGGTCTCAACGGTGCCGGAAAGACCACGCTGCTGCGTATGCTTGCGGGCGTGGCCAAGCCTGACACGGGCGAGATCATTGCCGGTCACGGTCTGAAGGTGGGCTACTACGCTCAGGAGCATGACACCCTGGACGTCACCCGTACCGTTCTGGAAAACATGCGCTCGGCAGCTGGCGACATGAACGACGCCGAGGTTCGTGGCATCCTCGGCTCCTTCCTGTTCTCCGGTGACGATGTCAATAAGCCTGCCGGGGTGCTCTCCGGTGGTGAGAAGACCCGCCTCGCCTTGGCGACGATTGTGGCTTCCAGCGCCAACGTGTTGCTCCTTGATGAGCCCACGAACAACTTGGACCCCGCCAGCCGCGCCGAAATTCTTGGCGCCCTGAAGAACTACACCGGCGCCGTAGTGCTGGTCAGCCACGATGAAGGCGCCGTGGAGGCCCTGGATCCCGAGCGCGTGGTGCTGCTGCCCGATGGCGACGAGGACCTCTGGAACCCGGACTACCTGGACCTGATCACCCTGGCCTAGTTTCACCGCTCCAAAAAGTACGACGGCGGGTGGTTTCCTTGATATTCGAGGGAACCACCCGCCGTCGTTAGTTGGGCGGAGTTGTAGGGAGATTAGGGGACTAGCGCACAGTTGTTTCGCTGGCCCCGGTGGCTTTGAGCAGTTCCTGGTAGCTGATGGACAGCATGGCCTGGTGACTGCCGGCCCCTGCCCACAACACGGGGTGCTGCTGCAGTTCGGTATCCAGGAAGGCGCGCAGCCGCTGGGGGTGCCCCAGGGGAGCCACACCGCCTACCGGTTGGCCGGCATGTTCGAGCACAAAATCTGGGGTGGCACGGGTGATCTTGGGCAGACCGTTCTCACGCGCCACCTTTTTCGTGTCGACTTTGGCGCCCCCGCTGGCAAGGATGAGGAGCGGTTCGCCGCCGCACTCAAAAATCAGGCTGTTCGCGATGGCACCGACGTCGCAACCCAGAGCTGCCGCAGCTGTGGCAGCCGTAGCGACCGAGTCGGGGACTACGATCACTGTGTCGGCCAAGCCCGCTGCCAGCAGTGCCTCACGCACGTTCTCCACGATGGGGTCGAGGGTGGGATCTCCGACGGGATCGCCAGTGGCGTCTCCGGTGGGGTTCCCCATCAGAAGCCTTGGGCGTCGAGGAGGGCGTCTTCGGCTTCCTCGGCTGTTGGCTTGGCACCAGGCTTGCGCACCTTGGTGTGACGGCGTGGGTGGAATGCGGAGCCGCGGCCGTGCAGTTCTTCTACAGGAATGCCTGACTCTTCGGCTTCCATGGCGTCGAAGTCATCGTTGCGGCGTTGCATTCGTGCGGCATAAGCGAAGCCCACAAAGGCCAGGATGCCAAAGGCAATCCACTGCAGTGAATAGCTCAGATGTGAGCCCTCATCAATGGACGGGGCCGGGAAGGGAACCGGGTTGTTGGCGGCGGCAGGTGTTTCAGAGGCCAGCTGACCGTAGGACCCGGTCTTGATGGGGTAGTCAAGTTGCCCGGCATATTCGTTAAGGTCAATGGATGCCAGTTGGCCCTCTGGGGCGCCGCGATTCAGGGTGGGTTCAGCCGGTTTCAGCCGAGCAACGACCTCAACAACGCCTTCCTGCGGCTGGGGGACGACGTCCGGGTGTCCGGCTTCGCGGTTGCCAATAGGTAGCCAGCCTCGGTCGATGATGACGGTGTCACCATTTTCAAGTGTTAGCGGAACCAGTACCTCATAGCCCGGGCCGCCATTCAAGGGGCGGTTGCGAACAACCCGCTGATCCTCGGTTTGGTAGGTGCCCTTGAGCCTGACCTGAGTCCACTCCTTGGCCGGGTCCAACGCGTCAAAGTTGGCTGCTGCGTCGGCGTAATCCACAATGGTGCCGGCATAGTTCTGCTGAATCTTATGGATATTTTCCACCACGGCATTGCGACGGTTCATCTGCCAATTGCCCAGCGCCACACAGGCGAGGGCAAAGACCAAGGCCATGGCGAAATAGCCCAGCCACCTGCTTGAAAACAGAAATTTGTACGTCTTCATGAACTAGACGGAATCCTTCGGGCTCAACGGGCTGGTGGAAAGAGGCAGAGTCTCTTTCCACAGTGAACGGCTCTGGAGGTAATCCTCAAGCCAGGCTGTGTGCTCGGTGCAGGCCAACCATATTTTGCGTCGTTCGGGGGTGTGGATCTTGGGATTGTTCCAGAGCAGCTGTGTGGTGGCGTGTTCGCGGCAGCCCTTTCGGGAACAGATCGGAGTCTCCGGAACGGGTGATTGCTCGGGCCCGTCCGCGCCCAAAAGATCAAAGATGTTCATGGTGCGGCTCCTGCTGGTTACTCTGCTCAACGGTTTCTTGAGAGGCGGCGTCCTGAGAGGCATCATCCTGAGGAGAGAGGTCGTCCTCATCTTCGTCGGGGACGATCTCCCCGGTGAGGATTTCATCGGTGGGGGAGACGTCGTCGTCCGTGGGGTACTGCCCGCCGGTCACCGCATAGAGGGGGGCTTCATCGAGCAGCTCCACGGTTTCCTGATGGATGGTGTCCGCACCGCCATTGGCGATCATGACGGCGACCCAGGGCAGCACGACGGCGCCCACCACGGGAATGATCTTGAACCAGCCGTCGACCACAAAGATCAGTGCCAAACAGACCATGCGGATGCCCATGGTCAAGGCGTACTGCCGCATTCTGTGGCGCATGTCCTCGCTATGGGGGATTGCGGCGTTGGTTATGGCTTGAACGGTGGGTTCCGGCGTGCCGGTTAGGTACTTGCTGCGCCGGTTTGCACCGGACATGGGCGTAGCTGATTGCTCTTTCATCACACTCCAAGGGACGCATTCATTCTCTCACCGCAGCACTGCACAACCAAAAGCCAACTGGGAGCCGCGGCGGCTTTCACGTAGGATTCGTTAACTAAAGTGACAGTCCCGGTGCGGTGTGGGCATTGGCCCGCCAATTTTTCCCGCCCGGGTACGTAAGTTGCTTCACGAAAAAACTTCCAGGAGGAATACATGAGTGCATCGGTCGGCGCCGAAAAGCAGGCCCGTAGTGTTTTGGTCACAGGTGGCAACAGGGGTATTGGCCTGGCCATCGCCAAGGCATTTTTGGCCAATGGCGACAAGGTCGCCGTGACTTTCCGAAGCACTGCCGAATTGCCCGAAGGCATCTTGGGAGTTCAAGCTGATGTGACCGACGCGGCCTCCATCGATGCCGCGTTCACCGAAGTTGAGGCGGCCCATGGTCCCGTTGAGGTACTGGTGGCGAACGCCGGAATCACGAAGGACACTCTGTTGCTGCGCATGAGCGAGGACGATTTCACCTCCGTCGTGGACACCAACCTCACCGGCGCTTTCCGGGTCATCAAGCGGGCCTCCAAGGGCATGATCCGCATGCGCAAGGGCCGCGTGGTGCTGATTTCCTCCGTGGTGGGCCTCTACGGTTCCCCCGGCCAGATCAACTACGCCGCCTCCAAGGCAGGTTTGGTGGGCATCGCCCGCTCACTGACCCGTGAATTGGGCTCACGCGGCATCACCGCCAACGTTGTGGCTCCGGGGTTCATCAGCACCGACATGACCGCCGCCCTTCCCGAGGACACTCAGAAGCAGTACCTCTCCACCATCCCGGCCGGGCGCTTTGCCTCGGCTGAGGAAGTGGCCAATGTGGTTCGCTGGGTTTCCAGCGACGAGGCCGCCTACATCTCCGGAGCGGTCATCCCCGTTGACGGCGGATTGGGCATGGGCCACTAAAGTTCGACGGCGGTGTGCCCGGGCCTGTGTGCCTAGCCGCCGTAGTCCGGCGCCTCCAGGACGTACCGCAGTACTCGGTGGTACGTCCAGGCGCCGCTAGGATTCGATGTAAGACCGCCTGCGCGGGGTGACGGAATTGTCATCGCTACGTGTGGGAAATCAATAAGATTCAATGAGATGTGAAGGATTTTTTATGGGAAAGCTTGACGGAAAGACAGCCATTGTTACCGGCTCCTCTCGAGGCGTTGGCGCAGATGTAGCCAAGTTCTTGGCTGCCGAAGGCGCAGCAGTGGTAGTCAACTACCGCCAGAAGGCACCCCGTGCCAACAAGGTGGTGGCTCAGATTGTGGAGGCCGGTGGCCGCGCCGTGGCTGTGGGCGCAGATTTGACCACTCAGGAGGGCGTGCAGGCTCTGGTCAGTGCCGCCCTGGAGAACTTCGGCTCACTGGATTTGGTCGTCCTGAACGCTTCCGGTGGTATGGAAAGCGGCATGGCTGAGAACTACGCCCTGCAGCTCAACCGTGACGCCCAGGTCAACCTGCTCAACGCCGCCATGCCGGTGCTGCCCGCCGGTTCCCGCGTAGTGTTTGTCACCAGCCACCAGGCGCACTTTATTGAAACCGTGCCCACCATGCCCGAGTACGAGCCGGTAGCCAAGAGCAAGCGTGCAGGTGAAGACGCACTGCGCGCACTGATCCCCAACCTTGCCGCAGAAGATATCTCCTTGGTTGTTGTCTCGGGTGACATGATTGAAGGCACCGTGACGGCCACACTGCTGGATCGCGCCAACCCCGGTGCCATCGAGGCCCGCCGGGCCGAGGCTGGCAAGCTGTACTCCGTGGCTGAATTTGCCGCTGAGATTGCCAAGATGGCATCGGCCGAGGTGCCCTCCGGACACACCGAATACGTGGGTGGCGCCGACTACTTCAAGTAGGCCGCACCCCACCGTTTCTGGCAGTTTCTGGCAGCCACTCAATTCTGCCAGCCATCCCGTTCGGACTTCAGCGCCCTTTCAACACAGTCCGTTCAACAGCTTCAAGACCAACGGCTTCCTTGGATTGGAACCTATAGGACTGAATCCACTGCTCGAGAGGTCTGAATCCGAGCCGTGGATCGTGATTCCGCAAATGGTGTGGCGGCGGTGCTGTTTGTGCAAGGTGGCTATCCATTTAGTGGACCCTG
Source organism: Specibacter sp. NPDC078692 (assembly GCF_040686835.1). Taxonomy (NCBI): domain Bacteria; kingdom Bacillati; phylum Actinomycetota; class Actinomycetes; order Micrococcales; family Micrococcaceae; genus Specibacter; species Specibacter sp. NPDC078692. The sequence goes on from NZ_JBFBLV010000054.1 coordinate 10,705, forward strand.
GTCTGCACGTCATAGTTTGGACAGGCATTTCGACGTTGCGTATGGACTTGAGAGGTTGGACGGCCAGGAACGCACGGGTGCCCGCCCGGATCGGCACGACTATCGCAAAAGGGACGGCGCTTGCGGGAAAAGACGGCATTAGACGGCCGTCTTGGCAGGGATGTGTGGCCTGGTTGAAGGCGCCTGATTGTA
>NZ_JBFBLV010000055.1:0-10818 GCF_040686835.1 Specibacter sp. NPDC078692
CTGTCCTGTCTCATTTAAGTTGAAGCACGAAACCCCCGGAATCTAGAGGGTTGTCTCATCCATGATGAAGCAGATTAATTGCGCTTGTCTCACTTTAGTTGACGCACGTCGTCGAATCTCTGTTGTTTGGTAACTTCTGACGCCATCTGGGGACCCGTGGATAGCGGCCGTCGAATTTCGACCAACGACGGCGCTTGGTTCGATGGCCGGTACTGGTCATACGGCACCGTCTTACCCTCGGTGTCGCGACCACTTCAGTCTGCTCTATCCGCTTTTATCCGGAATTATCCAAAAAACGAGATAAAGGGACCGTTCCGCAAGTGGAACGCTTAGAGAGACAGTATTTTGACCTTCTGCGGGTGGTGCTTTGATTCTTGGCAAAAAATGGTCTTGGAGTTCAACCGAAGATCGTGACCAACCATGCCAAATACCCAATGAGCATTACCCCGGTCGCAAATGCGATTGTCTTCCGGGGAGGCAAACCGTGTCGTCGCGCCATGGACCACGTTCCCCATGCCGCGCCGGCCAACACGGCCAGACCCGAGACTAAGCCGATTATTGTTGCCCAGGTTTCCTCCCCGTCGTTCGACGTTGGATCACCAACCCAGATCCCCAGTTTCCCACCCAACGCTTGGACACCGAAGCCCAAGAACAGTGCTGGAACCAGCAGCAGCACAGCAGCGCCGGCATAGATGAGCACCAGATAGACGATCCCCAGCAGCCTCTTGTCTCGACGTGTTGGGATATTGGTTTCAGACTCCATGATCTGAATCATCCCACGGACTTCGCCGCGGACCTCATCGGATGTATTCATGCTAGACAGAGACCGCCAACACGGCATCGTTGGGCCGAAAACGCATGAAAAGGCTTGTCCTGAAGCCTCCTGGGTTGTCCTTTAGTCGAATATTCAACGGGGCGCCGGGTGGCCGGCTTTGCGAACTCTTGCAGTATCGGCCTCTACTCCAGCATCTGTGGGGATTGAATCCTATGTCGGGGACCTAATTCCCGTCGGAGTGGGCGGCGGGGAGGTTCTCGTCTATGCAGAAGCGTTCACTCTGATTTTCGACGTAGTCGGCCGACAACGAGATAGTTTGAAGCATCGAGCCGTCTGGGGTCAGGTCCCGCTCGCTGTTTCAGGAGTTCAAGATCTTTGACGTCATCCGACAAGGCGGCCCACGATGTACACGGCCTGGCAGATTAGGAATAACGATGGCGGTGAAAGGTACAGCCAGTTTTTGGCAGTCTTGAGTCTCTTTGATTCCGGTTCCCACACCAGTCTTGTCCGGACGATTCCAGCGAGGAGCATGGACAGGGCGACGGACAGAATCGGTGACAGGATACCCACCCACATAACAACCTCTCCCACCGTTGAGGTTGTTCCGATTGCGAAGGCCAGCCCCAAGACGAGAATAACGCCAGTCAGTAGTCCATAGCTGATAAAGATCAGCACAACCATCACAGTGGGGGCCGTGAAGTTCCCGTTCTTGTCCCGCACTGTGCAGAGATAGCCAAATCCGGGCAGCGATATCAAGAAGGCCAAGCCAATTAGGGCACCAAGATAGGACGTCATGGACCCGCTAAATTGGACTGAATTTTGGAAGGCAACGGCTAGGGTCCAGGCAATGTAGATGATGAGAAGTGCTGTGGATGTGGTGCCCCTCAGAAGCCCAATGCTGTGGCGGGAGATTTGGGCGGTGACTGTGCCGCGGTCCGCTTCGGTAATCTTTACGTCGTGAGGTTGATCCATGCTGGTCCCTTTTGGTCATCGTTAGCTAAAGGTGGCTTATTTTTCTAGCAGATTTGCTGACCCGAAGGCCTCACCGGTGGTGTTGTTGTAGATCGTGATGCTTCGGGCCGCCTCGGGGAAAAAATCAATCATGTAGCTCAGGTTGTAGCTCTGCGTTCCAGTGATGGATTTTAGTTTCTCGAGCATGTAAATGGTGGGTTCATTGACGACGTTGTACCCGTCCGCATTTTTGGTCATAGCACCCGTGCTCGCGGTCAGATGCAGTTCGTCCCCATCGTCCCCAGGGCTAGTGGAAAAGTCTTTTAATTCCAGAGTCAGGCTATCGGGAGTCTGGGTAATGATGGCCTCGCCGCTTGTTGGAACAGCCTGAGAAACGAATGTTCCGGACAGGGTCTTAGAAAGTGGTGCGGTAGCAATTGGGCTAGAGCTTACTGATTCCACCGTGGGGCTCTGGACTGTCTTGATAGGTGCTGTCGCGGTCGTGCAGCCCGAGATAGACGACGTGGCAATAATTCCAACTGCGAGTAATCGAACAAATTTCATGGTTCCCCCAAATGAGTTACAGGCCTACTGGCTGATCTTCAATACATCGAAACACAGCAACACTACGCTTTACATCAACCCGTAGGTGGAACCTTGAGCGATACACCGCACTCTCCGGATTCTGAGTTCAGATTTTCGATATATGGCGGTGCTGATCTGCTGAGGCGCGCAGCCACCTGTTCGCATTTCTCCCGGTTGGCGCAGCTCGAGACCGGCGGGCGTGCATAGCTTGTTCCGATGCGGACCCCGCGATCTCCGCTTAACTTCGGCGCTGGAAACTTCGCCAGACCGACGGTTGCTAGCATGAGACCATGCGAACCATCACAGCTATAGCCACCCTTGCACTCGGAAGTTTGCTTCTTTGTTCGTGTTCGGCAGGTGGGGTGAGCATACCGCTGGGATATGAAGAACTTTCACACTGCACACCAGAATTGTTTGAAGCGGAAGTTCTGCAGGACCTAGGGGAACCTGGCTGCAACCTTCAAGGATCTTCTATCGTTCTCCCAGATGGAACAACGCTAGGAATTAGCGAGGTAGGAACCGTCCAAAGCCAACAGTTCATGTCTGGCGATGGATCTCAAAGCCCTGAGTATCTGGTGGTGAATTGGGGTATTCCAGGCGTCGGAGTCAGCAAAATAATGGCTGGGGAAACCGTCAGTTGGGCAAGTAGTGACGCCGCACGGAACCTTCAAGAGCAACAGCTTCGGCTCTAGTCCTTCATACGCCCGAGCCTGAGCAGATGCCCGTGAACCAACGATGAACGGGGCGTTTCGAAGACTGCCTGATTTAGAGGTTGCCAAGAATTTGCGGGCTCGGGTTGCTGGAGCAAAATTTCTGGGTGCCTGACGGTAGTGCAACGTCTGGCACGCTCCAGTCGATCCGAATTTGGGGTTCTTACCAAGAGACGTAGGTAGTCGCGAATACCGAGAGTGAGATTCGACTCTAGCGACGCGGGTCCAGCGGCCCATGTTTCTTCGGTGGTAGCGTCTTTTTCCCGGCGAACCTTCCCGGTTCACTAATGTATTCAGGGTCCCAGCTCCTAGCCCATGCTTTGTGGCGATCCCAAAGCGCTTCTACCAGGGCTGAATTTCCGGTTTTAATGTCGCATCCTCCGTCATAGGGATGGAAGAGCCACTCAATGCCAGGTGGGCAAATCGTGATGCTCCATGCCTTTTCCTCGGCTACCGCAAGTATGAGCTGGCGCAGGTGGTGTGAATCTAGACTTGTCCGGGCAATGTAGTTGTGTTCCCACCAGACGTATTCCGGATCTGTATTGGAGGGGTCAGAAAGGGATGTCTTCACGTGGGCCAGCTTGGGGAAGATCTTTGTCGTGGACAGCCTGGGGTTGTGGTTTGTTTACCAAATGAGTTTGACCGGTTGCCAGGACTAGCAAATCGGAGCTTCCAGTGCCTGATAGTAGGCCAAGTTCGTAGATGAGGGTCAAGTTCCGATACACGATTTCTCGTCGCTCCCCAGGATTATCGGCGTATTGCTTCGAGTCCGGTAGTGCATGCAGTCTCAGCTCGGAACCGTTGGCTTCCTTGCTGTATAGCCAACTGTCGTGGAACCAGTCCAGTTCTATTTTGGGATAGGTCGTATCCCAAATGGCAAGGAAGCGCTTGGCATCATCGTGATTCACAGACTTCATTGGTTCAAATTAGCAGCCGATGGAATTAGTTGTTAGTTGGCTGCTGAGGAAGACTTAGCTATGGTACAAAACGAGCCCAGTCAATTCCTTGATCTGCCGCCATTTTTTGCCGCAGATCGAGTACATATACTTGACGGAAGCAATCAAATCCAGGGTATACCGATGTCATTTCAGGACTCGTCCGCTCGGTCCTCGCACGTCCGTACAGGAACGCCCTGCGGGCCAGGTGCCGGCTTGGATTACGTGGGGTTGAACTAAAAATTGACAAGACAAAAGTGGCTTCTGCGTGCGTGGACAATTCTTCGTGCCAGACTGGCTCAATGTCTCCGTTCACGTTGTCTACATCTACAGCCATCGCCGATGCCGAGATCCTTTCGCTCTACAAGTCAGTTGGCTGGACGGCCTACACCAACAGTCCGGATTTGCTCTTCCAAGCGGTCAAAAGTTCTTCCTTTGTCGTATCTGCCTGGAACGAAGTCGGCAAACTAGTCGGACTCGCTCGGACGATTTCCGATGATGCAACAATCTGCTATCTCCAAGACATTTTGGTTCATCCGGACCTTCAAGGAACGGGCATAGGGCGAGCCCTCTTTGAACAAGTAAAAGACAGATATCATCACGTTCGACAGACAGTTCTCATCACGGATGACGAGCCCCAGCAGCGTGCTTTCTACCAGTCCTTGGGGCTGACCGAGGGATCTGACTTCAGTACAGGACCGGTGCGCGTCTTTGTTGAATTCCGGTAGCCCAGGGTGGATCTAATGCTGCATCCTCAGCTATTTGAGGAGCGTTCAGGGACGTGCAGCCGGCCCGATTGCGGAACTGCATACGAAACATCAGACTATCGCGGGGCAACCGATTCGGCGATGCGCCGTTTTAGTGTTGCGGCGAAGTTCCTGTAGTCGTCATAAGCCGCGTTTTCTTGACTCCCGATTTCGGTGAGCTGAGCTTCCATGGCACCTAGGGCTTCCTCATTACGGTTGAGAAGCCACAACGCGACGGGCGCGCGGAACACGGACTGCCATCTGCGGCCTTTTCCCGCCATAAGTGCCTGGGACATGGTCTCTAGAGTCGCCATCTTGCGCATGTAGGGCAGGCCAGCGGTTTCAATGCACGCCACGATGTCTGCAATAACATCATCGTTAGTTTCAGGTGTGTCGCGATAGAGCCGCCAGTTCGTGACCTGTCCTGGCCTTGCTAAATAGTGCAATGGCTCAGACATAGTTGATGGCATGTACTGATGGAACTTTTCACCTTGGATTTCAGCCAAACTGCGTTCCAGTGACTGGATACGCGCACCGCAGACAGGATTCATATTTAGCTGGCCAGGGATACCGGCTCGACTGGCGTAGTTCAGCCCGAGCCAGCCAAGAGCATCATCATCTAAGCCAATCGTGAAGATCTCTCCAGCACGCTTCTTGAAGCCGATGCCCGCCAGGGCATCACGCAATGCCCCCAGCCCTGGATGCTTCTCAGAACTCACCATTTCGTCCCAATACTTCCTATTCGGGTATCGCCGTTCGGGCCGCCCAAGAGAGAATCCTCTGGCGCAGGGCTTCCTGTCCTCAGGACCAGGTCCTAGGATTCAAAACACACCACACCCGCCAAGACGCTAATCTCCTGATCACACTGTACGACCAGAACGGGCAGCCCTGCAGCAAAGTCGAGGAATTCCCCAACATCCCACTGCCGAAAAGAACGAGCCCTTCATTGCACTTGGAACTCTCGCAACGTCCAAAAGGGGGGTCCCATTTAGACGTGGGCAAACCGTCCCGCAAGCCGGTCCCTCACCGGACAAAATAGCCGTTGACCTGCACTTTTTGATAGGAAAGATCCACGGGTGTCCGTTTGACCCGTCCGGTGGCTCGTCCGGTGAGCGGGCGACATACGGTACAGGCTTTGGCGGCGCACAGGTATCTTGGTGCCGGGTTTTGATCATCTGTTCTTAGGCGGGAGGATTGTGTCGGATCCGCGAAATTCTGCTGTCCAGTTGGTTTCCATCCAGTGCCGAAGCGGATCGAATGCGCCCTGCGGTGTCCAGCCATCGGTGATCTCATTGCCGACTCGGTCGAGGAAGGCTTCGGGATGGGGTGAGCGAGCAATGTAGCGCCAGCGTGGGGAGGCGATCGCTGCAGTGAGCTTGACGATGGAGGGGTAGAGGGCCGCGGCAACAAGTGCCTGGCTGTCTGCTTGCCGGGGATGGCCGGCTGTCAGGGCTTCGTAGGTGTTCATGGCGGCGCTGAAGTGCTGAAATTGGTCATACCAGCTCCAGTTTATGACGTCGGAGATGTGGAATGCGCGGCGTACTTGTGCGTGTCCGTGTCGGGTGATGAGGTTCTTGTGGTGGTGCCAGGCTTCAATGATTTCTGGGCAAGCGGCGATGTTGAATTGGTCTGCGATTGTGCCGATGCCGTCTCCGATCCAAAGCTTGTGGTCGGGGCAGAGGGTGCGTTCGTGGGTGGTGTAGACCTCCACGTAGGGGCCCGCGCCTCGGGCCAAGGTGCAGTGGCGGCAGGCAGGTGCGTGCCTAGTGCGGATTGGCCGGCCAACGAGTTTTAGTCGAATTATCGGATCCGGGTGGCTGTTGGCCAGTTGTGGCATTGCCAGCACGAGGATGCCAGGAGGGGTGCCGTTCCACGTGGCGAGGTCATACATCCACGGCCGTCGATCCCAGCGTAGTGTCTTGATGAGTTCGCCGTGGGTGAGCACGTTGGCGCTGTTGATGCGCCGGATGAAGGACCGTGTTGTCTCATCCTGGTAGGGCCGCACCGGTCTGGGTAGGGGGCGATCCGGTGCTAGTCGGTAGTGGCGTGTAGTCATTGGATGGAAGGGTTTAGTGCCGCTGGCCGGGGCGCGATGGATTCGGCGGCGTGATCCAAGATGATGTCGTCGAGCAGGGCTCGGTCTATTCGTTCTGTGCCGTTGAGGATGGCCAAGATGGCTGCTTCGCGGATGAGGTGGGAGAGACTGCTGATGCTGCCGCCCGTGCGGTGGTGCAGGTACTGGCTCTGGGCCGTGAGCGTGTCCGGTACGTGTTCGTGAAGGCGCAGGCCATTTTCGAGAGTCGCGACGAGTGAGTCCCATTCTTCGGTGAGCGGGAAGGGGCCGGTGGTCATTAGCACGGATCGGCCAGAGATTTGCCGGCCCCGCATGCCGGTGAACAGGCCGGAGTTCTCTACGTTGATGCCCGCGTAGACGAAGGTCGCTTGCATGTGTTCGGTGAAGTATTTGAGGTGGTCGGACATGTCTTCCCCGGCACTGGTGGCCAGGTTGAGGTTGTGGATTTCATCGACGATGACCAAGTCAGTTTTGGCCATGGCGAGGACTTGGCAGACGGCGTCGGCTATGTCTGTGACGTTCTGTCTGGCTCGGTAGGGCAGGCCGAGGAAGTTCGCGAATTCGCTGGCGAGTTTCTTGGGGGAGCCTTTTGGGGGAGTGGTGATGTAGACGACCGGGATCCGGTCGCGCTGGTCGGGGTATTTGCGTTTGACGAGTAGTTCGTGGGTTTTGCCTAGGAGCTTGATCGCTGTGGTCTTTCCTGACGCCCAGGGACCTGAGACGATCAAGCCTCGGCGGGCGCTGATCTCGCGCTGGTTGAGCATCACGAGTATTTTGCCCTGGTTTGCAATTTTGCGGACTGTGGATGTTTCTGCCAGGACGAATTCTGAGTGGTAGCTGATGCGTTGTTCGTCGTAGGTTTCGCGCCGGGCCACACTCATCGCAGCCAATACGGCGGTGTGGACTAGCTCGACGGTGGGTGCGGTGGAGGCCACGAAACTACGCCAGCCCTGCAGCGTGGTGGTGGGGGCTCGACCGCTGGTTGGGAGTTCTGTTACCACCATTTGTCGGCCTCCTTTTGGGGGTCATAGATCTTCAACGGAATGATCTTGGCCGGGGGTGGGGAGTCCTTTTCCTGGTCCGAAGCGGCTTCGATAGCTGGTTCGATCGTTACTGGGGGCTTTGCTTCTTCCGGGGGTTGGCCGACGTGGGGGCGCGGGCGTTGGGAGCTGATGGCAGCCTTGTTGCGGGCTACTGCTCGTTGATTCTTTCGTTGCCTTGCCGCGGGTTTGGCTGGCGGGGAAGCCTTGTCGAGGATGGCATCAACTGCTGCCTTGATGCTCTCTTCCGACGGTGTCGTGACGCCGCGTTCTGCGACGACTTGGCGGCCGTAGTTCCAAATGTCGTCGCCAAAGGGTTGGGCTCCGGCGGAGAGTTGACGCCAATACGCGGTAATCCATCCGCCGTCTTGGTGGTTGCGGATCCAGACGCAAGCTGCGTCGTAGGGATCGAATTTGACCTCCCAAAGGCCCTTGAGGTTCTTCATTCCGGATTTTTGGCCACGGTAGGGGTTCAGGTCCTCGGTGTCGTACACGCGGTGCCGGATCTTGACTCCATAGCTGTTGATGACCCGAGTTTCCGCGGGCATCAGTTCGAGGTAGTCTTCGGCGCTGAACGGTGCTGGAACGTAGCCACTGACGGATAAGAGGGCCGCGTACTTTTCATTGGGTGTCAACACACGAGATGGGGTGAAGGGATCCCGCAATCCGTCATGGGGTCGGTTCTGCCAACCCGTGACGATCCACTCGTCCAGGAGGTCTTGGATCTCCAGCAGGGAGAAGACGGCTTGCTGCTCGGCGTTTTTGCCACGACGTTCCACCGAAGAGCCGAGATATCCGGTTACGTACTGGGCAAACAGCGTGCCGATGGACTGCAAAGTTCGCTCGATGACGGGTTTGTCGGTAGGAGTGTCTGGGTGGGCAGGTTGGAGATTGATGCCTTGGCTACGGCAGGCGCTCTTAAAGGTGTTGGAGAGGTAGGCCTTGCCATGGTCACAGACGATGGTTTCGGGCACGATGACGGGTTTCGCAGCAGCCCCTGCAAGGCGCTCATCGATTGATTTCATGAACCGGTAGGGCAGTGCTGAAGCTGCCATGGAGGCGGCCTGTGACCAGCCGGGCCGCATGAGCTCTGGCGTCATGCAACGTGCCAGTAATAAAGCCGCATCGACGGCCTTGGTGGTGGGGCGGATGACGGCGGCCGGGATGCTGCGTGTGGCAATATCAACCATCGCTGTCAGCTCGACCCGTCCTATGACGCCGTCGTCGAGTTCGACGGCGATATCTAGGGGAGTGGAGTCGATCTGCATCAGTTCTCCTGGCCTGACCGGGTAGACGGCGCTGAAGGGCGCTGCCGGTTGCTGGGCCAGAGTGCGTCGGGTGCGGGCTGACCCCGTCGCGTGTCGGCCTTCAGCGATCCGTCCGACCAGACGGTGGAAGGTTGCTCGCGACGGTAAGGGCACAGTCCCTGGGCCATATTCGCTCTCCAGCCTTTTACGTACCTGACTCATTAGCCGATCCATGGACCCTGTTGACTGTTGCGTGTTGGCCTCCAAAATTGAGAGCAAGACATCGACGACTCTTTGATCGGTTTGTCCCACGATAGGGACGCTGCGGATGAGCCGTCGATCGATGAGTCCAAGCAGTCCTTGCTTCTCATAGGCGTAGCGCAGTCTCTGTAGCGAACCAATACTGAGCGTTTCTCCGAGCTCTTGTAGCTCAACTAATTTGGCCTGTTCACGCTGGCGCATCGACGTTCGCGTTACATCAAAGTCGCGGCGCGCGGTCTGCCCCGTATCAGCGTTACACGGGACGCCATCCAGGATCTCGGTGACGTGCCCTTCCATCCACCGCGCTCGTTTCTGCACTTCAGGGGGCAGCGAGTCAAACAGCATGGACGGGCCCGTGATCCGCCGCTGTGATGACCGTGAGCGCAGGACTTTGAAATTTTCATCGGCAATTAGTGAGCCAATCTTGATGGCCACAGGCGCCTCGCTGCGAGCCGAAAGTACCGCGGTATCGCCGTCAAGGGCAGTAAGCCGGTACGTGACGCCATAGAATTCGATGTCGTCACCAAGCCGTAGAAGATCGGGTTTAGTTCTCATGGTGAGTCCCTTAGCTGCACAGCTGCGTCGAATTGAAGAAGTCTGCCCTCGAGGTCCGTGACGAATTCCTGCGTCCAGAGCATGTGAAACAGCGTTGGCAGGACGATGACGGATTCACCGGCAGCTATGGTTAGTTCGCTCACTGATGAGGGTCCAGAAGACATTAGATGTTTTCTCATCAGTGCTGCGGGTGCTTCACGCAAGCATCGTGGATGGCGGTATCCAGCAAGCCATCGGAGGTTGGCCCGGTAGATGGAAGGTAGTTCCCCTAGACGTTGATAGGTCCAACCAACTGAAGCGCACAGTCGTGCTGTGGCCTCAAAAACTTCCTGGTCGGCAGGTTTCACGCGGGAATCGGGCCGAATATCAATGAGGACGGCGCTACCGTCGAAGCGGCGAACGAAATAATCTGGCACGTGCGAATGCTGGGGGAGTGAGGCTGGCAAGATGATACGAAATGGTTGTGAGGAGATTCCTACGACATCGGGGTCAAAGTCCAAGCGCATTAGCTGATCGCGTTCACACCAGGATTCAAATCCGATGTGGCGTTGGATAGTTGCGCACCACCAAAGTCCGGCAAAATTACGTTGGCCTTTGAACGCGGCCGGAGCACGAATGGGTTGGGCGTGTTCAAACGGGATCATCCAGCAGTCAGCCAGTTGGGAGGTTGTTGGGGCGCTGGTGAATTGCTCCCTGAACAACAGGGTGCCTGCTGGAGCGTGGTGCCCGGCGAGAGCGTCGGACGCCGCGATTGAGCGTCCCATAGTGTGAATTTTAGTCCCGGCAACGGTTCGACTACGTCAACTAACTTGGGACACGCCGGACTGATGCCTTAACTGAAGTGAGACGCAGCTGGCCAATGCCTCATCTGTAATGAGACAAATAACCCTGATGCCTTAACTAAAGTGAGATTGCCTTAACTGTAATGAGACAGGACAA
>NZ_JBFBLV010000056.1:0-9943 GCF_040686835.1 Specibacter sp. NPDC078692
TCCGATGACACCGTCAGGCCCAGCACCGACGGTTTCCTTGGGCTTGGCTGAACTGCTGGCTTTGGGTGCGCCCGTGGACGGAGTAGCGGTGGGGGCAGGGTGGCCACGACCAGCCAGCATAGTGGCCACTAGCGTTCCGTGCTCGGGTTCAGCCCCGATCCCCTTGCTGCCCTTTTCGTTGCCGGCGCCGGACATGTCGATCCCACCCACCACGGCACCTTTGAGGTCTTTATGGTCGGTGTCAACGCCGCTGTCAATAATGGCGACCTTGACGCCTTCGCCTTGGGAAACTTCCCAGGCCTTCACAATTCCGGACTGTTCCAGCCAGTATTCCCGGTTGCGGATGTCATCGGCCTGCGCCACGGTAGCGCCAGCCATGAGCAACGAGCCAGCCAGGGCAAGCGTCATCAGCGCGGCTGCGGTTTTACGCAACCGTGGGGCTAACTGCATGGGAGCTCGTTTCCGTGAGATGGCCATTCCAAAGGAAGGCTGTGGGGCGGTGTCAGTCTCGGACTGCACCCAAGGCGATTCCGTCAAGAATATCGTGTTCGCTGGTGGTTGCCGATTCCACCCGTCCGCCGCTGAGCTGCGAGAGGGTGCGCAGCACGGTGCGCCAGATCAGTGCTCCGGCACCGATGACGTCTACCCGGCCCGGATGCATGAAGCCCAACTCCGCTCGCTGAGCCCGCGTCATGGAGAGTAACGAGGAGGCTGCTGCGTCCACTTTTTCCAGGGGTACGACGGCGGCATGAATCGCCTCACTCTGGTAGCGCACCAACCCGAGGGCGTGGGCTGTGATGGTGGTGATGGAACCTGCAACTCCCACCACCTGGTCAATATCAGCCAAGGGCACCACGGCGAGAACTTCGGCAAGTTTTTCCTGCACCGCTGCCTCGGCCACAGCGATTTGTTCTTCGGTGGGAGGGTCAGCCTGCAGGTACCTTTCGGTAAAACGCACACAGCCCATGTTGGCGCTCAGTGCGCTCAAGACGCCGTTGCCATCACCCACTACGAACTCGGTGCTGCCACCGCCCAAGTCAACAACAAGTACCTTCTTCGCACCCAAGGCCGGTAGCACGGACACAGCCCCGGAAAAGGACAGTGCCGCCTCTTGCGCGCCGCTGACCACTTCCGGTTCTACGCCCAAGCGCTCCTTGATACCAGCGACAAATTCATCCCTGTTACTGGCATCACGGGTGGCACTCGTAGCCACAAAACGCACCTGTTCCACGGCATGGGCCGCGATGATGGCGGCATAGTCGTCTACCGCGGCGAAGGTGCGAGCCAACGCCTCGGGAGCCAAGCTGCCGGTGACATCAACGTCTTGTCCCAGCCGGACAACCCGCATTTCGCGGTGCACATCGCGCAGTGACTGGCAGCCGTGCGGCTCTTGCGTCACATCGGCAATGAGTAAGCGGATGGAGTTCGTTCCGCAGTCGATGGCTGCAACACGCATGGTGGGGCCTTTCAAGAATCGGGACTGGCTGGGTCGTTACTAGTTCTAGTTCTAGTTCTGGTTCTCGTTCTGGTTAAGGTGCTTAACGTGGCGGCTCAGGTCCTTGTTGGGTACCGGTGCGCCGTCATCCCAGGCGCCGGCGCAGTAGCAGGTATCGGCGGTCCACCACTGGGCTACCCCAGCCAGAGCTTCATCGCCCAGCGGGTTCACGCCGGGGCCTTCTGCAAGAGCGTGACCAACCAGCACATGGAGGCATTTGACACGGGTGGGCATTCCGCCAGCGGAGATCCCTGCAATTTCCGGGACAGGACCCGTGCCGGCACGTTCACCGATAGCTTCGCGGGCCGCAATGTAGCTCTCGTGCGCCTTCTGGTAGGCGGCGGCCAGCTCGGTGTCCGTCTCCAGGCGTTCGCTCATTTCATTCATGAGTCCGGCTGCTTCCAGGCGCGACGCGGCAGCGGTCAATACCGGATGCGTCAGGTAAAAAGTGGTGGGGAACGGAATGCCGTTGCTAAGACGGGGAGCCGTTGCAGCCACCAGCGGGTTGCCACAAATGCAGCGTGCCGGAATTTCAACCACGTCACGCACGGGCCGGTTGAGCTGGCGGCTGAGAGTGTCCAGATCGTGCTGGGTGGGAATACGCCCGGTCGAGGCGGAGCTGGTGGTTTCGGGCACGGGCGGGCCTTTCATAGAGCTGTTGTCATGCATTAGGCCGCTAGGGCCGTGATGTTCAACCTGTAATTTTAGCCTGCCCGGAGGCAGCGAAGGTTCATGCCCCAGCGCATTCTTACAGCACGGTGACGAGGAGGCTACTACGGCGCGGGTTCCTCAGACGCAGCCGGAGCGCTTGGCTCAGGAGCCGACGGGGCTACCGGCTCGGCAGGGGCTTGGACTTGGGCTGACTTCTTCACGGACTCCCACAGGCTGTCGACCCAAGGGTCTTCTGTGACTTCGGTGGCTTTTTTGGCGGTGGTCGCCTCGACGGCGGCCGCCTTAGCTGCGTCTACCGAGTTCTGGGCGCCCTCAATATCGTCGCCGCCATAAACCCAGTAGCCGGTTTCACCGGGCATGAGCATGCTGACCCGGTCGCGGGCCTGCTGCTTGATGTAGGCCGGATCATCCCACCGTTGCAGTTCGGATGCATAGGCGTCTTGTTGGGCCTGCCGGGCCGAGATGTCTTCGCGCAGTTGGGCGATTTCGGTCCGTTGGGTGACGAAGGTGTGCACATTCGGCGCGAGCAGGATGGTGACCACACCCATCGTGATACCTAGCACGATCAGGCGACCAGAAAAAGTTCTTGCCGGGACCGGGCTGTTACCCGCCGGATGGATCACGCCATCTTGGCTGCTGCGGCCCTGAGAATTGCTGGTCGGCTGGCGTTCGCGCTTGTCAGCCTTGGCCTTGGTGGCCCGAGCGCCTGAGCCAGGTGCCGTCGTCGTACTTTCCAAAGCTGGGTCGGCAGCGGCTGGGACCTCCGGGGCACCTTTGAGTCCGGAAGTGAACTGTGCCTTAGGCACTGAGGGCCGTCGTGTGGCCATGCTTCTCCTCAGGAATTCGGCCGGCAGTTTGTCTCGGCCCATCATCGAACGCTATCGCACTAATGGCAGCTTTTCCTCAAACGCTAGCTCACCAACGCCAATGGCTGCTTTTCAGACAACGCTAGCTCAGTTCAGTGACGTTCATGTTTAACGCACAAGGCCGCGGTAGCTGACCAGGTGTGAACTCCACCTTAGTCAGCCGCCGCGGCCTTCACCGCTATTTAGCCCTTGAAACGCGGGAACGCGCTGCGGCCTGCGTAGCGTGCAGCGTCATCGAGTTCTTCTTCGATGCGCAGCAGCTGGTTGTACTTGGCAACGCGCTCGGAGCGGGCCGGGGCACCTGTCTTGATCTGACCGGCGTTGGTGGCAACGCAGATGTCAGCAATAGTGGTGTCTTCGGTTTCGCCGGAGCGGTGCGAGGTGATGGTGGTGTAACCGGCGCGCTGAGCCATGGAAACAGCGTCCAAGGTCTCGGTCAGTGAACCGATCTGGTTGACCTTCACCAGCAGCGAGTTGGCGGTTGCCGTGTCGATGCCCCGGGAAAGACGCTCGGGGTTGGTGACGAAGAGGTCATCACCGACGATCTGAACCTCGTCGCCAATGGCGTCGGTCAGAGTCTTCCAGCCTTCCCAGTCATCTTCATCCAGGGGATCCTCGATGGAAACGAGCGGGTAGTCGGCAACGAGCTCAGCGTAGTAAGCGCTCATCTCGGCAGCAGTTAGTGCCTTGCCTTCGAACTGGTATGCACCGTCCTTGAAGAACTCGGAGGAGGCAACATCCAAGGCCAAGGCAACATCGGTGCCCGGCTTGTAGCCGGCGCGTGTGATGGCTTCCAGGATCAGGTCAAGTGCTGCACGGTTGGACGGCAGGTTCGGCGCGAAGCCACCCTCATCGCCCAAGCCCGTGGAGAGGCCCTTTTCCTGCAGCACGGCCTTGAGGTTGTGGTAGACCTCAACGCCCCAGCGCAGACCTTCGGAGAACGTGGAAGCACCGAGCGGCACAACCATGAATTCCTGGATATCGACGTCGGAGTCAGCGTGTGAGCCACCGTTGAGGATGTTCATCAGCGGCACCGGCAGAACGTGCGCGTTGGGGCCACCCAAGTAGCGGTACAGCGGCAGGCCAGCGGACTCGGCCGCGGCACTAGCCACGGCGAGCGAAACACCCAAGATGGCGTTGGCGCCCAGCTTCGCCTTGTTCGGCGTGCCGTCCAGTTCCAGCATGACGGAGTCGATCAGACGCTGGTCGGTTGCGTCCAGGCCCTCAATCTCGGGGGCAATAACTTCCAGAACAGCCTCGACTGCCTGCAAAACACCCTTGCCCTGGTAACGGTCCTTGTCGCCGTCACGGAGTTCCACTGCCTCGAAGGCACCGGTGGATGCACCGGAAGGAACGCCTGCGCGGCCCATGGCACCATCGGTCAGCAGAACTTCGACCTCAACGGTCGGATTTCCGCGGGAATCCAAAATTTCGCGTGCATGAATGGCTTCAATAAGTGCCACGTATTGCTCCTAATAGTCAGCTTTGTAGTGTATTTGTCGACCACGCTGTCGTCTCAATCGTAGCCGACAGCGTGATTGAGCCCTCATTACTACGCCAAGAGCTTTCCTGCGCTACACGGAACGGACTTTTGATAAACCGAACGAGGCCGGCAAGACGCCCAGAAGTGCTGTAACCCCGGCGAAGATTCGCCCAAGGGACCGTATTGGACGACGTAACGGACGGCTTAGGATATTTTCCAAAAACCTGTGGCGCAGTAACCTCTTGCGCAAACGAATATAGCGATATATCGTTAACTATCACAACGCAGTCAAAGAAGCTTTCAAAGCGACGCAACGCGAGGAACAAATCATTCAGTGGACAGTCTCGTGGACAGTCTCTACGTACTTCCACCACCGGGCTCGGGACGGCAATCATCTATCGATTCCCTCCACCGGCAGCCCCCATATTTCAACTTTTAGAACAGGCAAGCAAGCATAAAATGAAAAACTTGAATTTTCCCCAAGAAAACAATGATCACCAGCGAGACGCTCGGCGCGGCCACCGGTCACGGCGCCACAACGAGCCCACTCCCCCGAATGGCGATGGTGATTTCACCGACCCTCGCGAAAGTTTCCCGGATGACGCAGGCCGCGGCCGTGGTGGTCGCGGCGACTTCGGTCCCCGCGGCGGGGGTCCTCGTGGAGGAAGCCCCCGCGGCGGCCCACACGGCGGAGGGCCCCGTGGTGGGCCGCTCGGCGGCGGACACAGAAGTGGCGGCATGGGCGGGGGTCTAGGCGGTGGCCCCGGTGGTGGCTTTGGCGGCCGTGGCGGCTTCGGTCCCCGCGGTGGCGGCCGAGTCCGCAAAGGAAACGTCCGGAGCGCCATTTTGTCCCTATTGAGCCAGCACAGCTACAACGGCTACGGCATGATCGGCGCCATCGCCGCACATACCGACGGCGCCTGGCGGCCAAGTCCCGGCTCTATCTACCCCGCATTGGCAGCACTCCAATCCGAGGGACTCATCGAGTCAACCGGCGACGGCAAGCGCACCGAGTTCGTGTTAACAGACACTGGCAAAAACTACGTCGCCGAAAACGGCCAAGAAATGGCGCAGGTTTGGGCCGATGTGAATGAGGAAGCCGGAGCCGGAACTGATTTGCGGCTTGGCTTGGGCAAGCTCGTTGGCGCAGTCGAGCAAATATCGATGGCGGGCACCGAGGACCAAATCAAGGCAGCCACTGAAGCATTGGATACCGCCCGGCGAGCCATTTACACCCTTCTCGCGGACTAAGTCCTGGCACTAAGGACTGGCACTATCTCCTCAAAGAACTAGCAAACTACCCTTGGGCCATCGCTTGAACGCGAACAATCAAGGCGAAGCGACAGCGGGTCTAACCCATAACGCGTGCCATGAATTTTTCGGTCCGTTCGCGCAGGCCCAGGATCTGCCGTTCAATGACTGCAACCGGGTCTGGCTCAATCTCATTGACGGCAGGAACCTTCCTGACATTGGCCGAGCACAAAAATTCGGCACAGATCAGCGTCCCGACCGAGTTCCCGTCGCGGCCCGATTGACCGGCCCGCTTGCTCACCCACAGGTACACGTCTTCCTCGGAATAGACGTCGCGGCACAACTCGCACAGCACCCTGCGCTTCTTGCCGCTGCCGCCCTCTGGAGCTCGGAGCATGATGCCCACCAAACGATCAGCGGTCCGGGTAATCAGGTAGCCGCGCATCGGCATCTTGGGATCTCGCCAACCGAGCGAGTCGAGTTCGTCCCAGTGAAGGTCGGCAAAATTGGCTGGCAACGTCAGCTTGGCGGCCTCGGAACGGCTCGCATTGACGAAGCAGGAACGGATTTGTTTTTCGGAGATTTTTTCCACAGCAAGGAGTCCTCAAATAAAGGGAAGTGCCTTTTCAGGCGTGCCGTTCTCGACGGCACAGGGATGGTGTTTTGAGGTGGCTCACCGGAGGCGGGCGGCTTTAGGCCGGGCGCGTCAGGGAGCGGTGGGGGTCGCGAAGCAGGCCATCAAGGCCACCCCACTTTCCGCAGGGGCGTGGGCCCAATGTGCTGTAGTCATCAGTGCCGCCCCTCATTTTCTCGATAATTCCCTACTTAAAGACTAGCATTTCAGTCTTTGCGAGTGCGCCCGGCGGCCATCATCCCCTGTGCAGACTTTGAAAGTTTCGTACCGCTAGCCGTAGTGCCCTTTCTGCGTCCAAGCCACGCTTTTGTGCCTGAAGTACGACGTCGAGCAGCACCTTCCCGAGCTCTTCTTCCGATTCGATGGGGCTGGGGAAGTTCCCCGCGGGTTCCGGCACCTCGAGCCCCGCTCGCCGTGCACGCTCCACCGATTTCTGCGCCATGGCCAGAGCCGGCAGTGACCCCGGAATTCCGGAAAATGGCCCGGATTGGACATGTTTTCCGGACTGCGTGGGCGCTCCTGTAGCTCTCACCGCCGCTTCCTGTTCACGCGCCTGCTCACGTTCCTGCGCCTTGACGCGTTCCCAGGTCTCCTCGATTTCGCCGAGCGTGGCAGGGAAACTCTCCTGCAACGTGCCATCGGGATGGAAGACGTGTGGGCTGCGCCGAATCATTTTCTCGCTCAGACCGTGAGCCACATCAGCTAAATCGAACTCACCGGATTCCTGAGCCAAGCGCGAATGCAGCACCACTTGCAGCAAGATATCGCCCAGTTCGCCGGAAATCTGCGCTGAACTGCCGGTTTCCAGTGCCTCAATGAACTCATGGGCTTCCTCTACCAAATAGCTGGTGAGGGATTCATGAGTCAGTGCTGCCGTCCACAGGCAATGCTCCCGGAGGGCATCCACCACATCGACAAGGCGGGCCAGCTCCACCGCAGTGGAGCTGGCCCGCCCGTTGAATTCCGGCATAGAACTAGTTGTCACGTCCGTCTTCGTCCACAGCGGATTCATCCAACTCGGGCTCGTCCAGATCGGAGGCGTCGAAGGTTTCGAATTCTTCGGAGTCTTCGAAGGTGTCCATTTCCTCCATGGCGTCTTCAAAGTTCTCCACGATGAATTCAGCCAACTGCTCGCGTGATTCAATGGGCAAAAATGATGCGTGAACAGCGTTCAGCGTCATTTCAAGGACGGTGTCCAGACCATAACCGAAGGTCTCCACGAGCAGCCCAAATTCGCCGCTCAGCGTCACACCGCTCATGAGCCGGTTGTCGGTGTTGACGGTGATGTTGAAGCCCAACTGGTGCAGCAAGTCAATGGGGTGTTCGGCAATGGTGCTGCCAAACGCCGCAATGGCACCGGTCTGCAGGTTCGAGGACGGGCATATCTCCAACGGGATCTGCCGGTCTCGGACCCACTGCGCCAGATCGCCCAAGGTGAGCGTGCCGACGTCGTGCCCGTCTTCTTCTTGGACATCGAGGTGGATGTCCTCGGCGATGCGCACGCCGTGGCCCAATCGCAGCGCCCGGCCGTGGACCAGCGCGTCCTGGATACTTTCGAGCCCGGCACCCTCACCGGCGTGGACCGTGGCGGGGAAATTGTTCTCCGCGAGGTAGGTGAAAGCTTCGGTGAAGCGGGAGGGCAGGTAGCCTTCCTCTGGGCCGGCAAGGTCAAAGCCCACCACACCATTGTCGCGGTGACGAACGGCCAGCTGGGCGATTTCGGCGCCCCGGTCGGCGTGGCGCAAGGCGGTGAGGATCTGGCCGACCTCAATGTAGCCGCCCGCCTCATCCACCGAATCCATGCCCACTTCCAGACCTTCCTGGACGGCTTCGACAGCCTCATCCAGAGAAAGCCCGGCGCTCAGGTGCTGCTCCGGAGCCCAGCGAACTTCGCCGTAAACCACTCCGTCTTCGGCGAGGTCTTCAACGAATTCTCTGGCGACTCGCACTAGGGCGTCGTGCGTTTGCATGACAGCAACGGTGTGCTCGAACGTTTCTAGGTACTGCTCCAGCGAGCCGGAGTCGGCCGATTCCAGGAACCAGTCGCGCAGTTCCGTAGCCTCGGTGGCGGGCAAGGTGTGCCCGACCTCGGCAGCCAACTCAATGATGGTTTCGGGGCGGAGCCCGCCATCAAGGTGATCGTGCAGGGACACTTTGGGCAATGATTTAAGGTCCACGACGGGAATGGAAATGCCTGTGTGTTCTGAAGTTGAGTTAGTCACAATCCCACTCTAGGGATGAGCCGGGCCCGGCGCTAGTTGGACGCGGGCTTAGTGCCGGTGAATTCCGGCAGCCGCTGCGCCGTTTGGGGATGGCCCACCAACCTTGACGGCGCCCTTCCCGCTGCCCGCTCCGCCACAATGAGGGACGACGGCGGCACCCACCACAGTGTGTCCGTCACCTTCTCCGGCGTCGGGCGCTGCAAGGCGGCTTGACTCGGGAGCACCTAGCACCGGCGCACTCAGACCCACAGGACTCAGATCCACAGGACCCGGCTCCGCCGAATCCTTCGGCACCGTCAGCGGGCTTGCATCAGCTGGCGTCGTTGGCTCGCTTGGCGTTGTGCGAGCGGAACTCTTGTGGGCGCGGCGATCCACATATCGGTGCACCAACTTCAGTGCATGGTCCACGAGAATACCGATCACAATGGCAAAGGCGATGGCGATACCGACCCCCAAAAGCGGATTATCGTGCACCCACCGCCCGGCGAATGTGCCCACGGCCACTGAATAACTAGCCCACGTCACGACGGCAATACCGTCCAAGAGCACAAAGCGCCGCCACGGAAACAGGGTGGCTCCGGCGGTGAAATTGACGGCTATCCGGCCCACGGGGACGTACCTGGCCGTGAAGATGAGGACGGCTCCGCGCTTGTCCAATTCCATGCCAGCCCAGGCAAAGGCTTTGGCAATGCGGGGGCGGCGCATCCAGGCGAAGCGCTGAACCCCAAGTTTGCGGCCCATCCAGTAGGCGATGTTGTCACCAATCATGGCGCCCATGGACGCGCCAAGGATCAGCAGCCAAATGTTGGGATAGCCGTTCCGGGAGGCAATGGAGGCCAGCGCCACAATCGCTGTTTCGCTGGGCAGGAACAGGAAGAATCCGTCGATCAGGCAGAACAGCGCCACCATGGGAATGACCCACCACTGAGCAGCGGAGTGTTCGATCATGACGTTGATCTGATCAATGAGATGCAAGAAGTCCACCGTGAATTTTTTCCTCTTCTGTGGTGGTTGACTTCCTCAAGTTTCCCACGCGTGACCTCTGGCGGCATCCACCCAGCGGAGGATATTTTTCGGCACCTTGTACTCCGTACGGTCAAGGCACGTCCGAAGAAAGAAGTTCCCAAGAACAACGTCGGGAGGCCACCTATGAAAGGTGGCCTCCCTCTTGTGTGCCACGCTGACCGCAAATGCTGGGATAGCGTCGGCGAAAACACTGCAAATGCGGCTCTCCTGACATATCCGTGGGTCATTTTCGTCCGGGGAGTACCGGTTTGTGGCCGCCGAGGCTGAGCATGGCCAGGCTGATCAATGCTTGCG
>NZ_JBFBLV010000057.1:0-8875 GCF_040686835.1 Specibacter sp. NPDC078692
CATGAAACCATTCGAGACTGCAGAACACGACACAAATCCACGATTCACATCGCAGCAACTACGTTCTCGAATCCAGCAAGCACCAACAACAACAATGGCCACCCCTACCAGGGCGGCCATCACTGTTTAAAGGGGTAGTGTGCCTGTCTTGGAGCCCGGTCGCGGCCGTCCGGTAAACGACTCATATGCACCCAGCAGCACGGCCAGACGCCGGCAAGCCGTACCGCGCAGCAGCACGGAAACCGACACCGCGCTACCGCAGGATAATATCCGTTGCCGTTGCAGGGGAATGACCTGTGGAGACAAAGCCTGAGACGTTGGCCTGTGGGTGCTTGATGATGTCCGTGACCGAGCCTAGGTGCCTGGATAGGTCTACCTTGTCCTCAGGGGCAGCCAGCAGGAGCTGGAAGCCGAACTCCTGGAGTGCATTGATGCCGGCGCCCGCGTATTCGGAGTTGGCCTGAATAAAGGCCTCATCGATCATGACTGTCCCGTAGGTGCTGTATCCCTGTACATCGATCCCCAGCTGGTAGGCCAAAGCTGCGCCCATGATGAAGGACGTGAAACGCTGACCCTCGCCGCCGGAGAGAGTGCCGGGCTCCAGGCCCATCTCTACTTCGCCATTAGGGCGGTGTTCGTTGCAGCTGATAGTGACATGCTGGCGTACGTCAAGGGCGGTGTCTGCCCAATGCGCCAACGCCGGATCCGCCAACGCATTAACCAAACGCTCAAGCTGCTGGTAACTCGAAGCCATGGTTTCCTCGGTGGCTTGAGTGTAGGCATTGCCCAGAGCCTCCTTGAGTTCTTGGCGGAATGTTCGCGCCTCGTCCGGAATGCTTGTCTTGACCTCCAGCCGTAGCCGGCTGCCCTTCTCGAAGGGAACATCCTCCAGGATCTGGTTCAGCGGCAGGATGCGCTCCTCAATGGAGCGGCGTTCTTCCTCGAGGAGTTGTAGGAGGTCCGAAAAGCGTTCGTACGACCGGTTGTTGAAGTATTCCTTGAATTCATCTTGGCGCTGCGGCAGGCCGTCAGAAACGATGCGCGCATACAACTCTTCGTAATGAGGTGCGGCCTCGGCGCCCGTGCCATGGCTTGCGCTCATGGAAGGTCCAAACTGGCGGGCAAACGCCTTGAAGATTTCGTTCAGTGCACCTTCGGTACGGAACTGGCGCTCCTTGATGGTGGCGATGCGTTCACCTAAGTCCACAGCGACATGGCTCAATAGCACCTCCAGCTCATCCAAGGTGGCGGGATCCCCGTCACTCAGATAGGGAGCGAATGCTTCCTGCGCCCATTCCTCTGCCGTATTTACAGGGGAGCCTCCGGGGCCGCTTCCGGCCAGTACGTCTTGGACGGAAGCTAGGTCCTTCTCAATACCGGAGAGATCGTGGTGCAGCACAGCCACACGGCCCACGGCAGCTTCTAGTTTAGCTTGGGCGGCCGCGAGGGAATCTCGCAGCTGAGCCAATGTGGTGCTTCCTGCAATGGTCTGTTCTAGAGTTGCCTGCAATCCTGCAAGAGATGCAGCAAGTGCTGCCGAATCCAGCTGCTCGAAGCTCCTGTCATCTTCGGCAATCCGCTTCAGAGTAGAGAGCCTGCGCGCCGAAGCGTCTTTGGCCAAGCTGCTCTGTGTGGCCGACGCATCCGCAGCAGCCTGCTCGGCAGCGAGGAGCCGCGCTTGCTCTTCCAATTCAGCAATCTTGGCCACATTGTTGAAGCCGAGCAGGTAATCAGAAGGATTGATGGTGCGAGTGTCCCGCTCAAACAGAGACGAGCTCAGCTTCAGGGTCCCAGCCCGAGAAACCGCCTTCGCATGGTTGTGCAGCTCGGCATCGTCGTCCACACAGATGAAGGCAAAGTCGCCGGCGATTTTCTCGCGAAGCCAGGATCCGGCGTCGGACGCGTGAAAATCTAGTTTCGTGACAAGATGCGCATGCCCCGCCTTGGCCGGCTTCGTTGGAACGCCGAGGTTGATCCAGCGCAGCTTGCCGTGCCCGTCCAGGGAGTTGATAGCAGCAGTAACGGCAGCAATATCGGCGCCGCGGACCAGCAACGTGGTAGCCAGTGAGCGCAACACCTTCTCCGCAGCAGGCCGCCAAGCGCTGTGCTCGCTGCCAATATCCACGAGTTCGCCGGCAAATGGCATGTCCGCCACGTCCAAGCCGGTCGTGGCGCAAATGGCACGGCGGGCCGCAGCGCTGCGTGAGTCAATGTTGGAACCGCGGCGCTGGTAAGCGGCAATCTCAGCCCGCAACGCAGCCTCCTGCGCCTTGACGTTTACGCTGGTCGCCACAGCCTGGTACTCGAGAGCACGCGCCGAAGCGGTCTGCTCCTGTTGACGTTCGACGCCGGCCGCTGCCTCCGCGCGGACAGCGGCAAGGCCCTGCGCGCTCCAGTCATAGACGAGTCCGGCGCTGTCGAGATCATCCCGTACGGCGGCTTCAATGCGCGTCCGCTCTGCTAGCTCGCGCTTGCTGGCACGAATGTCCTTTTCCAGGCCGTCAATAGCTTGCCCGCCGTGGCTGGCGTGTTGGCTGGCCAGCGCCGCAACGGTTTCACTCAGGGCATCCTTGGTCTGCGTGGCGGACGCGATCTCGGCCTGCTTGTGTGCCCGCGCTTCCGCCAGCGCAACAGCACGGGCAGCCAGTAGTTCGCCTTGGAACTGCTGGCGGAGCAAGGGCAGCTGAACATTTTTTAGCTCAACTGTGCGGTCATGTTGTGCTGCTAGTTCACGTAGTTTTTCATGCAGTTCGGGCACAGGGGCCAACGCATCACGCTGTCCGCGAGCATCCTCGAGCTGGCGGTAGATTCCGCTCAAGTGGCTGAAGTCCTCCACAGCCGCAGCGGCCGCGGTCAGGGTTGCGGGTTTGTCCAGCACCTCGTAGCGGAAGAAGCGGTTGACGCCCTTGTCCAGGCCCTTGCCGTTCTGCAAGGTGCGCAGCAGGCTGAAGGCCTTGTCATTGTGGATGCCCAGCTTGCGCCGGAAGCGCTCAGCAAAGGTCTTGTGGACATCGAAGGCCTCGGCGCCGGGCAGTGCGGCGTGCAGGGACGACGGCGAAAAGCGGCGGCTCCCGTGCTTCTCCAGCGCCTCGGTGTCCAAGGGCTTGTTGTGGATCAGATAATGCTTGCCCACCTGACCCTCAAGTCCATTCGCCGGCAGGTCAAAGAGTGCCGCAATGGTGACATGGCGTCCCAAGCCGTCCTCAAAGACCAACGCCGTGGCGCTCCAGGTGGCGCTGGGGCGTTGGTATTCAACGCCGTCGGCCGTCTTGATCTTGCGCCCGCGCATGTAGCTAAACGTGGTGCGGCGGTCCTTGCGGTTGGAGGCGTCGTGCGCTGACTCATTCAGGCGCGGAGCAGCATAGAAAATGTGCTGGATGCCGTCAAAGAGGGTGGACTTTCCCACGCCCGGATGGCCGGTGAGCAAGGTGCCGGCGCGGTCCACGTACATGCTGTGGCGGCCGTGGAAGGTGCCCCAGTTGATGATTTGGATCTGGCTCAGCCGGAACTGGCCGGGGTTGATTTCTTCGCCGATGGGCAGGGTGGTTGCAATGCTCACTTAGAAGATCTCCTGCAGTGGTTCAGCTGGCTGCTCGGACTCGAGGTCCAGAGCGTCGGTGGCGGATTGCTCTAGGGCGGCCAGGTAGGCCGGGATCTGCTCAATGGAATCGAACGGCAGCGCCAGGGCAAGGGCGTTGCTGACCCGGTATTCGTGGGGGAGCTCCGTCGGCAGGATGAGTTTGAGGTTCAGCAGCCTGGCCAGTGCGGCGTCCGTCTGCTCATCCATGCGCTTGTCATCAACGGCACCGGGCTGACGATGCTCGGCCAGAATTTCACGGGCCCCATCGCGGGAAATACTCACATCCGTCCCCGAACCGGCATGCCTGTCCAGCATCACCCGCAGGCGCAGCGCCAACAGCGTCTCCTCGCGGCGTAGCGGCTTCCTGGCGACGATGGGTTGCGTGTGAACGGAATCGATCTCGGCCGGAGTGAGCAGCGCGATCTTGCGCTCAGTATCAACACTCAGCAGCAAGAAGATCTCACTCAGGTACTGCTGCAGCGAAACCGCATGCGTGAGGATGGTGGTCCACAGCGCCGGATCGGCGGTCCCGTCAATGTACGGTCCACGCAGCAGCCGGACCAGCGCCTGACGCATATCCAGCGGAAAGGAGCCGGTATCGCCGGGAAAGAGGGTTCGCTCGGTGTTCATGGTGCGTCAGTCCTTCGTGAAGGTGAACAGGGGGACAGTTGCAGTGCGCGTGGTCCCGTCGATCTGCGTGAATGTCAGTGTCTCGGTGCTCTCCACCGTGATGCTGTTGTTGTTGCCGCGTGCGGCCAAAATGAGCCCGCGAATGGTATTGATGTGCTGAAGCTCCGCCGGCAAGGACGTGTATACATCCGCCAAGGTGGCGCTGCCATTGCGGGTTTCTCTTGCATGTTCGACGGCGGCCAGCAGCTTGGGCATGTCCGGCGCCGGAGTGGAGGGGGTGCGGTGGATATCGGCGTCACTCAGGGCCGGCGGGGCGGCCAGCTTGGGTGGCGGCACGTGGTCCTCCGGGTTGAAGATTCCCAGCCCGGCCAACGTTTCAAAGTTGGGGGAGAACAGCAGCGGTGCCACCACGGGCGTGCGGGATCCCAGCGGTGCCGTGGCCACCGCCAACTCTGCGGCATGGATGGCTTTGCGCAGCAGCACTGACTCTTGGAACTCAGCCGATTGGACATAGGCGTGCAGGCTCTCGGACAAGCGGCCGTAAATGGCGTGAACCTCGCCAGCCTGCCGGCGCATCTCACGAACCAGCGAGGCCAGGTTGTTGCGTTCCTCGGCAGTGAGCGCGTCGGTGAAGTCACGTTCCAGCACTTCATTGACCGACTGCCGGAACCGGGCCTGCTGCACTGGGTCATTGAGGAACTCGGTGAAGCCCCGGAACGTCTCCCCTTCGGCGGTCCCGCGCAGGGCCTTGTCTCCTGCCAGCACCTGACCTACGGCCACACCCTTGGATAGGGACGATTCCATGATCTCGGTGCGGATCGAGTGCAACATGACCTCGACGCCGTCGCGCATTCGCTTGAAATCTGCAGGGAGGCTGGCCGCCAGGTCAAGCACGCTGCGAGTAGCGGCAACGGCGGAATCATTGGACAGCACGGCCGGGCTGGCGCCGTTCTTCAGTGCTGTGATCTCATTCTGACGATCTAAAATTTCAGCTTCGAGGGCGGCAATGCGCGACTCCGGGTTGGGATCGCTTTGCAGTGACAGCGTCTCAATACTGTTAAGCAAGGTGCTCAGACGCGAGCTGTTCAGGTTGGTGTGGCGCCCGCCCAAGGTGTCGATGAAGGCCAGCACGCGCGCCGTGGCTGCCGTGGGTTCGTAGTGGAACTTGCCGTCCACCATGGGCCGGGCTAAGAATTGGCTGCGCACCCAGGAATCGGCGTAGTGGGATGCTTGCCACGCCTCATTGAGGCTGAGGTTTTCTTCGCGCAGCTCCTTCATGAAGTCCGCCAGATCGGCGTGGAACTCCTCGAGCGGCACGCGTTGTGTGGCGGCCGTGAATTCCGCACGCAGGAACGCCAACGTCCACGGCGCACCCTGAAGCAGCTTCCATGCCGGGCTCAGCCGCAGCTGTTTTTGCGCATGCCACTGCGCAACGGCGTTGTCAGTGGAGCGCATACGGCAGGGCCTTTCGGCAAAGGAGACGGGATTACTCCCATTTTAAGGCATCGATCCGTGAGAAATGGTCGCTTTGATCCGTGAAAGCGACCATTTCTCACGGATCGATGCCGCGAAGCGGGGATGGGCGGCGGGGATGGGCGGAGGCTGAGACCAGCGTGTGGTGAGAGTTACGCGCAGGGGTGAGTGCCCGGCGTCGTACTTACGGTAAGATGGACAAGTCTGTGCTGGCATCGGGACCACTCATTGAGTGTCCGCGCCGCACCGGCACCGCAAAAGAACCTCCTGTTACGGAAATGCCGTAACCGCCTAGACCAAAGGAGGTGGGTTCACATATGCGTCCTTACGAACTGATGGTAATCATCGACCCCGATGTTGATGAGCGTACCGTTGAGCCGTCGCTTCAGAAGTTCCTGAATGTCATCACCAACGATGGTGGAACCATCGAAAAGGTTGACATCTGGGGCCGTCGTCGCCTGGCTTATGACATCCAGAAGAAGTCTGAAGGTATCTACGCAGTGGTGAACTTCACCGCTGAGCCTGCTACCGCTCAGGAACTTGATCGCTTGCTTGGTATCAATGAGACCATCTTGCGCACCAAGATCACCCGTCCGGAAGAGCAGAAGGTTGTTGCCGAGTAATTTCGGCACACACCTTATAGTTTTTCCTTTGTAGGAAACCACCAAGCAGGAAGCAGGAGCAGATGGCAGGCGAAACCACTATCACGGTCATTGGTAATCTCACCAGTGATCCAGAACTTCGGTTTACCCCGAGCGGTTCAGCAGTAGCGAACTTCACCATTGCGTCGACTCCGCGGACCTTTGATCGTCAGAGTAACGAGTGGAAGGACGGCGAAACGCTGTTCCTCCGCGCGTCGATCTGGCGTGAAGCGGCCGAAAACGTTGCCGAATCCCTCACAAAGGGCATGCGCGTACTCGTTCAAGGCCGGCTGAAGTCGCGGACCTACGACACCAAAGAAGGCGAAAAGCGCACCGTCATGGAGCTTGAGGTCGACGAGATCGGCCCCTCGCTGCGTTACGCTAACGCCAAGGTTAACCGCACCCAGCGCTCCGGCGCTCAAGGTGGGGGCAACTTCGGTGGCGGCCAGGGCAACCAAGGCGGCCAGGGCGGAAACTTCGGCGGCGGCAACGCTGGCGGAGGACAAGGCGGCTTCGGCGGCGGCTCTCAGGGTGGCGGCAACGCTCCTTGGGGCGGCGGTCAACAGCAGCAGCCACAATCCGCACCGGCGGCTGATCCCTGGGCTACGCCCGGTGGAACAACCGGCGGCTGGGGCGCTGGGCCGGATAGCTCCGAGCCTCCCTTCTAGCCACAAAATTTTTACAAATAGTGCGGCAACCGCCGTACGCACACCATCCCGCGGATTAATATCCACGGGCTCCACGAATACTAAGGAGCTCCACGATGGCTAAGGCTGAACTCCGTAAGCCCAAACCAAAGTCCAACCCCTTGAAGGCCGCTGACGTTACCGTCATCGACTACAAGGACGTAGCATTGCTGCGCAAGTTCATCTCTGATCGCGGAAAGATCCGTGCGCGCCGCGTCACGGGCGTCACCGTTCAGGAGCAGCGCAAGATCGCACAGGCAATCAAGAATGCCCGCGAAGTTGCATTGCTGCCCTACTCCGGCGCTGGCCGCGGTTAAGGGAGATAACTAAACATGTCAAAGCTCATTCTGACCCACGAAGTAAGCGGCCTCGGTGCCGCTGGCGACATCGTTGAGGTGAAGAACGGTTACGCACGTAACTTCCTTCTGCCCCGCGGCTTCGCTCTGACCTGGTCCAAGGGTGGTGAGAAGCAGGTTGAAGCCATCAAGGCTGCACGTGCTGCTCACGCACACGCAACCGTTGAAGCTGCACAGGAGCAGGCAACTGCTCTGACGGCCGCCACTGTTGTTCTCAAGGTTAAGGCAGGCGCCTCAGGCCGCCTGTTCGGTACCGTCAAGGCTGATGACGTTGCAAAGGCTGTTGCCGCTGCAGGTCTTGGAAACATTGACAAGCGCAAGGTTGAATTGCCCGCCCACATCAAGTCGGTTGGCAAGCACACTGCAACTCTTCGTTTGCACGAAGACGTTTCAGCGACGATCACCCTGAACGTTGTAGCGAACTAGTCTCGCTGCACTGCTTCAAAAGGCCCGGTCCCCTTAGTGGGGGCCGGGCCTTTTTGGTGTGTGCTTGCTGTTGCTTTTGAGGGTGGTGCTAGTGCTTGCGCCGAGACTGCAAAGATTGGATGTCTGTGGTGGTGGAATGCTCATACGTCAGGGCAATGAGTTCCCGTAACACCTTCAGATCCACGTCCGCCAACTTCGTGATGTACACGCAGGCCACGCTCGCCTTG
Organism: Specibacter sp. NPDC078692; assembly: GCF_040686835.1. Taxonomy (NCBI): domain Bacteria; kingdom Bacillati; phylum Actinomycetota; class Actinomycetes; order Micrococcales; family Micrococcaceae; genus Specibacter; species Specibacter sp. NPDC078692. The sequence continues at coordinate 8,020 of NZ_JBFBLV010000057.1, forward strand.
AACTTCCCCAGCTTCTCCAGTAACGGTCCGGCAGCTGGCGGATAGCTGAGCCCATAGACCACCAGGTTGGCCTTCCTCGGTGAAAATGCGACGGCGGGAGCGTCGCCTTCTCTGCCTGAGGTGTACGTGTAGTGGTACTCACCGAAGCCAATGATGCTGGGCCCCCACATATAGGGTGGCTGACCCGTGACTGCCTGCATCAGCGCCAGTAGCGTGTGGGAATCCTCGCGGCGGGTTGCGGTGGTGTCGACTGTGTTGATGAACTCCACGGGGTCTGCGCCGGTACGGGCTGTCTTGTTGGTGGACTTACTGGCTGACTTGGGGGCCGCCTTGCTGGCTGTCCTGGTGTTGGCAGCTGCGCCAGGGGTCTTTGTCGCGTTGGTTTTGGTAACCATGGGCGGGCTCTCCTATTCTCACTCTCAGCATAGTGCGGGCAAACCTTTCGAGGCGGGTGCTTCAAAGTTTCCACTAAGCCCTGCTGTTTATCGTGGGGTTTTGGCTCCTGCGTCGCCCGCGACTTCATCTATGGCCGCATGGACGCGGATAGCTCGGATGTATTGGTTGTGAGAGTGATCAGTGTCAGCAGCGAAGGGACGGTTGCCACGTGGGTCGAGAATGCTGACACCAGATGCATTGAAATGGGCGGCGTGGAAGCCCGCTACGTTAAATTCACGGGCATTGAAACCCGCGGCGATGGCAGCAATAACAACAAGTGGGTCACCTGCGGAGAGTGCAACGCAAAGAAGGAAGTTACCGAAGACTGAACCGTCCCGGAAATTATGCCGCCAGTTTTCTGGCAGCTTCATCGGGTAACGAGCCGCTTATTTCATCATAGTAGAGTTCTTCGAATTCCACT
>NZ_JBFBLV010000058.1:0-8430 GCF_040686835.1 Specibacter sp. NPDC078692
CGCCCGTGACGTAAAAGCCCTCAAACGCGCTCAAGTAGGAATCAATGAAGCGCTGATCGTCATTCCACAGCGTAGGCAGGGTGCCAGGTGGCTGCCGCTCGCCCTGCTTAGTGTTCCACCGGCTCCGGCGTGCTGACGGCACTGCGCAAAGTCCACGCACACATCAGGGCCGCAACAAGCATGACTATAACGCTGACCATGGCCACGGTGCCCTGGCCGGAATCGAAAGCGTGCTTGGCAGATTCCAGCAGCGCATTGGACTGTGCTGCGGGCAACGAAGCTGCCACATCGATGGCACCACCCAAGGTCTGCGACGCGGTCTCATGATCGGCGGCCGAGACGCTCTTCGGAATCACCACATTCATGCGGTAAGCGGCGGCCAAAACACTACCCAAGACGGCGGTTCCCAACACTGATCCCACCTCGTAAGCAGTCTCAGAGATGGCAGATGCAGCACCAGCCTTCGTGGGCGGTGCAGCACTCAGGATCAAGTCATTGGAGATGGTCTCTGCGGTTCCCACCCCAGCGCCGAGGACGGCGAAGGCGATCATGATGCCAAGAACGGAACCGTCGGTGTTCAGCCACACGATCAAGAAGGCTGAGGCATTGAGCAACAGCCCAATCACCACTAGCCGTGAGGGCCGGATGTGATTCGCAAGCTTGGCGGCCAGTAATCCAAAGATCACGGTGATGGCCAAGCCCGGCACCAGAACATAGGCGGCATGCGTGGGCGACAGGCCCACGACCAACTGCAAATGCTGGGTGATGAAGTACAAGAAACCGACCAGCGCAAAGATGCTCAACAAGTTGGCGCTGACACTGCCGCTGAACACGGGATTCTTGAACAGTGATACATCCATCATGGGGTTCTCGCGGCGCATCTGCCGGCGCACAAACACCACACCCAGAGCAACACCAGCCACAATGAGTGCCAGGTTGATGACGGAGAATCCGGACTGGGCGATCTCCTTGATGCCGAAGATTGTGGGCACCATGGCGCCGAAAGACAACAAGATGCTCCACACATCGATCTTGCCCGGATTTGGGTCCTTGGACTCCGGCACAAAGATGGGAGCCAGGATCAACAAGGGGATCAGTACGGGCACGCTCATGAGGAATACAGCGCCCCACCAGAAGTGCTCCAGGATAAAGCCGCCCACAATAGGGCCTAGCGCAGCTCCACCGGAGAACCCGGCAGCCCAGACGGCTATGGCTGTCCGGCGCTGGCCGGGGTGCAGGAACAGGTTGCGGATCAGGGACAGCGTTGCGGGCATCAGCATGGCGCCGAAGAGGCCCAAGAGTGCGCGGTAGCCGATCAGTGCTCCAGCATTCGGTGCAAAGGCAGCAAATACAGAAACCACGGCGAAGCCGGTGCTGCCGATGAGGAGGAGTTTACGGCGACCAAATCTATCGGTCATGCTCCCCATTGGAACCAGCAACGCCGCCAGCACCAGGGGGTAAACGTCGATGATCCACAGCAGCTCGGACGCCGAGGGCGTCAGGGCCAAGGAGATGGAAGGGATGGCAAAGCTCAGCACCGTGTTATCGACAGAGACCAGCAAAACCGGCAGCATCAGCACAGCTAGGGCGATCCAGGAGCGGACGCCGGCGCGTGGAGTGCTCTCCGGGGAGCTTTTTGTGGGTGCGGTGTGTGTCAAAGCCATAACAGCAATTCTATACCGTCCAGACGGTTTAGTGCACCGTCTGGACGGTTTAGTGCATCACTTCTTGTAGGGTTGTCTCATGACTAATCAACCCTCCGCACGTGAACGGGTTCTTGTCGCCTATGTTGACCTCCTTAATGGGGACGGTCCGCAGGCGGCTACTTTGGACGCCGTCGCCGCTTCAGCTGGCGTCTCCAAGGGCGGATTGCTGTACCACTTCAAAAACAAGGAAGCGCTCACCGATGGGTTGCTCGCGCAAGTCCGCGAGTTCGCGGAGCAGGACTTTGTGGCCATGGCTAAGGACCCCGAGGGCTGCGCCAGCTACTACATTCGAACCAGCGTATTCGGTGGCACACCCTTTGATCGCTGCATCGTGGCGGCCCACCGGCTGATCCAAAGTGACGACGACACCGTCCGCCAAGCATTCAACGAGTTGCATGCCCGTTGGTTTGAACTGATCCTGAGCGACGTTGGCGATCCGGCCGTGGCCAGGGCAATCCTCCTGCTGGGCGACGGCATGTACTACAACGCGGCCCTCTTTGGCTTCCCCACAGGACTGAAAAAGCCAGACGGTGGGCAGGAAAACATGGATCTGGACTCCTTGCTGGCCATTGTTGGGCGAATGCGGTCCGAACCGCGGTCTTAGTGTGCGCCAGCCCTCGTCCGGGCTATACGCTTAAGCCCATGACCATCAACCCAGAGCTGCAGGGGCGCAGCTACGCATTAGGTGAACCGTACAGTGTTGGCAGGGAGTCCATTCGCGACTTCGCCAGGGCCGTCAAAGCCACCCATGCAGCCCATTTTGACGTTTCCGCAGCTCAGGCTTTGGGCCATGCCGATCTTGTTGCGCCGCCCACCTACGCCATCATCGTGGCGCAGCGTGCCGACGCCCTGTTGATCAATGATTCCGATTCCGGGATTGATTTCTCCCGTGTGGTGCACGCCGAACAGCGGTTCACCCACCACCGCCCCATCGTGGCCGGCGACGAGCTGCTTGCCGCGCTGCACGTGGACACGGTCCGTGCCATGGGTGGCGGGGCCATGATCACCACTCGCGCTGAAATTTCAACGGTCGACGGCGTTGCTGTCGCCACCACAGTGTCCGCCATCCTGGTGCGCGGAGAGGGACAGTAATGACTGCCACAGTAAACATCGCAGACCTAGCCGTCGGGACCGAGATCGGCTCACGCACCTTGGAGATCAGCCGGGCCGACCTGGTTAAGTACGCCGGCGCTTCGGGGGACTTCAACCCGATCCACTGGAACGAACGCTTCGCCCGTGAGGTAGAGCTACCCGGCGTCATTGCGCACGGCATGTTCACCATGGGCGCGGCAGTGCAGTTGGTGACCGACTGGATCGGTGACCCGGGCGCCGTCGTATCTTATGGAACTCGCTTCACTAAGCCGGTTCCCGTAGCCGATCTCGATGGCGAGCCCGGTGCCGTCGTGGAAGTGGCGGGTGTGGTTGGCGCTCTGGATTCCGACGCCGGGACCGCACGTATCGATTTGACCGTCACCTTGGATGGCCAGAAGGTTCTCGTCAAGTCCCAAGCCGTGGTTCGGGTGGCGTGAGCCAGGTTTCCGCTTGGCGTAACGGTGTCGTCACCGCATACGCCGGTTCCGGGCTGGTTTTTGCCACCTGGGTTTCACGCATTCCTGCCATCCGCGATGACCTGGGGCTGACACCTGGGGAGATCGGGCTGATGCTGTTATGCATGTCTCTGGGATCATTTGTCTCGGTGGCCGTGTCCGGTTTGGTGGTGTTGCGCCTTGGCTCAAAACTCACCTCCCGGGTTGGCAGCATCATCCAAACCATCGGTGTTCTGATCGTAGGATTGGGCGCCACGGTATTTACCGACACGCTGGTGGTGGGGGCCGGGCTCGTCATGGTGGGCCTTGGTACGGGCAGTTGGAACACCTCCTCCAATATTGAAGGAGCCGCTGTTGAACGGGCGTTGGGCCGGCACATCATGCCGCGCCTGCACGGAGCCTTCAGCATCGGCACCGTGGCCGGTGCCGGCTTGGGTGCGCTGGCCGCGTCCTTGCACGTCCCAGTTGCCCTCCACCTGGGCGTGATTTCCCTTGCCGTCTGTGGTGCCGTTCTGATCGGCACCAGCCATTACCAGGCTGACAAGATGAACTCTTCGGGTGCCATGGTTGATCTGGGCGACTCCGGCGCAGTTCCAGGCACCGGACCCATCCCGATCATCACAGTCGGCGCCACCGGAACCACCGGCGCCACCACAACGTTGAGCGCCGAGAAAGCCGCGGCGGCGAAGAAGGCTGGCAAGGCGAAGATCGCTGCCGCCTGGCGTGATCCGCGCACCTTGATGCTGGGTGCACTCGTGCTGGGTCTGGGCCTAGCCGAAGGTGCGGCAGGGGACTGGGTGGCCCTCGCCATGGTGGATGGTTACGGTTCTACCGCCGCAATTGGAGCTATTGGATACGGCATCTTCGTTTCCGCCATGACCATTGGGCGTTTTGCTGGAACCGTGGTGCTGGACAAGTTTGGTCGGGTCAGCGTCCTGCGCGTGGGTGCAGCACTGGCCATCATTGGCTTAGGCCTATTCGTGTTTGCGCCAAACGCCGAGGTCGCTTTGGCCGCACTGGTGTTCTGGGGACTCGGCTCCGCGCTGGGCTTCCCGGTGGCAATGTCTGCCGCTTCCGACGATCCTGAACATGCCGCCGCGCGGGTCTCGGTAGTCTCCACCGTTGGCTATGGCGCCTTCCTCGGAGGACCGCCGCTGCTGGGCCTGCTGGCAGAGCACGTGGGCGTGCTGAACTCACTGCTGGCAGTGCTCGTCATGTTGGTCATTGCCTTCTTCCTGACACCGGTGGTGCGCAAGCCCGCGTATCTGGACGCGAAAGAGCCCGCCCTCAAGCGATAGTCTGGACTGGTGAATGAGCAAAAGCTTCTGAGTTCCCTGACCACCCTTGACGTGGGAGGCCCCGCCCGCAACTACGTTGAGGCCACCACCGAAGCGGAGATTATTGCAGCTGTCAAGGCCGCGGACGAGTCCGGTGAGCCACTTCTAATCCTTGGCGGTGGCTCCAATCTGCTGGTCTCGGACGACGGCTTCGCCGGCACCGTTCTGAAGATCGCCAGCCAGGGTTTCGTGGCGAATTCAGAAGACTCCTGCGGTGGCGCCTCGGTGGTTGTGCAGGCCGGCCACAACTGGGACGACTTTGTCCACCAAACGGTGCTCCATGCCTGGAGTGGGCTCGAAGCACTCTCCGGCATTCCCGGCAGCGCAGGGGCAACGCCCGTGCAAAACGTGGGCGCCTACGGCAGCGAGGTGGCACAGACCATTGCCGCCGTACGCACCTGGGACAGGGAGAAAAACGCTGTCCACACCTTCACCAACCATGAGCTGAAGTTCGGCTACCGTGATTCATTGTTGAAGGCCGCCACCGTCAACGGCTCCCCGCGCTATGTGGTCCTGACCGTGGAATTCCAGCTGCTGCTGGGCCGCATGAGTGCACCCGTGAAATATGCCGAGCTGGCCCGCCGCCTCGAAGTAGAGGTGGGCAAGCGCGCCAATTCGCTGGAACTACGCCGCACCGTGCTGGCCCTGCGCGCATCCAAGGGCATGGTCCTTGACCCGGCCGACCGCGACACCTTCTCCACCGGTTCCTTCTTCACCAACCCCATTGTCTCCGCCGAGATCGCCGCAACTCTGCCCGAGGACGCCCCGCGCTGGCCAGTAGACGAACTGGTCAAACTCAGCGCCGCCTGGCTCATTGAGCACGCAGGGTTCGCCAAGGGCTTTGGGTTGGCCGGTGAACTCACAAATACCAAGTACGACGCCGGGACCCCGCCGCGCGCTTCCCTGTCCACGAAGCACAGCCTCGCCATCACCAACCGTGGCGGGGCTCGCGCCGAGGATATCCTGGCGATCGCGCGCGAGGTGCGGGACGGCGTCGTGCGTGAATTCGGTATCACCCTGGTTCCCGAACCAGTGCTGGTGGGTTGCACGCTGTAGTCCCCACCCGCTCCCCAACACCGCTCCCCAACCTCGTACCTCGGCCGGGGCCCCTCGCGGTCGTGGGCTCAACACCGGCGCGCACCCCTACCCGGGTAGGGGGTTAAGACGGCTCCCGAGTGTGATGTGGACCGCCCAGGATTTTCATAGTGTTAATGGAAAGATTCTGATTTCTATTAACTGGTGATTCCTTCGGGCGGGCCAGCGCGAGGAGCCTCATGTCATCGGCAATACTTGACACCCCGGATGTACTGGATGAAGCCACTGTGCTGCCCAAGCCAGCTAAGAAACGTCCTGCCCGCGACCGCCACGTCACCGATTTCATCCAGCTGACCGAGCAGGTCCGCGCCGCTGGCTACATGGAGCGCGACATCAAATGGTACGTGCTGCGCATGATCCGCCAAGGCATCGGCTACTTGGCGGTGCTGGCGTTGTTCCTGACACTGGGGCAGACCTGGTGGCAGATGATCACGGCCGTGCTCTTCGCCTTTATGTGCACGCAGACCGCCTTCATTTCCCACGACGCCGCCCACCGTCAGGTGTTCGCCTCCGCGAAGAAGAACGCATGGCTGGCCCGCATCACCGGAAACCTGTTTGTTGGCCTCAGCTACGGCTGGTGGATGAACAAGCACGGCAAGCACCACCTGAACCCGAACAAGATTGGTGTTGACGGCGACATCGATCCCGGCGCCCTCGTATTCGACCCCGAGAACGCCGCCAAGCGCACCGGCTTCGCCAAATGGTTCGCCCGGCGCCAAGGTGCTTTCTTCTTCCCGCTGCTGACACTGGCCGCTCTTGACCTCCACATCGCCGCGGTCAAGCGAGTCCTTGACCGCAAGCAGGTTGTGCCTGAACGCACGGCCGAGATTGCACTGCTCGTAGTCCGCCTCGTTCTGCTTCCGGCCTTCACCGTCTGGTTCCTGGGCTGGGGCATCGGCTTGGCATTCGTAGCCGTGCAGATCATGGGCCTGGGCCTGTACATGGGTTGCGCATTCGCACCCAACCACAAGGGCATGCCGCTAGTTCCCAAGGACGTCAAGATCGACTTCATGCGCCGCCAGACCCTCATGAGCCGCAACATTTCCGGTGGCTGGTGGGTTGATGTTGGCATGGGTGGTCTGAACTACCAGATCGAACACCACTTGTTCCCCACCATGTCCTCCAAGAACCTCAAGGCCGTTCAGCCGATGGTTCGCGAGTACTGCGCCGAGCGCAACATCACCTACACGGAGACCACGCTGGGACAGTCCTACATGATTGTCATGCGATACCTGAACAAGGTAGGTCTGGGCCAGCGCGATCCCTTCGAGTGCCCCATCACGGCGAGCATGCGCACCGCCCGCTGACACCAGCCCTCCCCAACCTCGCTTCGCTCGGCCACGGGATACTAGGCCACGGGATACTCGGCCAGGGGATCCTCAGGCGCGTGGGCCCACCACGTCGTCGGCCGCCATTAGAGTGGGTGAATGAGCGTCAAACTCACCCCGCCCACACTTGCCCGGCTGCGTCTTGCAGCACAAGGAATCCTGCCAACGTCCACCAGTCCCACACCGGGGCCGGTGGACGTTGTGCGTTCGCTGACGGCCTTGCAGGGGCAGGACTTCCCGGGCGCGCTGTGGTCCATCGGTCTACGGAGCCCCGGAAGCACTCGCGCCGACATTGAAGCAGCCTTCAACCGCGGCGAGCTGGTGCGCTCGTGGCCCATGCGCGGGACCCTCCACGTCAGCGCCGCCGAGGATCTGGGCTGGATTCTGGCCCTCACCCGCGATCGAATGATCACCAGTTTGGCCGCCCGCCACCGTGAACTGGGAATCACGACGACGGATGTTGAGAAAGTGCGCGAGCTTGCCGTTGCGCTGCTGGATCAGTCAGGCGAGAGGCATCCCGGCTGCGAGCAGACTGGCGGGAGAGTCTCCCGGGACGCCCTATTGGCCGCCTTTGAGCAGGCCGGGCAGCAGACCAAAGCGCAACGGGGGATACATTTGATCCTCATGCTGTGTCTGCAGGGCACATTGGTGCAAGGCCCCATAAATACCGCAGCCGGCAATGGCAACACCCAGTTCTTTGTCCGCAGCGAGCACTGGATCAAGAACCCGCGCGTGCTGGAACGGGACCAAGCCTTGGCCGAGCTAACACTGCGCTACTTCCGCAGCCACGGACCGGCAACCATCAAGGACTTCCAGTGGTGGGCCAAGCTGACCCTCAAGGACATCAACGCAGGGCTTGCACAGGTGAAGGAGCAGCTGGAAACAATCGACTGCAACGGTGTCAACTACTATTTGGCTCCGGAAACGGTAGAGCTGCTCGGAGGCAGCACCTCAAAAGCGAACGTCCCCGGCGTCAGATCGCTCCTCCTACTTCCAGGATTCGACGAATATCTGCTGGGCTACACGGACCGCAGCGCCGCACTGGCCCCGCAACACGCCCCGTTGACGGTGCCTGGCAATAACGGGATGTTCAAGGCGACTGTTCTAGTGGGCGGGCAAGTGGTGGGCACCTGGCGCAAAGCGCAGGGTGCGGGGGAGAAGCAAAGGCAACTGGCCGGCGTCGTACTTCCGGAGCTTTTTGCAGGAATTAGTCTGGCGCAAATGAAGGCCTTGGACACAGCAGCGAAGAAATACGCCAAATTCCTCGGAAAATAACCAGCGGCCCACGCTCCGCCAACTCTAGGAATCAAAAATGCGCCCGTCCCCCAAAAATGCGCCCCGTAGAGCGGGCGCATTTTTGGGCAAAGCGTAGGTACCCAAGATGATGCGGCGCTTGACCTCGGCACCGAAACCGGCG
>NZ_JBFBLV010000059.1:0-7311 GCF_040686835.1 Specibacter sp. NPDC078692
TAGGTGCAGCGTTGCGTGTTTCTTACTGGAGGTAGAGCTACTGGATGGCTAATGGGCCCTACAAGGTTACTGACGTCAGCCAAACTCCGAATGACACGGGGTGCCAGGCTACAAGGGCCGGCTGAGACAATACCCGTTGAACCTGCCCGGTTAGCACCGGCGAAGGGATGTCCTGATGAACACCACTGCACTTTTTCCAGATGCTTCGCCAGCTGCGTTTTCAGCTGGCCGCGAGTCGGCAGCACAGCAGCAGCTGCAGCTAGAACATCCGCGAGTTCTGAGTATTGCCGGCTCCGATCCTTCGGGCGGAGCCGGTATTCAGGCCGATATCAAAACCATTTCCGCTCATGGCGGCTATGCCATGGCAGCCATCACCGCACTCACCGCCCAAAACACGGTAGGAGTGCACAGCATCCACACGCCGCCAGCAGCATTCCTGACTGCTCAACTGGCCGCAGTTTCAGCAGATATCACCATAGACGCTGTGAAAATCGGCATGCTGGGTACCGCAGAGGTGGTGACAGCAGTGGGGGAGTGGCTGAAACAAACCCAGCCTCCCGTCGTCGTACTTGATCCGGTGATGGTGGCTACCAGCGGAGATGCGCTCATGGACAGGGAGGCACTGACCGCCATGTTGTCCTTGCTGGGGCTGGTGCACTTGGTGACCCCGAACATTCCTGAGCTGGGAGCCCTGTTGGGCCGGCCAGCGGCGACGAGCTGGGATGGGGCCATTGCCCAGGGGCGGGAGCTGGCTGCCGCGCACCAGCTTCGGGTGCTGGTCAAGGGTGGGCATCTGCCCGGTGCAGACTGCCCGGACGCACTGGTCAGTGCCGATGGCACCGTCCACGAGTTCCGTGCTCCACGGATTGATACGCCCAACACGCACGGGACAGGATGCTCGCTCTCAGCGGCTGTGGCGACACTACAAGCGCAGACCGGTGATTGGAGCATCAGTATTGACCATGCCAAGGACTGGCTTGGCCACGCACTGGAAACCTCCCGTGAGCTGAGGGTGGGACGCGGTCCAGGGCCCATCAACCACCTGCACGAACTATGGGCCAACGCCACGCCACGGCAGAACAGCTTCAGTAGGGAACTGTGGCAGGACTGTGCTGAGCAACGAGCCGCCATCGCCTCACTAGATTTCATCAAAGAACTTGCCGCAGGAACGCTGTCGCGCCACCACTTTGCCTACTATCTTGGGCAGGACGCCCTCTACCTCGGAAGCTATTCACGGGTGCTGGCCAAAGCCAGTGCCTTGGCGCCTAATGAAACGGAGCAGAAGTTCTGGGCCGCCGGAGCACAGAACTGCCTTGAGGTGGAAATGTCGCTGCACCGCGACTGGCTCAGCCACTACCCGGTGAACTCTGCTGAGGCGATGACGCAAGGACCCGTCACCAAGCACTACGTTGATCATCTGCAAGCGGTGGCCTTCTCCGGCAGCTACGCAGAAGTGGTTGCCGCGGTACTGCCCTGCTACTGGCTATATGCAGACGTGGGTGCGATGCTGCACGCCGACTACTTAGCTTTTACTGGCGAAGACTCCACTAAGAGCCCTGCCGAGCACCCTTACGGCGCCTGGCTGCAAACGTATGCCTCCGCTGATTTCGCGCAGGCGACAGAAACCGCCATCAGCATTCTGGACGAGGCTGCCCGCCGTGGTTCAGCGAGCGAGCGCGCTGGAATGAAGGTGGCTTTTGCCCATTCAGCACAGTATGAGGTGGACTTCTTTGCGGCACCCCACGCCCATGCACAGCAGCCTCCACATGGTGCTGGGTGATTAACACCACCTGCCCGTGGGCAAAAATACGGCGAGTCTTGCCCGTAAATGCTCTTTTGTTCCCAGACTCGCGCTAAAGTGGCTTAGTGCGGTTCTACGGACACTGCGGTCAAAGGATGAAATCTTAGGTTCCATCCGAGGCTGCACGGGTCGAAGAATCAGCGTCATTTGCTCCCGGAGCAGGAATTAGCGTATTCTTGATCTTCGGTGCTTACGCCAACACCTAGGGCAACCACTCCATGGCAGAACTCCATTGAGGTCCACGGCGTTGAGGCACGTAGCATGCACACCGCGCGGTTCAATCTTGAACTGCGGCGCATGCGGTTGGCAAGGGTCAAACACGATCCAAGCTGGCATAAAAACTTTGTAATAAACGTCGAGAGAAGTGAGTTCCCCAGTGGTGTACGCGATTGTCCGCGCAGGCGGCCGTCAAGAAAAGGTTTCCGTAGGAGACCACGTGACCATGAACCGCGTCCCCGGTGGAGTCGGCAGCACATTTGAGCTGCCCGCCCTGCTGCTGGTTGATGGTGACAAGCTCACCACAGCCGCGAAGGACCTGGCTAATGTGAAGGTTACGGCTGAGAAGTTGGAGGATCTTCGTGGACCGAAGATCGTCATCCAGAAGTTCAAGAACAAGACCGGCTACAAGAAGCGTCAGGGTCACCGTCAGGAACTGTCCAAGGTCAAGATCACCTCAATCGCTTAATAAGCGCTCTGACGGTTCGATCCACTTAGATACTTTTAGTAAAAAGGCAGGCATTTTCAAATGGCACATAAAAAGGGTGCGAGTTCCACTCGCAACGGTCGTGACTCCAACGCTCAGTACCTGGGCGTAAAGCGCTTCGGCGGTCAGGTTGTCAAGGCTGGCGAAATCATCGTTCGCCAGCGCGGCACTCACTTCCACCCCGGCGTTAGCGTCGGCCGTGGCAAGGACGACACGCTGTTCGCATTGGACGCAGGCGCAGTCGAGTTCGGCACACGTCGTGGACGTCGTGTTGTAAACATCGTTGCAGCTGCGGTCTAATACCAAAGCTTTTGTCAGTGGAGCGGGCCGCATGGCTCGCTCCACTGGCTTTTAACACAGCGTGATTTTTATTGAGATTTAATTGCGTTCCATACAGTTTTTGTTCAGTTTCATCCATGGGCCGGCATCAGGCCCTAGTTCCGTCCGGGACTAGAATTAGTGCGAAATAGTAAGTTCTATTCAAGGAGATTTCAGTGGCCAGCTTTGTTGACCGGGTTGTTCTGCACGTATCCGGCGGGACTGGCGGCCATGGCTGCGTCTCGGTTCACAGCGAAAAATTCAAGCCGTTGGGCGGGCCCGACGGCGGCAAGGGCGGCGACGGCGGTAGCGTCATCTTCCGCGTCAGCGACCAAACCACCACCTTGCTTGACTTCCACCACGCACCCCACCGCCGCGGCGGCAACGGCCAGCCCGGTATGGGCGACTGGCGCGACGGAAAAGACGGAAACTCGCTGATCCTTGATGTTCCCGATGGCACAGTCATCAAGGACCGTGAAGGCAACGTCCTCGCCGACCTGGTAGGTATTGGCACCGAATATATTGCTGCAGCCGGTGGCCAGGGTGGACTGGGCAACAATGCCCTTTCTTCACTCAAGCGCAAGGCTCCGGGCTTCGCACTGTTGGGTATTGCCGGCTCAGAGGCCGACATTGTCCTTGAGCTGAAGTCCATTGCAGACATTGCCTTGGTGGGCTTCCCCTCCGCCGGTAAATCCAGCCTCATCGCTGCCATGTCTGCGGCCCGGCCCAAAATTGCCGATTACCCCTTCACGACCCTGATCCCCAACCTGGGCGTTGTCCAGGCTGGCGATGTCCGCTTCACCATGGCCGATGTGCCCGGCCTGATCGAGGGTGCCAGCGAAGGCAAGGGCTTGGGCCACAACTTCCTGCGTCACGTAGAACGCTGCGCCGCGATTGTGCACGTCCTTGACTGCGCCGCGCTTGAAGCTGACCGCGACCCCATCACCGATCTGGCCATCATTGAGCGCGAACTCGACAGGTACGACGTCGACATGAGCTTCGCAGGAACCGACGGTGACGTGGTTCCCCTGAACGCCCGCCCCCGCCTGATTGCACTGAACAAAGTTGATTCACCTGACGGCCGGGACATGGCCGGATTTGTCCGAGCTGACTTGGAAGCCCGCGGCTACCGCGTCTTCGAAGTCTCCGCGGCAAGCCACGAGGGCCTGAAGCAGCTTGGCTTCGCCATGGCTGAAATTGTCACAACAGCACGCAAGGCCCTCGCCGATGCCCCTGCCACGGTGAAGCCGGTTGTCCTGCGCCCCCGTGCAGTCAATGAATCCTCCTTCACAATCCACCGCGAAGAGCGCAACATGGCTCCGTTGTTCCGTGTTCGCGGCGAAAAGCCCGAGCGTTGGGTTGAGCAGACCGACTTCCAAAATGAGGAAGCGATCGGCTACTTGGCAGACCGGCTGGCGAAGGCCGGAGTCGAGAAGGAACTCTTCCGCATCGGTGCCACACCCGGGGATACCGTGGTCATTGGCGGGGACAACGGTATGGTCTTTGACTGGGAGCCCACCATGATGGGCGGGGCCGAGCACTTGGCAGCTCCCCGCGGCACTGACCTTCGTCTGCTCGACTTGGGCGATCGCCCCACACGGTCACAGAAGCGCCAGGAACAGCAGGACCGCCGCGACGCCAAGGCCGCTGCACGCGCGGAAATGGCTGCCGAGCGGGACGCGGGTATCTGGACCGAGCTCAGTGACAACCGCACCGCCAGCAAGGCGCACAGCATTGCCGCAGAAATGGCCGCTGAAGGTTCGTCCGACGACACAGGTGCAACGCAGGACTAATGGGAACTATGGGGCAAGACCAGGTGGGCTCAGTTACCTCACGCAGTCGGATGACCACGGCTGCTCGCATCGTTGTCAAGGTGGGATCTTCATCGTTGACCTCTGTTGCGGGCGGCATCTCCGAGGAAGCATTGGAGAAGTTGGTGGCTGTGTTGGCGCAGCGTCAGCTCTCCGGTACTGAGATCATCCTGGTTTCCTCAGGTGCTATCTCTGCCGGCCTGCTGCCACTGGGACTGGCCAAGCGGCCCAAGGACTTGGCTACCCAGCAGGCAGCTGCCAGTGTGGGCCAAGGTCTGCTGATGGCCCACTACAACCGGGCCTTCACCTCCCACGGGGTCACTGCATCTCAGGTCCTGCTGACGGCTGAAGACCTCTCGCGCCGGCATCAGTACGTCAATGCCCACCGGGCTTTGGAGCGTCTGCTGCACTTGGGCGTAGTGCCGATCGTCAACGAAAATGACACCGTGGCTACGCATGAGATCCGGTTCGGTGACAATGACAGGCTCGCCGCTTTGGTGGCTCACCTGGTCAAGGCTGATGCGCTAGTACTACTTTCCGACGTCGATTCGCTCTACGATGGGCCGCCGTCAGAAGGCGCCACTCGCATCAGCAATGTGGATTCTCCTGAGGATCTTGAAGGCATTGTGATCGGTAGCGCTGGCAAGGCCGGGGTTGGTACCGGCGGCATGGCAACCAAGGTTCAGGCTGCCCTGATCGCGGCTGAAACCGGTATCCCGGCCCTGGTTACTTCCACGGATCAGGCAGCGCTGGCGCTGGCTGGCGAAGACGTCGGCACGTGGTTTGGTATCAACGGCAACAAGCGTCCGGTGCGCATGCTCTGGCTGGCCCACCTCGCGGACATTCGAGGCCGGCTCGTGCTCGACGACGGCGCCGTCCGGGCTGTGGGCGAACGGCACAAGTCACTCCTGCCCGCTGGCATCACCGCCGTGACAGGAGACTTTGATGCTGGTGACGCTGTTGAGATCAGCGATTCCGAAGGTAATGTCTTTGCCCACGGTCTGGTCAACTACCGGCATTCGGACCTCCCGCAAATGCTGGGACGGTCAACGAAAGCCTTGGCTAAGGAACTTGGCCGCGAGTTTGAGCGTGAAGTGGTTCACGTTGACGATCTGGTGCTCCTTAATAGCTGACTCGCAACCGTTTGGCCTGATCAGATTGCGGACTGCATCACAGCGCCCTGCGCACCGGTACCTTAGACTTGGGGCATGACCGAGCAGATTGTTGAACTAGATATCGCCGCCGACGTTCGGGCGATCACCGACCGTGCCCGCAGGGCCTCCCGCCGTATGGCCGGAGCGAACCGTGCCTGGAAGGACAAGGGGTTGCGAGCCATCGCCAAAGCCCTCTTAGCGAACCAAGAAAGCATCTTGGCAGCCAACGCCAAGGATGTGGCTGCGGGTCGCGAAAATGGCACGTCAGCACCTATGCTCGATCGCCTCACCCTGACCAAGCCACGAATGCAGGGCTTGGCAGACGCACTGGAAAACCTTGCCACCCTGCCGGATCCCGTCGGCAATGTGGTGCGTGGCCAGACCCTTCCCAATGGATTGCGCATGCGCCAGATCAACGTTCCCATGGGTGTTGTGGCCGCGATCTATGAGGCCCGTCCCAACGTGACTGTGGACATCGCCGGCTTGGCACTCAAGAGCGGCAACGCCGTCATCCTGCGCGGTGGAACCGCCGCCGCCAACACCAACAAAGCCCTGCTGAGCATCCTGCGTGAAGCTCTGGATTCAGTAGGTCTGCCCTCGGACGCTGTTCAGTCTGTGGATCAGTTCGGCCGTGAGGGTGCCAATCTGATCATGAAGGCTCGAGGTTCCGTAGACGTGCTGATTCCCCGCGGCGGCCGTGAACTCATCCAAACTGTCGTCAATAATTCTTCGGTCCCCGTCATTGAAACAGGGGAGGGCAACGTTCATATCTTCATTGACGCCAGTGCGCAAGAAGAGATGAGCGTAGATATTTTGCTCAACGCCAAAACCCAGCGCCCCAGCGTCTGCAACACCGTGGAAACTCTGCTGGTGCACAAGGACACCAAGGTGCTCTCCGCGGTTCTTTCGGCCTTGACCAAATCCGGGGTCCGGCTGCACGTTGACGAACGCATCCAGGCGGTGTTGCCCGCTGGTATCACCGCGGACCTTGCCACCGACGAGGACTGGGCCACCGAATACATGGACCTTGATTTGGCGGTCAAAATGGTCGACTCTCTTGATGAAGCCATCAAACACATCCGCACGTGGAGCACCGGACACACTGAAGCAATACTGACCAACGATCTTGGCAATGCAGAAAAGTTTATTGCCGAGATTGATTCTGCAGCTGTGATTGTCAACGCCAGTACACGGTTCACCGACGGGGGAGAGCTGGGGCTGGGCGCCGAAGTTGGCATCTCTACCCAAAAACTCCATGCCCGTGGACCTATGGGCCTGACCGAACTGACAACCACGAAGTGGATCGTTCAGGGCGAGGGGCAAGTCCGCGGCTGACCTTTGAAAAAAGGATGGCTATCCATTTAGTGGACCCGGGGTGATGAGCTGTGGCCCGCCTCATCATGTGGGCACCTCCACATAATGGTGGGGCAGCTCCACATCGGACGGCGCTTGCGGGAAAAGACGGCCGTCTAATGCCGTCTTTTCCCGCAAGCGCCATCCCTTTTGCGATGGTGGTGCCGATCC
>NZ_JBFBLV010000060.1:0-5654 GCF_040686835.1 Specibacter sp. NPDC078692
GTTCGCCTCGCTGAGCCGTGTTTCGCGCAGCAAGGAATCCACGGTCAACGAGGTCGGCATGCTGCCCACCGAGGATGAAAAGGTGAGCGCCGGCGTCGTTGTTTAATAGTTTGAGACGGAGCGGCCTAGGCCATTTGCACCTTGGGGCCGGTGCTACGGATAGCCACAACTGCGTTGTGCCCACCGAAACCGAAGGAGTTGTTCAGTGCCATGATCTCGCCCTCGGGCAGCTCACGCGGGGTGCCGGTGACAACGTCCAAGGGGATTTCCGGATCCTGGTTTTCCAGGTTGATGGTCACTGGTGCAACGCGGTGGTAGACGGCCAGAACCGTCAGTACGGACTCGACAGCACCGGAGGCACCCAGGAGGTGACCCATCTGTGACTTCGTGGCAGAAACGCACACGTTGTCCACATGATCACCCAGGGCCGCTTTAAGCGCCGTGTACTCCGGCTTGTCGCCCACCGGGGTGGAGGTTGCGTGGGCGTTGACGTGCACAACGTCCTCGGGCAGGGCCCGGGCGTCATACAAGGCGGCCTTCAACGCACGTGTTGCACCAAGACCCTGGGGGTCCGGAGCAGTGATGTGGTAAGCGTCGGCGGTCACCGCGGTGCCAGCCAGTTCGCCGTAGATACGGGCGCCGCGGGCAATGGCGTGCTCTTCGGCTTCCAGTACCAGAGCGCCAGCACCTTCACCCATGACGAAGCCGTCGCGGCTGATGTCGTACGGCCGTGAAGCCGTCTCGGGGGAGTCATTGCGCTTGGACAATGCCTGCATGGCCGCGAAGGAGGCCAAGGGCATGGGGTGGATGGCGGCTTCAGCGCCACCAGCCATGACAACATCGGCCTTGCCTGAACGGATCAGCTCAAGCGCAATGTGCAGTGCCTCGGTGCCCGATGCGCAGGCGGAAACGGGGGTGTGTGCTCCGGCGCGGGCACCCAGGTCCAGGCTGACGGCCGCGGCGGGGCCGTTGGGCATGAGCATGGGAACGGTCATGGGCAGAACCCGGCGGGGTCCCTTTTCGCGCAGGGTATCCCAGGCGTCCAGAAGGGTCCAGACACCCCCGATGCCGGTGGCGAAGGCCACGGCGAGGCGGTCGTGATCGACCTCTTCAATGCCGGAGTCCTTCCATGCTTCACGGGCAGCCACAACAGCGAACTGCGTTGAGGGGTCCATGCGCTTGGCCTCGACACGGCTCAGTACTTCAGTGGCAGGAGTTGAGGCCTTGGCGGCGAAGTGAACGGGAAGATTGTACTTTTCCACCCAATCGTCGGTCAGGGTGTGGGCGCCGGAGACACCCTTGAGGGCGTTCTTCCACATGGTCGGGACGTCGCCGCCAATGGGTGTGGTGGCACCCAAGCCGGTGATGACTACTTTGCGGGCCATGGTTCAACTCTCTACAAAAGTTTCAGGGGAGGGAAGTGAAAGGTGTTGTGGTTGGCCGGGCCGTCTATCAGGATCCGGCCAACCACAAGGACCAGTGCCGCTTGCGCGGACGGGTCTGCAGGGAAGCGGTGCGGGCTTATTTAAACCTGTGCGCCTGCGATGAAGCTGACAGCGTCGCCAACGGTCTTGAGGTTCTTGACTTCCTCGTCCGGGATCTTCACATCGAACTTCTCTTCAGCGTTGACAACAATGGTCATCATGGAGATGGAGTCGATGTCCAAGTCATCCGTGAAGGACTTGTCCAGCTCTACAGCCTCGGGGGCCAAGCCAGTCTCTTCGTTGACGATTTCGGCCAAACCGGCCAGGATTTCTTCGTTGCTAGCCATTGATGGCTCCTTTTCTTGTTTTTGCTGTGATCAAGGACTTGACCTTCAGGCATATTGATCACCCCTCACATGAGGGGGACGTGTTCTTAGGGTAGGCGCACCACTTGGGCGCCAAACACCAGTCCGGCACCAAAACCGATCTGCAGCGAAAGTTTACCGGAGAGCTCCGGGTTCTCTGCCAGCAGACGGTGTGTTGCCAAAGGAATCGATGCGGCCGAGGTGTTGCCGGCGTCGGCAATGTCGCGGCCGATGATGACGTGCTCGGGCAGTTTCAGTTGCTTGGCCAGTTCGTCGATGATGCGCATGTTCGCCTGGTGGGGGACAAAGGCGCCCAGATCATCGGCGGTGATGCCGGCGTCCACGAGGGCCTTCTTGGCCATCTTGGCCATCTCCCACACTGCCCAACGGAACACTGTCTGGCCGTCCTGGCGCAGTGTGGGCCACAGGGTGGAGTGGGCCTCATCCGCAGCGGCGAGGGCGACGCCGTCGCCCTTCATGGCCTGCTCACTGAAGTCACGAATGTCCAGCTGCGAGTGGGTCATGCCGATGGTGTCCCACTTGCTGCCGTCCGAGCCCCAGACCGAGGGGCTGATGCCGGGCTCGTCCGAGGGGCCAATGACCACGGCGCCGGCGCCGTCGCCGAGCAGGAAGGAGATGGTGCGCTCGTGGTTGTCGATCACGTCGGAGAGCTTTTCTACCCCAATGACCAAGACATAGTCAGCAGCGCCGGAGCGGACCAAGGCGTCGGCCTGGGCGATGCCGTAGCAGTAGCCTGCGCAGGCGGCGGAGATGTCGTAGGCAGGTGCCGGGGATGCTCCGAGCTTGTCGGCGATCAAGGCAGCGGCCGACGGCGTTGCGTACGGGTGCGTCACCGTCGAGACCAGCACGGCACCAATCTGGGACGGCTCAATCCCGGCCTTCTCGATGGCCTCGGCGCCGGCGGAAACAGCCATGTCCACCACTGAGACATCCTTGGGGGCGCGGTGGCGGGTGATGATGCCGGTGCGCTGCTGGATCCACTCATCGGAGGAATCGATCCACTGGCACACGTCCTCGTTGGTGACGATCACGGAGGGGCGGTACGCACCAATGCCCATGATCTGTGCCCCGGGACGGGTGGCGTTCTGCTTCAGCGTTGGGGTGCTCACAGTGTTCCTGCTTCCGGTGAAAGGTGTGCTGCCAGCAGTTCCCGGGCAGCTTGGAGATCGTCTGGCGTTTTGACGGCCACGGTGGTGATGCCGGGGATGCCGCGCTTGGCCAGCCCGGTCAAAGTACCGGCCGGAGCCAGTTCAATCAGCCCGGTGACGCCCATGGCGGACATGGTTTCCATGCACAGATCCCAGCGAACGGGGCGCGATACCTGGGCGATCAACGAGGCAAGTGCCGCTTCCCCGGAAGGAACGGCGCCGCCGTCGTAATTGGAGAGCAGGGCCACCTTCGGTGTGTGCGTGGTCAGCGACGGGGCAAGAGCCTGGAGCGCCGAGACGGCCGGGGCCATGTGGTGCGTGTGGAACGCACCGGCAACCTGCAGCGGAATGACACGGGCCTTGGAAGGCGGAGCAGCCACCAAGGCGGCGATCTGCTCCAGCGTGCCGGCGGCCACGGTCTGGCCCTTGGAGTTCATATTGGCGGCTGTCAGCCCAGCGGATTCAATCGCGGCGATGACCTCATCGGGGTCTCCGCCAACCACTGCGGCCATGCCGGTGGGGGTGGCGGCTGCGGCGTCTGCCATGCGGTTGGCGCGTTCGCGCACAAAAGCCATGGCATCTGCGTTGGAGAGCGTGCCTGTGAGAGCAGCAGCGGTAATCTCGCCCACGGAGTGGCCAGCTACCAGAATTTTTCCGGGGACCAGGGCCGCGGTGGCGTCATCGCCCAACAGGGCCTGAGCTGTGATGAGCCCGGCAGCCACGATGAGGGGCTGGGCGACGGCGGTGTCCTTGATGGTTTCGGCATCAGAGGTGGTTCCATGGGCCAGCAAATCAATGCCCGCAGCCTCACTCAAAGAAGCGAGTTGCTCATGGACACCGGGGCGTTCCAGCCATGGCGAAAGGAATCCTGGGGATTGGGAGCCCTGACCCGGGCAGACTATTGCAAGCACATTAACCAGCTTTCCAAACTTAACAGTATTTACAGGGTGTTTTCCTACACCAAGCTCTTCGGCACAATTTGTAGGAAGTCTACAATGCTCACCGTGGACATGGGGTTTTCGTTGCGCCTCTTGGTGGGATGTGGACAGGACGCTGGGGCAGCTAAGTTAGTGGAACCTTTGGATCGGCAGGGTCGGCAGGATCGTTCGTGGCCCGAGGGGTGCCAGATTTCGTGGCTGGCTGCTTCGCGGTGGCGGCCTTGACGGCGGCTTGTGTGGGGGCTTTTGTCGGTGTTGCCAGCCTCCCCACGATCAGCGCCGTTTGCAGCACAAACGCTTCGCGGGGAATGAGCGGATCCCAGCCCGTCACATCGCAGACTCGGCGAAGCCGGTACCGGACGGTGTTGGAATGCACAAAAAGTTCACGAGCAGCCGCTTCCAGAGAGTGACCGCCTTGCAGATAGCTACTGAGTGTTTCCACGAGCCCATTGGAGGCCGCCACGAGGGGACGGTAAATATTGCTCATGAGGGCCCGGCGGGCCGATTCGTCGCCGCCGATGACACGTTCTGGCAGCAGATCATCTGCTGATACCGGCCGCGGGGCGGAGGGCCAGCCCTTGGCCACGGAAATGCCGGCAAAGGCCGCCTTGGCGCACGCTGTGGCGTCGGCCAAGGTTGTTGCCAGTGGACCGTACACCACCGGCCCCGGGGCAAAAAGATCGCTCAGGCGCACATAGGCTGATTCCGGGTCCTTCACGTTGCCCAGGACCAAGATCAATTTATCGCCTTGGATGCCCACCATGACATCCTCGGCGAAGCGTCCTGCGGCCCGCCGCAAGGTGGCTAGGAACATCGCGTTGGTCTCAGAGGGGGCCGGCCCCACCATGATGGTGAAGCGGCCGTGCGAGGTCCAGCCCAGCGCGGAGATGCGTGACTGCAGGGCGTCGGTGTTCTCCCCTCGCAGGATCCCGTCAACCGCAAGAGCTTCTAGCCGGGTATCCCACGCGCCACGGTTTTCTGCTGCTCGAGCGTAGACATCGGCGGCAGCAAAAGCCACCTCCCGGGAGTAGCGCAGTACAGCTTCGCGCAGGGCAACCTGCTCTTCGGGTGCGGCCAGTTCAGGAACCTTGTCTTCCACCACCTGAACCACGGTGCGGATCAGCTGCAAAGCTCGCTGGAGGCTGATGGAGCGGGTCAGTTCGGTGGGCGCCGTGCCGAAAACATCCGATAGGACCCAACTCGGTGATGAGGGGTGTTCATACCAAGAGACGAAGGCGGTGATGCCGTTTTGAGCCACCAGGCCAAGCGACGAGCGTTCATCGGCGCTGAGTCGCTGGTACCACGGCAGCGTATTTTCAAGTTCTCGTCGCATCATGTTGGACAAGGTGCCAACGTTGGCCCGCAACCGTTCCAGCGTCCCGGAGGAGTCAGCAGTTCTCGCCTGGACGGGGCTGCCCTGGACGGGGCTGGCCTTGACGGGCGGGGTAGGTGCACTGCCCTGCTCCTGTGCGGACTCCTGGGCGGATGGGCGTGTGCCCGCCGAATTTTTAGCTGCCATATCTCGAGGATATGACTTTATGTCCTTGAGGGGAATTTGTGTGAACCCAACAAGACACGGTCCCTAAGGAAAAGCGCTCAAGCCCATGGAGCTACGGGTTAACGCTAGAAGGGCGGTTGGTGTTGCTGTAGAGGTTCTACAGCACCCCCACCGCTACTCCGTCCACGGGCGCACCCAAAGCCAGCAGTTCAGCCAAGCCCAAGGAAACCGTCGGTGCTGGGCCTGACGGTGTCATCGGA
>NZ_JBFBLV010000061.1:0-5072 GCF_040686835.1 Specibacter sp. NPDC078692
AACATCACCATTCACGGCATCACCCCCGACGACGTCGCCGGCGCCCCGCGTTTTGCCGATGTCTTTGGCGAGGTCAACGCGTTCATTGGCGCCGCCTTTTTTACAAAGGTGACCACCCGCCGTCGAACTTTAAGCGCAGATGCTTTAAGCGTAGGTGTGTGTTTTAGCCGATGATGGCGTACATGAAGCGGAAGAAGATGGAGGCCAGCACTGCAATGTAGAGCAGGCCGACGATCACCCAAGCCCATTCGTTGAGGACTTTGGTCAGTGCCGCCGGGGCGGGGATCACGCCGTGGTTCACATTGCGCAGCGTAGTGAACACAAAGATCGGGATCATCATGGACCACACGATCATGCAGTAGGGGCACAGTACGGCCAGCGTGTACAAGGCTGTAAACCAGAACCAGCACACCAAGGCCATGCCGGCAGTGATGCCGATCTGCACGCAGATCCAGAACCAGCGGTTCATGCGTGCGCCGGCCAGCAGGACCACGCCAATGGTGATCACGACGGCAAAGGCGCAGATTCCAATGAACGGATTGGGGAAGCCCAGAAGTGCGGCTTCAGGTGTCTTCATGACATCGCTGCAGGAGATCCAGGAATTGAAATCACAGCTGGCTGACGCATTGGGGTCCACATACAAGTGCAGCCGTTCCATCACCAAAGTGAAGGACGCGATCCACGCAATGACTCCGGTGATGACCAGCAACCAGCCAAACGGTTTGGCCCGGGCCATGGCTGGTTTGTCCAGATCTGCGGGATCACTGGTGGAAACGTTGGTGCTGGGCATGGAGTCCTATTCCTCGCGAGCGGCGTGATTGTGTCCTGATTGTAGCGCGTGAATCTAGGCGCGCCCTGCGCGGAATCGTGGGATGGACAGGCTCGTATGAGACAATGGGTTCGGCTGGTTGGTGATCCACATGCGCCTTTCGGTCCAATGGCACGCCCACGGGCTGCTGGAGAAGAAGCTGCCTCGTGTGCAGCCATCCACCAGCCACGTTTCTCGCAAACCATTGGCTTTTCAGAGCTTGCGCACCCATCAAGTTGGTGCCGCCTGAAAAGTAATTAGACGACTTCCGTCAACGCCCGAGGGTGTTGGCACATCGGCCGAACTTGGCACCCGATGTGGGGGTGCCGATTCGGCGCGAAGGTAATGCCCACAATGGAAAATGAACAACCCACACTCGACAACACAGATGTTGCGCAGGTAGCTCCGGTTAAGGCTCGTGCCACGCGATCGCGCCGCGCCACCTCAGCAGTGACCAGCCCCGGTGCCAACGCTGCTGCAACAGCCGCTGCTAAAGCACCTGCCAAGGCACCTGTTGCGGAAGCTGCTGCGGTTGCGCCGGCTGAAGTGGCCGAGGCCGCCCCTGTCAAGAAAGCCCCCGTGCGACGCAGCCGGGCCAAGAAGACCGAGACCGCCGCTGATGCAGCCCCGGCTGTCGCAGTTTCCGCCGCTGACACGAACGCTGACACGAACGCTGACACGAACAGTGCCGCAGCCAAAGCCACCGAAACCAAGGCTGCCGAGACCAGTACGGCCGACCCGTCGCTGCTCGATGCCATCGCCGAGGCGGCTGCCACGGACGCCACGGCTCCTGTCACGGCTCCCGTCAAGAAGACCACCCGCCGCCGCGCCAGTGCCCCTGTCACTGCTCCTGTTTCGGCTGAGGTTGCCGGGCAGGGCGAGCTGAGCTTGGCAGGCGAGGAGCCGGCAGCTGCTGGGCAGACCGAAGCCCTTCAGGCTGAGGTTTCGCAGACTGAAACAACTCCGGTCAAGAAGGCCCCGGCTCGGCGCAGCCGAGCAGCCAAGGCACCTGTCACCAAGGTTGCCGCCACCGAAGCTATTGCGGCTGAGGTTGCCGCCACCGGAATTGTTGCCGCCGACGTTCAGGCCACCGCAACCGCTGCGGAGGAGTCCTCTACTAGCGCCGCCGCCGATGCAGCCCCGGCAGCCAGCCGTTCCACACGGAGGGCGCCTGCTCGCCGCGCCGCCGCCAAGGCTGGTGCCCCGGCCGCAGCCTCTTCGGCCGCGACAGCTGCAGCTGCTCAGGAATCCGCACCGGAGCATAGTACTCAGGCCACTGACACCACGAACACCTCAGCTGCGGTAGATTCCACTCCGTCCGAGACTGCAGCCGCGGAGACTGCCGGCGCCGAGAGTGTTGCTGCGGCTCCCCGGGTCACCCGTGGCCGCCGTCGAACTGCCACGAAAGCTGCCGGTCCCGCAACTGATCCTGTTGCAGCGCAAACTCCGGCCGAAGAAGCAGCGTCGGCTGAGCCTGCTGCGACTGAGCCCAACACGAGCACCTCCGCTGACACGACCGTCTCCGCCACTACTGCACCTGCCACGGCTGCAGTTCAGGATCACCCCGCGCATGTAACGGAGTCCTTGTTCTTGGCACCAGATGCCGGCATCTCGGCACTGTTCTTGGCACCGGATCTCAGCTTGGCTGTGCCCGCAGCCACTGTCCAGGATGGCTCGGACGGCGACAACGGTGACAACCAGCGCTCCGGCACAGACACCGAGCAGCGCGGCCGCAACCGGAATCGCAACCGCCGCCCGCGTGCGAGTGATGCTGACGCTGGTGAAAGCACCGAGGACATCGAGACTTCTGAAAATGACCATGATGGCTCGGACGACGGCGTGACCTCCCGCCGTCGTCGCCGTCGCCGCCGTGGTGACCAGGATCTGGAACTGACCGGCGGTAGCGATGAAGACCCGCCCAACACGGTGACCCGGGTCCGTGCCCCCCGCGTGCCCACCGAGTCCGCAGCTGGCGTCAGCAACCGCGTCACGAGCTTGCGCGGCTCCACGCGTTTGGAAGCGAAGAAGCAGCGCCGCCGCGATTCCCGCGACTCCGGCCGCCGCCGCACGGTCATCACCGAGGCCGAGTTCTTGGCTCGCCGCGAATCTGTTGACCGCGTCATGGTGGTCCGCCAAGCCGATGACCGGATCCAGATCGGTGTCCTCGAAGACGGCATCTTGGCCGAGCACTTCGTGTCAAAAACCCAGCAGGACTCCTTGATCGGCAACGTCTACGTGGGCAAGGTCCAGAACGTGCTGCCGAGCATGGAAGCGGCCTTCGTCGACATTGGGCGCGGCCGCAACGCCGTTCTGTACGCCGGTGAAGTTGACTGGGATGCCGCTAACCTCAACGGCCAGCCGCGCCGCATCGAAAATGCGCTCAAGTCCGGCGACTCCGTCCTGGTGCAGGTCTCCAAAGACCCGGTGGGCCACAAGGGTGCCCGCCTGACCAGCCAGATTTCCCTGCCCGGCCGCTACCTTGTGTTTGTGCCCGGTGGCTCCATGACAGGCATCTCACGTAAGCTGCCCGACGTCGAACGTAACCGCCTCAAGCGTGTCCTGAAGGATCACCTGCCGGAGAACGCTGGCGTCATTGTTCGTACCGCAGCCGAAGGTGCTAGTGAGGAAGAGCTCACCAATGACATCAACCGTCTGCGTGCGCAGTGGGAAGGCATCAATAGCCGCGCTGCTTCTACGAAGACGCTGGCTCCAGAAATGCTGTACGGCGAACCTGATCTGACTATCAAGGTGGTTCGCGACGTCTTCAATGAAGACTTCAGCAAGCTCATCGTCTCCGGTGAAGACGCGTGGGACACCATCGAAGCGTATGTGACATATGTGGCCCCTGATCTGCTGGATCGCCTCGAGAAGTGGACCAAGTCCGAGGATATTTTCGCCGCACATCGCATTGACGAGCAAATCAACAAGGCACTTGAGCGCAAGGTCTTCTTGCCCTCTGGCGGCTCGCTGGTCATTGACCGCACCGAAGCCATGACCGTGGTGGACGTCAATACCGGCAAGTTCACCGGCTCCGGCGGAAACCTGGAAGAAACTGTCACCAAGAACAACCTTGAAGCCGCCGAGGAAGTGGTTCGTCAGCTGCGTTTGCGCGACATTGGCGGGATCATCGTCATTGACTTCATCGACATGGTTTTGGAATCCAACCGCGATCTAGTGCTACGCCGTCTGGTTGAGTGCCTGGGCCGCGACCGGACCAAGCACCAAGTTGCCGAGGTCACCTCGCTGGGTCTGGTGCAGATGACGCGCAAGCGCATGGGTACCGGCTTGCTGGAAGTCTTCGGCGAGCAGTGTGGCACCTGTGCCGGTCGTGGCATGGTCACGCACGAGATCCCCGTGGAGCACCGCCGCACGCATTCCCCGGCCCTCGAAGCAGCTCAGATCCACGCGCCCAAGCAGGAACAGCGCGAACCCGAGCGCACGGCTAACCGGTCAACTCGCAGTGAACGTAAGCGTAACCGCAACCGTGGACATCAGGACGGGCAAGAGCAAGAAGAAGTAACCACCCCGGTGGTTGAAGAGTTGAGCGACGCAGCTAAGGCACAAAAGGCTCACGAAGCCCGCACCGCTCTGGCGAACATTGCAGCGGCAGCTGCCGCTACGCACCACGAGCACGCTCCTGAGCAGCACGCTGAAGGTAGAACAGCAGGAACAGCAGCAGGGGAGTCTGCCCAGCAGCACGACTCTGCCGACTCTGCCACTCTCACCCTTGGTGGGGAAGCCATTGAACTGCCGCGTGGACACCGCAGCGAAAGCAGTGGCTTTGCGCAGCCCAACAATGCTGATCAGGCAGCAGCCTTGGCTGGTCTGACTCAGGCGTTGGATCAGCTCGCTGCCCCCAGCCAGGAATCAGCCCATGACGGTGCCGATTCAGGTGGAAACCGATCGCGCGCACGTCGTGGCCGGCGCAACCGTAGCGCCCGTAGCGCTCAGGGTGGAGCTGACATGACGGTAGAGACCGTCGATGCGGTCCCTGCAGCTCAGGGTTCCACAC
Organism: Specibacter sp. NPDC078692; assembly: GCF_040686835.1. Lineage (NCBI taxonomy): Bacteria > Bacillati > Actinomycetota > Actinomycetes > Micrococcales > Micrococcaceae > Specibacter > Specibacter sp. NPDC078692. Next base: position 4,821 of record NZ_JBFBLV010000061.1, read on the forward strand.
CGCATAGCAGCGCTAAAGCGGAGATCCCTGCTCCCGCAGCCGCCGTCAAAAAGAACGCCGAGCCCATCATTTTGGGTGTAGGAGTTCCGGCTTCCGAGCTGTAGTAGTCCCGGCTCGGTTGAACTGGCCCGCAGCGGTGACACAAAAAGCACCTTTTTGTGCAAGACCTGAGACTCGCGAAAGCGCATCACGCACCTGCGCTATTTCTTTGTGCGGGCCGCCTCCGGGAAACAGCTGGAGGAAGGCGCCGGC
>NZ_JBFBLV010000062.1:0-4148 GCF_040686835.1 Specibacter sp. NPDC078692
GGGATCTTGAAAGATTTGCTGTGACAACGAGTAGCACTCGGGTCCACTAGTCGGTTCGAAACAATTCTGGCGAAGGTTGTCCCGCTAGAGGTTCCGCTTGCGGGCCTATCTGAGCCGTCACTCCGGGCTGTGAAATGGGCGCCACCTTTGTACCCCTGGCCGCACCCCGCGGACAGGGGGTACTGTCGATCTGGCTCATCAATGCAAGCGGCGGGTAGATAGCGGAGCGGCTTGGGTTGATTTCGAAATCAGACAAGATCCTGTGCGGAGACAGTTCGCCTATGAGAAGCGAAGATGCTTCGTTTATCCGAGCGTGCCCAAGCCGACCGCCAAAACTAAAGCCGCAAGGCTCGCCAGAAGAACCCATTTTGGCTTGCGCAGCCCTTTGAGGGAATACTGACCAACCGCCAAAGCCAGGAATGCGCTAGCTACCACCAGCAGAGCGAAAATGGCCCAGGCGTTCGGCTGATTCAGTCGAACCGACATGGTCAGATAGAACCAAACGGCAACGGCAAGAACTCCCCGTTGAGGTAATGCCACCGATACTCTTGCTCGAATGCGTTCAGCCAAGGCGGACCCCCTCCTGTTTGCTGGTGGCGCCCAACTGCGGACCCCGTGCCGGTTGTCGAAAGTATAGCCACGGCAATTGGCCGAGCGACAGGCTTATGCTGCTGTCTTCACTTCGGATGGCGACCAGCAGCCTAGATCTGTCCCGTAGACCGGTTCCCCCTTCAGGCAGCAAAATATTACAACTAGCGTGCCGTCGAAGTAACGCGCCCATTGGCCAGGAAGGTTGTCATTGAAAGTGCGGCTAGAAGCAAAGCAAGTGCGAGAAAGTATGGGAACGGCCCCCACGCGTTGATTTCCCAGAGGTACCTAGCACCCACAGAGGCTGGCGCCGGAATTATGAGTGCGGAGATCGTGATGAGGATCCAGTGTGACCTACGTTTCCTGAGCAGTAGATTGGCAGCTACGGCACACAGAATAAGCATCACACCGCCTGCTGCCGCAACAAGAACCGGGCCGATCATACTCGAACCCCTGTAGGGTGCGTTCGAGGTGATGGCAACGATTCCGCCTCTCACGCCCCCTGCCACGGCCAGGGCGTAGGCCGAGCAACAAATAATGAGCATGACGATAGCCACCTTGGGATTGCTGAGGAGTCTCATCCGAAGAAACTACCACCGTTCGAAAATGGCCGTCCGCATTCATGGGGCCTGTTCGTTGCTTAAACTAATTGACCTCGCTCTGGTTGGTCTAGTTGGGTCAGCAACGGAGAAACCCAGTCCAGCAATGGGCATACGGGCGCGCCGTGGCTGAGTCAGTTAGATCGGCAATATGGCGTGTGACTGGTAGACACCAATCCGCAATCGACAAATTTGTTAGGGCCGCCGGCCGTCCCGCAGACCGTTCCGCCTACGGGACCGCGGCGATGCACGAGTGCGGACACGATTTGGCTTGGTTTCGTTGCGCTTCTCCTGATGGCATGTTCTTATGAGGTGTGATTGAATCGGCAGCTCAATATGCGCAGTGGTGTGAAGCGGTTTCGTCCCCTGAACGTTCACGCTTCCTGCTCAGGGCACGAGCAGATACATCAATGTGGTTACAGATCCTGGAACAATATCCACAGTGCCTACGCCAGGTGTCGCGCAATTCGAGCATCTCTCTTCAGGTTCTGGAGCGACTTCGAGCGGTGAGAGACTTCGGCGTGCAGTACAACGTACTGAGTAATGACCTGTGGCGCCAGACCCATCCTGATGACGTGGACCCATTTAAACTGAATCCTAAAGAACGCGTGGAATACGACCTGACAGCAGTTGAGCGGTCCGTGCTCCGTCAGGGCCTCCTCCAATGGGGCGGGCCTGCCTACTGCACCGAGGAACTTTCAATTGCAATGGGGTTTACTTCCGTTGCCGACCTATTCGACGAGGCTGAACGGATTGGGGCAGCCATAGAGGGCTGCCAGCCTCTCCGACATATTGACTGGACGAGGGCGCTACTTGCGACCGAGATTGACTTCATGAGCGACATAGTCGGGGCAGGCCATGACTGGTCTATTGTCACTGGATTTTCTGATGAAGAAACACTCAAAACTATTCGAGAGCTTCAGTATCACCTTGTGGCTGGAGGAGCGGCACTCCGGGCGTTCGGAACGATACCCAAGCGATCGTAGTCGTTCCTGAATTTGTCCCAGTCAGGGTTCCGCTTGCGGGCCTATCTGAGCCGTCACTCCGGGCTGTGAAATGGGCGCCACCTTTGTACCCCTGGCCGCACCCCGCGGACAGGGGGTACTGTCGATCTGGCTCATCAATGCAAGCGGCGGGTAGATAGCGGAGCGGCTTGGGTTGATTTCGAAATCAGACAAGATCCTGTGCGGAGACAGTTCGCCTATGAGAAGCGAAGATGCTTCGTTTATCCGAGCGTGCCCAAGCCGACCGCCAAAACTAAAGCCGCAAGGCTCGCCAGAAGAACCCATTTTGGCTTGCGCAGCCCTTTGAGGGAATACTGACCAACCGCCAAAGCCAGGAATGCGCTAGCTACCACCAGCAGAGCGAAAATGGCCCAGGCGTTCGGCTGATTCAGTCGAACCGACATGGTCAGATAGAACCAAACGGCAACGGCAAGAACTCCCCGTTGAGGTAATGCCACCGATACTCTTGCTCGAATGCGTTCAGCCAAGGCGGACCCCCTCCTGTTTGCTGGTGGCGCCCAACTGCGGACCCCGTGCCGGTTGTCGAAAGTATAGCCACGGCAATTGGCCGAGCGACAGGCTTATGCTGCTGTCTTCACTTCGGATGGCGACCAGCAGCCTAGATCTGTCCCGTAGACCGGTTCCCCCTTCAGGCAGCAAAATATTACAACTAGCGTGCCGTCGAAGTAACGCGCCCATTGGCCAGGAAGGTTGTCATTGAAAGTGCGGCTAGAAGCAAAGCAAGTGCGAGAAAGTATGGGAACGGCCCCCACGCGTTGATTTCCCAGAGGTACCTAGCACCCACAGAGGCTGGCGCCGGAATTATGAGTGCGGAGATCGTGATGAGGATCCAGTGTGACCTACGTTTCCTGAGCAGTAGATTGGCAGCTACGGCACACAGAATAAGCATCACACCGCCTGCTGCCGCAACAAGAACCGGGCCGATCATACTCGAACCCCTGTAGGGTGCGTTCGAGGTGATGGCAACGATTCCGCCTCTCACGCCCCCTGCCACGGCCAGGGCGTAGGCCGAGCAACAAATAATGAGCATGACGATAGCCACCTTGGGATTGCTGAGGAGTCTCATCCGAAGAAACTACCACCGTTCGAAAATGGCCGTCCGCATTCATGGGGCCTGTTCGTTGCTTAAACTAATTGACCTCGCTCTGGTTGGTCTAGTTGGGTCAGCAACGGAGAAACCCAGTCCAGCAATGGGCATACGGGCGCGCCGTGGCTGAGTCAGTTAGATCGGCAATATGGCGTGTGACTGGTAGACACCAATCCGCAATCGACAAATTTGTTAGGGCCGCCGGCCGTCCCGCAGACCGTTCCCCTTGCGGACAGCAGCATCGATCTCGCTGCGACTGTTGAGCTGGGTGGTTCCACGTCCCGGAGCCGGACCGGCTTACGGAACGCTTTTGTCGGCTCGCACGCTGTTTTACACCGGGGTCAACTCAGCGAGCCATTTGTGGCTGCCGTAGCCACTTCTTCGATACTGTTCAGGAGGTCTTGCAATCCAGGCTCTTCGAGGGGGAAGTGGCCGCAGTTGTACAGTAATCGGCTGGTGGTTGGGCCGGGCAACGTTTGTAGAGTGCTCTCGCTGAGTGACACCGGGGTCCATTCGTCGGCCTCAGGGTGCATCAGGTGCACGGGTACGCGTTTCGTGCGTGCTTCGGAGTGCGGATGTTGCATATAGCTGGCGAGGAATCCAAGAGGGACCCACGCACCACCCCCGCGCGCGTCATTCGCGCAAAGCCACCCCAGGCCGGGGTCGCGACCCATTTTTCTGAGATTGGCGATCCAAGAGATTCTGAGCGGGATCTTGGCGAGTGGACCGCAGATCATTCTGAGTAGCGGAACTAAGCCTTGATCCACCGATAAAGTTCGGGGGCTGCTCGGCGTTTTAAACACGAAATGCCCGTCTTCTAGGGGAAAATATGGCTTACCACAGTCAAAT
>NZ_JBFBLV010000063.1:0-1926 GCF_040686835.1 Specibacter sp. NPDC078692
GTTGTTGTTTGAGAACTCAATAGTGTGCCAAGTTTTATTGATACCAATTTATTTATATTGAATTGGTTATTTGGTTGTGTGTTGCCGCCCCTGTGGTGATGCATGATCGTTTAGCTGGTTTCGAATTTAGTGCATGCATTCGTCATCTTTTTCCGGTGTGAGTGTGTGTGTCTGTTTATTTAGTTATTAACGGAGAGTTTGATCCTGGCTCAGGATGAACGCTGGCGGCGTGCTTAACACATGCAAGTCGAACGATGAACCCGCTTGCGGGGGATTAGTGGCGAACGGGTGAGTAACACGTGAGTAACCTGCCCTTAACTCTGGGATAAGCCTTGGAAACGGGGTCTAATACTGGATATTGACTTTACCTCGCATGGGGTTTTGTTGAAAGATTTATTGGTTTTGGATGGACTCGCGGCCTATCAGCTTGTTGGTGAGGTAATGGCTCACCAAGGCGACGACGGGTAGCCGGCCTGAGAGGGTGACCGGCCACACTGGGACTGAGACACGGCCCAGACTCCTACGGGAGGCAGCAGTGGGGAATATTGCACAATGGGCGAAAGCCTGATGCAGCGACGCCGCGTGAGGGATGACGGCCTTCGGGTTGTAAACCTCTTTCAGTAGGGAACAAGGCCAGCATTTTTGTTGGTTGAGGGTACTTGCAGAAGAAGCGCCGGCTAACTACGTGCCAGCAGCCGCGGTAATACGTAGGGCGCAAGCGTTATCCGGAATTATTGGGCGTAAAGAGCTCGTAGGCGGTTTGTCGCGTCTGCCGTGAAAGTCCGGGGCTCAACTCCGGATCTGCGGTGGGTACGGGCAGACTAGAGTGATGTAGGGGAGACTGGAATTCCTGGTGTAGCGGTGAAATGCGCAGATATCAGGAGGAACACCGATGGCGAAGGCAGGTCTCTGGGCATTAACTGACGCTGAGGAGCGAAAGCATGGGGAGCGAACAGGATTAGATACCCTGGTAGTCCATGCCGTAAACGTTGGGCACTAGGTGTGGGGGACATTCCACGTTTTCCGCGCCGTAGCTAACGCATTAAGTGCCCCGCCTGGGGAGTACGGCCGCAAGGCTAAAACTCAAAGGAATTGACGGGGGCCCGCACAAGCGGCGGAGCATGCGGATTAATTCGATGCAACGCGAAGAACCTTACCAAGGCTTGACATGAACTGGAAATACCTGGAAACAGGTGCCCCGCTTGCGGTCGGTTTACAGGTGGTGCATGGTTGTCGTCAGCTCGTGTCGTGAGATGTTGGGTTAAGTCCCGCAACGAGCGCAACCCTCGTTCTATGTTGCCAGCACGTTATGGTGGGGACTCATAGGAGACTGCCGGGGTCAACTCGGAGGAAGGTGAGGACGACGTCAAATCATCATGCCCCTTATGTCTTGGGCTTCACGCATGCTACAATGGCCGGTACAATGGGTTGCGATACTGTGAGGTGGAGCTAATCCCAAAAAGCCGGTCTCAGTTCGGATTGGGGTCTGCAACTCGACCCCATGAAGTCGGAGTCGCTAGTAATCGCAGATCAGCAACGCTGCGGTGAATACGTTCCCGGGCCTTGTACACACCGCCCGTCAAGTCACGAAAGTTGGTAACACCCGAAGCCGGTGGCCTAACCCCCTTGTGGGGAGGGAGCTGTCGAAGGTGGGACTGGCGATTGGGACTAAGTCGTAACAAGGTAGCCGTACCGGAAGGTGCGGCTGGATCACCTCCTTTCTAAGGAGCACCAAACGCCACGAGATGACCCGCATGGGTTGTGTTGGTGGTGTGAGGAGTAAAGACCTGCTGCGAGAACGTTTGTTTCTCGGTGGGTTGCTCAAGGGTGGAATATCAATAAAATAGTCTTTTGATCGGCGACTGGCTTCCTGGTTCAAGTACAGCACCCTTTGGGGTGCGGGGAACGAATCGTACGGGTTGTTAG
>NZ_JBFBLV010000063.1:2021-3287 GCF_040686835.1 Specibacter sp. NPDC078692
GGTGGGGGGTGTTGGTGTGTGGTGGGGTTGTTGTTTGAGAACTACATAGTGAACGCGAGCATCTTTTATAAGAAAGCAATTTCTTTGAGAAAATGAATGAACCTGGATCTGATGCTGCATCCTTTGGGGTGTGGTTGATGTTTTCATGGTTCTCTCGATAATCAAGATAGATAAAAATCATGATGCAGGGCCCTTTTGGGGTGTTGTGTTGTGTTTGACCCGCTTGTGTGTGGTCAAGTTTTTAAGGGCACACGGTGGATGCCTTGGCATTAGGAGCCGAAGAAGGACGTAGGAATCTGCGATAAGCCTCGGGGAGTTGATAACCAAACTTTGATCCGAGGGTGTCCGAATGGGGGAACCCCGCCACCGGTTGCAAGACCAGGTGGTGACCCGCATCTGAATATATAGGATGTGTGGAGGGAACGTGGGGAAGTGAAACATCTCAGTACCCACAGGAAGAGAAAACAATAGTGATTCCGTTAGTAGTGGCGAGCGAACGCGGATCAGGCTAAACCGTGTCATGTGTGATAGCCGGCGGGCGTTGCATGGTGCGGGGTTGTGGGACTTACCGATCTAGTTCTGCCGGACTAGGAAGGGGAATGGTGCATGTATAGGTGAACGGTTTTGAATGGCCGACCGTAGAGGGTGAGAGTCCCGTAACTGAAATGCAGTGCACTCCCTGGTGAGTATCCCAAGTAGCACGGGGCCCGAGAAATCCCGTGTGAATCTGTCAGGACCACCTGATAAGCCTAAATACTACCTAATGACCGATAGCGGACAAGTACCGTGAGGGAAAGGTGAAAAGTACCCCGGGAGGGGAGTGAAATAGTACCTGAAACCGTGTGCTTACAATCCGTCAGAGCCACCGAGCCCCTTGTGGGTTGTTGTTGTGGTGATGGCGTGCCTTTTGAAGAATGAGCCTGCGAGTTAGTGTTACGTCGCGAGGTTAACCCGTGTGGGGAAGCCGTAGCGAAAGCGAGTCTGAATAGGGCGAGTTTAGTGGCGTGATCTAGACCCGAAGCGAAGTGATCTACCCATGGCCAGGTTGAAGCGCGTGTAAGAGCGCGTGGAGGACCGAACCCACTTCAGTTGAAAATGGAGGGGATGAGCTGTGGGTAGGGGTGAAAGGCCAATCAAACTTCGTGATAGCTGGTTCTCCCCGAAATGCATTTAGGTGCAGCGTTGCGTGTTTCTTACTGGAGGTAGAGCTACTGGATGGCTAATGGGCCCTACAAGGTTACTGACGTCAGCCAAACTCCGAATGCC
>NZ_JBFBLV010000064.1:0-2350 GCF_040686835.1 Specibacter sp. NPDC078692
TAGGTGCAGCGTTGCGTGTTTCTTACTGGAGGTAGAGCTACTGGATGGCTAATGGGCCCTACAAGGTTACTGACGTCAGCCAAACTCCGAATGCCGGTAAGTCAGAGCGTAGCAGTGAGACTGTGGGGGATAAGCTTCATAGTCGAGAGGGAAACAGCCCAGACCACCAACTAAGGCCCCTAAGCGTGTGCTAAGTGGGAAAGGATGTGGGATTGCTTAGACAACCAGGAGGTTGGCTTAGAAGCAGCCATCCTTAAAAGAGTGCGTAATAGCTCACTGGTCAAGTGATTCCGCGCCGACAATGTAGCGGGGCTCAAGTACACCGCCGAAGTTGTGGATTTCAAACATTGCCCTAACAAGACTTGTTCTTGTTCAGGGGTTTGGAGTGGTAGGGGAGCGTCGTGTAGGCATTGAAGTCGCAGTGTGAACTAGCGGTGGAGCCTACACGAGTGAGAATGCAGGCATGAGTAGCGAAAGACGGGTGAGAAACCCGTCCGCCGAATGATCAAGGGTTCCAGGGTCAAGCTAATCTGCCCTGGGTAAGTCGGGACCTAAGGCGAGGCCGACAGGCGTAGTCGATGGACAACGGGTTGATATTCCCGTACCGGTGAAGAACCGCCAATATTGAACCAATGATACTAACCATCCCTTTCCACCATTGAGTGTCCTTCGGGACCAGGGTGTGTGGGGAGCGTGGGACCTGACTTGGGGAGGTAAACGTATTAACAGGTGTGACGCAGGAAGGTAGCCGAGCCGGGCGATGGTAGTCCCGGTCTAAGGATGTAGGAAACACGATAGGCAAATCCGTTGTGTTGTCTTTGATGACGATTCTGAGATCTGATGGGACCCCCGTTTGGGGGAATTCGGTGATCCTATGCTGCCTAGAAAAGCATCGACGTGAGGTTCTAACTGCCCGTACCCCAAACCGACACAGGTGATCAGGTAGAGAATACTAAGGCGATCGAGAGAATTATGGTTAAGGAACTCGGCAAAATGCCCCCGTAACTTCGGGAGAAGGGGGGCCTGCCTCGTGAAGGAACCTAGCGTTCCGTGAGCGGGTGTGGGCCGCAGAGACCAGGGGGAAGCGACTGTTTACTAAAAACACAGGTCCGTGCGAAGTCGCAAGACGATGTATACGGACTGACTCCTGCCCGGTGCTGGAAGGTTAAGAGGACCGGTTAGCTAACTTGTTAGCGAAGCTGAGAATTTAAGCCCCAGTAAACGGCGGTGGTAACTATAACCATCCTAAGGTAGCGAAATTCCTTGTCGGGTAAGTTCCGACCTGCACGAATGGAGTAACGACTTCCCCGCTGTCTCAACCATAAACTCGGCGAAATTGCAGTACGAGTAAAGATGCTCGTTACGCGCAGCAGGACGGAAAGACCCCGAGACCTTTACTATAGTTTGGTATTGGTGTTCGGAGTGGCTTGTGTAGGATAGGTGGGAGACTGTGAAGCTACAACGCTAGTTGTGGTGGAGTCATCGTTGAAATACCACTCTGGTCACTTTGGACATCTAACTTCGGCCCGTAATCCGGGTCAGGGACAGTGCCTGATGGGTAGTTTAACTGGGGCGGTTGCCTCCTAAAAAGTAACGGAGGCGCCCAAAGGTTCCCTCAGCCTGGTTGGCAATCAGGTTTCGAGTGTAAGTGCACAAGGGAGCTTGACTGTGAGAGGGACACCTCGAGCAGGGACGAAAGTCGGGACTAGTGATCCGGCGGCACATTGTGGAATGGCCGTCGCTCAACGGATAAAAGGTACCTCGGGGATAACAGGCTGATCTTGCCCAAGAGTCCATATCGACGGCATGGTTTGGCACCTCGATGTCGGCTCGTCGCATCCTGGGGCTGGAGTAGGTCCCAAGGGTTGGGCTGTTCGCCCATTAAAGCGGTACGCGAGCTGGGTTTAGAACGTCGTGAGACAGTTCGGTCCCTATCCGCTGCGCGCGCAGGAAATTTGAGAAGGTCTGTCCTTAGTACGAGAGGACCGGGACGGACGAACCTCTGGTGTGTCAGTTGTACTGCCAAGTGCATCGCTGATTAGCTACGTTCGGATGGGATAACCGCTGAAAGCATCTAAGCGGGAAGCCCGCTTCAAGATGAGATTTCCATACACGTAAGTGTGAGAGGCTCCCAGCAGACCACTGGGTTGATAGGCCGGATGTGGAAGCGAGGACTAAAGACTCGTGAAGCTGACCGGTACTAATAAGCCGATAACTTACACCACACACACTCTTATATGACATGAGTATGCTCGCGTTCACTATGTGGTTCCCAACCAACAAACCCAAACAGGATTTGTCCCGGTTGAAACCAAAACAAAGGGCCTTCCTTTGTGACTCAACCCACCAG
>NZ_JBFBLV010000065.1:0-2303 GCF_040686835.1 Specibacter sp. NPDC078692
CCCGCGAATACGGCATCAGCCGCGAAACCGTCTACCAATACATCCGCCCAAAGCCCCTAGATTGCCCCTGAAGACACCTTCAGGAGTACTGGGCCGTTAATGATGAAGAAGCCATCGAAGGGCACTAGCTCTACGTACCAGCGGGTTGGCTTGGCCAGCCCCGCCCAGTCTGATGGATCTGCTGGCGCGCCTGGGGCCGGGCGGTAGATAGCATCAAACTTCAGGAACGTTCCGTTCTCTGTGGCACTGGAGGAGATTTCCTTGAGTAGTTCAAAGCGTCCCTTATTCCCTTGACCTTCGGTGCTGGTATCTACGGCATGGCGCAGGGACTGGGCAGTGAGCTCCTGCTGCCCAGCGTAGTAGTTCTGCCATGCAACGTCGCTGTGCGTTGTGAAGATTGTTTGTGAGTAGGCAATCCGGCCCTGCTCGGCCAACCCGTCCAAACATGCGTCCGGTACGGTACCCGCTGTGTCGGCCCAGTCCCTGAGTACATCTGTTCCCGCATTCACCCATGAGCTGTAGGACTTCAAGACGTTGTCGATTGATTCCGTGGGGCTGCCTTGCGGAATTCTTACCGCTTTGATCGAGTCTGCAGGCAGTATGGGACAGCTGGCGTCAAGGACTGATTCCGGAGATTGGCTTGCCGTGGGCAACGGCAACTGCGGGTCGGGAGTGCATCCGCCCAGTCCGCCCATCAGCGCAAGTCCGAGCGCCGCCGTCGTGATTGTCCTGCAGAATCTACCCACGATAATTCCCCCAATACTGTGCCGACTCGTTTGGTCGACGCGGACCAGTCTAGTGTCTGGAGGCAGCCTTAGACGACGGGATTCAGTGGCGCCGAACGCGCGGCTATAGATGCCAAATGTCCTGTCTCATCCACGTTGAAGCACGGAAACCCCGCAGGCTGGCCGGCGGCCGTCGTCACGGAAGGGAAACCTCTACCGGGTGCAAGAAGCTGCTCAGGCGGTGCGCACGGACAGGTGCACGTCTACCGCAACTCCGAGTCCTTTGCCGAGGGTCTTTCGCAAGGCCAACCGGATGGGCATCGTGTGGATGCCACCGCCAACGGGCAACATGGAGGCGGGCAAATTGGAGGTATCTGTCAGGCTCGGGCTCCTGATGGAAGGAAGTAGGGGACGAGGATGCTCATTGAGACGCTTGTTCTAGCTTTCGTACAAATGTGGCGGCACCTTCACCTGAGAAATCTTCCTTATGGGCGGGGCGACCCGAGATAGCCATGAGAAGTGCCAACGAGGTTCCTTTGACCTCTGAGCCAGAACCGTGCTCAAACCCTGAATCGGACGCCTGCAGACGAAATCCAGCTGCGCGTTCCTTGCCGCCGCCCATAGAACCGCCGGTTTTGAGTTGATATCGCAAGGCCGCGTCGATCGACTCACTCGGGTAGGAGCGCAAAAGCCCCAGGGGACGCCGAATGTCCTCACCATGCACGATTGCTTCGACGAGTCGAGTTGCTAGAGCAGCAGGCGGCGTCTTGGTCGCTTCGCGTACACGGCGGAACTCAGTCAGGGTCGATTCCGGGGTCGCGGCACGCTCCCTGGTGATGCCGTTTGCGTTGTCTTTGTCGAAATCGAACTTCGCGGCGATCAGCCGACGGAGAAAGCTGAGGCGGGTTGTCTTCGCGGAATCCACGAGATGAGCTACGACGTCGTGAATGTCCCAGCCGGGGCAGAGCGAGGGCTGGGCCCATTGCTCTGGGGTGAGCGACTCAAGTTCTCTAATGAGGGCATCGCGTTCGTTGTGAACGGCTGGCCACACTGCGGTCGAAGGTCGGGAAGGCATGGGTCAATGTAACCACGCTATACGACCGGCCAACTAGTACCGATACGCGACAGGGACGACCAATAGGTGTATCTCGCGGCAGTGGCTCAGCGTGCGCGATCGATAACAATGCCGGTGCCATCAGCCTGCACGGCAAAGCAGTCAGGTACACGGGTTGTCTGGGGGAGTGCTGCCGGAGGAGTAATCCTAAAGGGTTGCGAGGCCACATCTGTTACGTCTAGAACAAAGTCGAATCGCATCAGCTGGTCACGTTCGCGCCAAGATCCGAATCCGACATGTCACTGGTTCGTGGCACACCACCACTGACCCGCAAAATCATGGTGTCCTTTGTAAGCTGCGGGACGTCGGATCGAGAGAAAGCGTTCGAAGGGGATCATCCACGAATCGGCAAGATGACTGGTGATAGGGCTGTCCTGTCTCATTTAAGTTGAAGCACGAAACCCCCGGAATCTAGAGGGTTGTCTCATCCATGATGAAGCAGATTAATTGCGCTTGTCTCACTT
>NZ_JBFBLV010000066.1:0-2183 GCF_040686835.1 Specibacter sp. NPDC078692
CCCCTCCTGCCGTGGAAGATGAGTCTGGCCAGGGCATGCCGGGATTCCTGCACAGTCAACTGGGTATGGATTTGCCGGCGGTACCCCTCATCGGCATCGATGAAGTCCAACAGATGCTCGGTCTTGGCAATCCTCCCGTACTCCGCCAACGCCTTCCCGAGCAGCGTCGGTGCCCCGCCTCCCTGGGTGACCCGCAGGACTTCCGAGGCACGCACGGTCCCGGCAGTCAGGGACCCGGCAAGGCGGAGCATGTCCGGCCAGTTCGACGTGATGAGATCCAGGTTGATGCGGTTGCGGCCGGCCACCGCGTTCAGCTTCCCATAATCCGCCGTGGCGTCGATGCGCCAGAACCGTTGGTCCGGCAACCCGGCCAGTCGGGGTGAGAACCGATATCCGAGCAGCGTGAAAAGCCCGAAGACCTGGTCCGAGTAGGAGGCCGTGTCAGTGGCGACCATCTCGGGGCGTTGGCCGCCGTCAAGATCGAGCAGCCCATCGAGAATGTGCAGGGAATCGCGGACCGTTCCCGGAACCACGACGGCGCCCAGGCCGGAGACCTGGTCGTTGAGATAGTTCAGCCAGGTCAGGCCGCGGCCCTGGCCGAAGTAGCGCGGATTCGCCCCGGCATTGACGGTGGCCACCGGCACCACGAACCGCATCCCGTCGACGGACGCCAGCAGGCCTGTGCCCCAGCGTTGCGCGAGTCCGAGACCGGACTGGGCCTTGATCAGGCGGGCGTTGGCCGCGCGCAGCGTATCGGCACGCACATAGTTTTGGTCGACGTGGCTCAGGCGTCCACGTGTCAGGGCGGGGTGGCCATCCCTTACCACCGGTGTGAGTCCGACGTTGCAGGCCTCGGCCACCAGGAGGGCTGCGACCGAGACGCTGAGCTGGCCCATCCTCGCGGAGGCCTCCGAGACGTGGCTGAATTCCGAGAGGAACCCCGTCCAGGAATGCACTTCCAGCAGCACATCGGGCAGGTCCACCCGCGGCAGCATCCCGGAGACCAGCCCCCGCAACTGCGTCAGGGACTCCGGGACCGTTTTGGCCTCCAGGGGTGAGAGGTGGACTTTGCCGGCATCATCAATCCGTACCGTTGGATTGTCGGCCAACTGCTCAGCCACCGCACGATATCGGGCATCAAGGCGGTGGCGCACACCAGCCAGATGCTCCGTTGGCTCTTCCGGCAGCTGGAGTGCCCTCAAGGTCTCTTTTTTGGTGGCCTGCCACGCCGGATCGGTCAGCAACCGCGCCCGAGGGTCTCCCCAGCGCCGCCCGCCCACCACGAAGATGTCCCGGCGCCGCAGCGCCTTGTGGACGGCCACCGTCACTGCCACCGTGTAGGCCTTGCGGTCGATTTCCTCCGAAGCCGTGACAAGGCGATGCCAAGTTGGAGAGAGTACGGACAGATCAACCTCGGCAGGGTCTTTCTTGCGGCCGTCCAGAACCTCCGGAAGCGCTGTCAGTGCCGCCAACGTTGGCGTCCCGCCCACGGTGGCCCCGAAGGGTGCCGCGGTGGCCAACGCCGGCAGGAACGAGCGCACGGTGGCGAACCGGCGCAGCATCTCGGCCGCGGTGTCAGCCTCGGCACCGTCGGGATTCACCACTTCGTTCACCACCTCCAGCGCGGCGCGTAGCTCGGACAAGGAAACCTGATCGGCCAGCACCGAGGCGGCCTCTGCGCCGGAATACTCCGTGTTGTCCAACACCTCGACCAGCGTTTTCGCGGCCTTCGCCAATTGCAGTGAGGCCTTGGACAAACGGGGCAGGGACTTCAACCGAGCCGCACTGGATTCCCTGGTTGCCTTGCGCAGAACGCGTTCGGTAACAATGGCATCCAGAGCATCACACAAATCATCGGCAACCTCCGACGTCAATGCGCGCACGGCACAAAGCAGTGTCGCACCCCGGCGCTGTCCCGATAGTCCTCGAAGCGATGAGGCCTTGCCCGCCAACCCGTAGCGGGCCAGGGCATTCATCCGGCCCTCGGGGACCATCTCCACATCGATGGACCCGGCACCCAATGCCCGCAAGAGAACCAGCCGCTCCAACTGCCGCAACAACTCCGGCACCGATACCCTCGCCGGTCCGGTTCGCAGCCGCTCCCACGCAGTCAGCCTTGATCCCTCCTCAACGCGGAGCAGGCTTTCCAGTTCCAGAATCAACGCGGGGCCGGCAGCGTCAAT
>NZ_JBFBLV010000067.1:0-1672 GCF_040686835.1 Specibacter sp. NPDC078692
AGCCTTGATCCACCGATCCGTTTTGGGGGCTGGCTGAATCCCGTTTTTTGGTGATGTGGCGTTTTTGGGCAGCGGTGGGGCCGGCCTCGCTGCCGGGGATGTTCCACGCTTGGTTCCTTCGGTTGCACCGGATTCGGCTGGGTGGACGGGTTCTTATGCGGCTTGTTGCGGTGTGTGGGTGGCGGCGAAGAGGTTCTCCCACTCGCTTTGCCAGGGCCAGTCTTGGGGCAGGTGGAACTGTTGGCGGCGGGCGCTGGAGGCGATCCGGGACGGGACATTGATGATTTTGCGGCGGATCGTGCCCGTGCGGGCCTTGGTGAACTGACCGGCGGCGAGGACACCTGCGGTGCGTGTGAGGTTGTAGGCCATGACGGCGGCAACCAACCACGCCGAGTTCGCGGCGAACTGGCCCGAGGGCAGGTGGGCCAGGGCGGAGTCCTTCAGATCCGCGTTGACCTGCTCGATCCGGGCGTGCTTGCGGTGAACCTTGTCAGCAGCAACAGCGTCCAATGTTGCCGCATCAATGGTGGTGAAGAAGGCATGGAAGCGGTACGTGTCAAAGAGCGTCGGCTGCCCCGGGGTCGCTTTGGGATTCAGCTCGGGGATGCGGCGCACGACCAGACGCCCGGGGACCTGCTCGGTTTTCTTCTTGGAAGAGAAAGCGGTGAATGGGATCTCCGCTACTTCAGCTACTGACACCCAAGCTTGGACCTCTTCGTCGTAGATGGCGTTGGTGTATTTGATTGGCGTCCACGCATCCTCCGGAATCTGGGTGATGGTGCGTTTGACGGCCTGGTTCATCGGTACCGTGACCGTGACATCGGCCCCACCAGCCAGGGCCGCGCTGACGGTGGGATACCCGTAGTAGGCCGAATCAAAACGACACACCACCGGGCCGGTGACGCCAGTGCGTTTGAGCGTGCCCAGAGCCTCGGTGACGAACTTGTTCGCGCCACGGGCGGAGTTCGCGGCTCCTTTGCGCAGGCGCTGGGCAATGATGACAGGGGCCGTGTCTTCCCGGGAGGCGGTGGCAAGGACGGCGTTCAGGCCGCGGACTTTGGAGTAGCCATAACCGGAGCCCTGCTTGGCATAGCCGTGAACTTCGATGATCGTGTCATCAACATCCACGAACACGAAGTCTTCCCCGGTACTGGTTCCAAACAAGGGCGCCTTCCGGGCCAGGTTGACCAGGAACCGGGACGCAACAGCATCGAGCTGCTTCACATGCCCGAAGGTGAAGGAACGCAGGAACGAGCCCAGCGTTGACGGGGCATAACAACCCTTGAAAGCTTTCTTCATCCCACCGTGGCGCAACACAGCCATGTCATCAATGGAATCGGCCCCAGCAACCATGCCCGCCACCAGTGCAGCAACCTTCAAACCCGCATTCGCTCCTTTGTCCGTGGGCACGGACAACCACTCGTCAGCCAACGAGTGCAAGCCCGCGTCGTCGGCCAAACGCATCACCGGCACCAGCCCGGTGGGCGACACAAGGTTCTCCTCGTCAAAGGAAACTGACACGGCCGTGCGGGTATGGGAAACTAGCATCTGCGAGGTGTCCTCTTTTAGGTATGAAAATTTGACTGTGGTAAGCCATATTTTCCCCTAGAAGACGGGCATTTCGTGTTTAAAACGCCGAGCAGCCCCCGAACTTTATCGGTGGATCAAGGCT
>NZ_JBFBLV010000068.1:0-1531 GCF_040686835.1 Specibacter sp. NPDC078692
CGGTATTTGTCAACCTGCTTGAGAGAGGTTGGTGGTTTGGGTGTGGTGTTTGGGGTCGTTGATGGCGACGTAGTCGTCGATTTGGGGTGTTAGTGGTTGGCGGGCGTAGCGGACAGGGTTTGCTGCGTAGCTGGCGTCTAGGGCGGCTTGCCGACGTGCGTTGACTTCATCGACGTGGCCGTGGTGAACGGTGGCCGGGGTGTGGCCGGCGATGCCTTCGTGCTGATGTTCGTTGTTGTAGCGGACCACGAACGTGGCGACGTACTCCCGGGCGGAATCTAGGCTCGGGAATCCCTGGGGATAGGTGGTCTCGTATTTGAAGGTTTTGAACAAGCTTTCTGAGAATGGGTTGTCGTTACTGACCTTCGGGCGTGAGAGAGAACGAGCGATGCCGTGCCCGGCCAAGGTGGCGGCCATGATCTTACTTTTCATCGAGGCACCGTTGTCACTGTGGAGGTATTTCGGGGCGTGGGGTGCCTCGTTCACGGCCTGGGTGAGCATCTCCGCGGCAGTGGCTGAAACCTCCGTGTGCTCCACTCTCCAGCCCACGATGTAGCGGGAGTAGATGTCCATGATCAGGTAGAGATCGAAGTACTGACGCAGCCGTGTTCCCTTGAGTTTTGAGATGTCCCAGCACCAAACCTGATTGGGACAGGAAGCCATCAACTGGGGGATCTTCTTGGGTGGGTGGGTCGCCTGCCGGCGGCGGTCGCCACTGAGTTGAGCTGCCGCCGCGACCCGGTGCCAGGAGCGCTTGGAAGCAACATGGAGCCCTTGGTCCAGGTACTTGTAGTAGACCTTGGCCACGGAGAGCAGCATGTTCTCCGGTGCGCTCAGCCAGCCGGTGATCATCGCGATCTCTTCTGGGTTCAGTGTCGCTGGCTGTACCCGCTCCTTCTGCGGGATCACGGCCTTGACCGGTGCCGGGGCAGCCTGCTCACGGTAATAGGTCGCTGAGGACAGCCCCAGCAGGGCCAAGGCTTTCACCGCTGAGTGGCCGCCCAGGGCCTGCAGCTGCGCGACGAACGGGGTCAGGACTCTTCGTCGCTCTTGGGCCTGAGCCAGGTTGGCCAGCCTTCTGATTCCTCCTGCGGTTCCACCGCTTTGACCGTCGGTTCCGGGCCCGGCAGGTTCGAGGCGCTCTTGGCTAGGGAATCCAACAGCGCCGATGCTTTTTTTAAGATGTCCACCGTCGCCGCGGACTGCTCCAACTTCAGCTTCAATGCAGCATTCTCACGCTCGAGCTTCATGTAGTCACGCCAATCCTGACCCGACAACCTTGAGTCTGGTCCGCGCACCGCAGCACCCTCAGCCGGAGTCGTCAAAAGCCCCGCATCCCGATCTTGGGACCACTTCTTCACGGCCATCCTCGTCACTTGAACCTTCCTGTAAAAAGCTGCTTTCGAACCCCAATCCAAACACTTATCGAACTCGAGCAACAAAGCCCACCGCTCCGATGGCAAGAAATGGGACTGCCGTGATGGCCGCTGCGGAATATCCATGAACAATTAACTCCTCCTGCCCAACCAAC
>NZ_JBFBLV010000069.1:0-1474 GCF_040686835.1 Specibacter sp. NPDC078692
GGACCGGCTTGCGGGACACTCCGAAATGCCTATCCGGACGGACCCCTTGCGGGTGCTTCGTGCGAGGATGTGATGTGGGCGATCGACCACCCTCATGAAAGGCCGAGGCTATTTTCCAGAAAGCGAGCTCTTGTGTAACGCCTAGGGCAACGGCTAAATTTATGTCGTCGGTGATTGTTGATAGCGATCGTTACGACACATAGGGCAGGGGGACCCCATGAAGATCCGTAAGTTTTGTGCGTCGAGTGCTGCCATCCTGATGGCAGTAGTTTTCGGGATGTCAGGCCAGGCAGCGTCCGCTTCATCGCTCACGTCGGAAACAACGGTAGGCGTCACCACCGTTGCCGCGACCCAGGGTCAAGTCACTGCCCTGGTGGCGGCGGCAGAATACAGGCCGTATACGTCGGCGAATTTTCGGTACAACCTGATCCAGCGAACCGGTTACGACCCCGGGTCGCGGTGCCAGATGCACCACACCATGCCCCAGATCTACAACGAGTACTTCGGCCCTAAGGGCATTCTGATCCACGACCCAAGTTTCGGTCTGTGGTGGGTTTCGACTGCTGGGGTGGCTAACAACCACTCCGATCTTTCCGCCGCGTACAACCGTGACTGGAAGAGATGGATTGACCAGAACCCGAACGCGACGAAGGTAACCGTGCTTCAGTTCAATGCGGCGATTAAGTCCGTTTACGCAGGGTTCTACAGTTGCTGAAAGGTGAGCGTATGTCCGAGTGGGTTCGCATAGAGGCCAGATCAAGACGCAACGATGTGTGGCTCGATGTCTACGGACAAAGTAAGCCGAAGATCACCGGAGAACCCTGGTACATGCCCGACGGTGTCACCAGTGTCTACCCGTTCATTGAGGACTGGCGTCCTGAAGAACTTCCCTTCCCGGTATGGCTTGCTCCCTACAACGGAGGCAAGAAGTACGGTGACATGCTGTGGACCGGTGGTATAGCGTTGAAGATTGCCTCCACTCGTTTCATCGAGGCACTTCGCGCCGCTGAGGTCACCGGTTACCGAACCTTCGACGTCGAGGTTCGAGACCACGCCGGCTCGCCCGTCGAGGGATACACCGGCTTCGCGACCGATCCGTCCCCGGGGTCTGACATTCAGAACCTCTACGGCCAGCCATATCAGAACTCTGCTTTCATCGCCACACAGCGTGTCGTCAAGGCATTGCACGATCACGGAGCTGACCAGCTAGAGATCAGCCCCTACACCCCCGACTGACGTCGAAGCCCTCGCGCAGGGAGCGAATCGCGCGACCACAACCTGGTATCGGACCACACCAGTCTCAGGCGCCGCAGCCACAAGAGTACGAGACTATCGAATCCATTCGAGACCTGTGCCGATCGGCGCGAAATTAGCGATGCGGGATCTTGAAAGATTTGCTGTGACAACGAGTAGCACTCGGGTCCACTAGTCGGTTCGAAACAATTCTGGCGAAGGTTGTCCCGCTAGAGGTTCC
>NZ_JBFBLV010000070.1:0-1457 GCF_040686835.1 Specibacter sp. NPDC078692
CCATCAAAACATGAGAAATAGACCGGCAAAACCGGCCACATAAACTCGGGATTTTCGTTCCCCCATCAACCGGGGCAACTCGAAAAACAATACACACCTTTCCTCCTCAACACCAACTCCAAACAGCGTGAGCCCTATCACCTGCCAAAATGTGGGTGAGAACGACCGTACTCGCAAGCTACAACCACCCTGTTTGGAGCGGTGGGGGACCTGCTTCACCACACTTCCATCACCGAGCGAGCACACAGCAAACCCCTACACGCCGGCTCCAGATGTCGCGAGGTACCCGGAGATTCAAGGCCGGCCAGCTACCCCATGGGCCACCACCGCCGGATGCAACCATCCCCAACGCGCGCCAACAAATCCGCAACCTCTCACTGCCTAGCGCACGGGGCCGGCCTTGATGTTGTGTCACGGCGAGGAAAATCTGATACTTCAGCAACAACTTGTGGCTACTTCAGCAGAATCCTTCAGCCGCGTACATGACCATGCAACCCACAGCACACCAGTTGACCGGACACACTGCCGGACCATTCTGCGGCCCCTGTCAACAGATGATGAACACAGCACCTGGAACCGGAGCCCTGGGCCCAGGAGCAACCAGATATACCCAATTGCTCACCAGGACCGGCCCCCTCGACTCAATGAGGCACACAATCTAGGCATCAGCTTCGTAGCAACAGTCAGGTGGACAATTCAACCAGATCCTTAGATCCACATCTCTGAGATCTAACAAACAGAACACCATTGAGAGCGACACTGCCCCACCCATGACAGGCACCTACCAACCCATGGCCGACATACTCCCTGCGGCGAGTACAGAAACCATCCCGTGGTAGAGCGATGCCAGTGGGTAGCTCAGCTTAGCCAGCGCTTGGCCGTGCTAACCCGATTCACACAGGACGGGCCTGGCCGGCAGCCCTCCAGGCACCAAAAGCAACCCGAAGATGAGCAGCCAAAGCGTGCCCACAGCCCGTCCCTGTCAGTTGCTTCTCCCGACCCGTCCCCGCCGGAACCCGAGCCGCCTGGAAGACTCAGAACTCCGCCGTACCCCAATGGCCACCTGAGCCCCCCGGCCAATGATCTAGCCTTCATCGATTTGTGCCGCAAATTCCACCGAACCTCACCCGAGGCGCAACCCCCACACAGCAGGCCCCTTGCAAAGCCCCAATCCGACATCAGGCCCACAGACGACTAAAGGACTCCCCGCACCAGCCCTACGACCCTGGGGACGGCCGCAACGGCAGGAGGAGAACCAATCATCACAAACCTCAGAACACACATAAACACCGGACAAGACAGCAATCCCATACACACATTCTGGCCCCTAACCCCTGACACCCAGCCCGGGGGACTGCTGTCTTAAACAAGTGTGGCCACCCTGGAAGGGGTGGCCATTATTGTTGTTGGTGCTTGCCCGGTGGTTCTGGAAGGAAGGGCTTGTTAATGTGGGGAGG
>NZ_JBFBLV010000071.1:0-1419 GCF_040686835.1 Specibacter sp. NPDC078692
CGGCTCTCCTGACATATCCGTGGGTCATTTTCGTCCGGGGAGTACCGGTTTGTGGCCGCCGAGGCTGAGCATGGCCAGGCTGATCAATGCTTGCGGGGATTTGAAGCCGAAGGCTATCCGGGTGATGAGTCGGATCTTGGTGTTCATGGATTCGATGCGTCCGTTGGAGAGGCCGTGCTCGATCGATGCCAGGATGGATTGACGGTGTTTGACGATGCTTTTCTGCAGTTTCACGAACGAGGGAATCCTGCAGCGTCTGGCCCATGACACCCATCTATCCAGTGCTTCGGCGGCTTCTTTCAGTGGCAGTTTGAAGACGGTGCGCAGGCCTTCCTTGAGGTAGTAGGCCCGACCCAGCCTTGGGTCTGTCAGCACGATCCAGTCCAGCTTCACCTGCTGCTTGTCGGTGAGGTCCTCGGGGTTCTTCCAGAGCGCGTAGCGGGAGTTCTTCAGTTTCGTTGCGTTCTCGCTGTCGGGCCGGGCGGGTGCGTCCTTGGGCGGGCGGCCCCGGCCTCGGGATGGCTCGTTTTCCTTGGCTTGTTTCCGTGCCCGGTTCCAGGCTGTACGGCGTTCCTCATCCAGTGCGTCGGTGGCCCACATGACTACATGGAAGGGGTCGGCGACGCGGACGGCGGTGGGGCATTTTTCGGTCACGACGGAGGCGATCCAGGTGGCGGCATCGGCGGATACATGCGTGATCTGGGCGGATCGTTCTTCCCCGAGGGCGTCAAAGAATTTTCGTAGGGTGGCCTTGTCCCTGCCCGGGGATGCCCAAACCAGCCGGCCGGAGTCATGGTCCACGACGACGGTCAAATACTTGTGTCCGCGCTTGTAGGAGATCTCGTCAATGCCGATCCGTGTCAGGTTCGCGAACGGGTCAAACGTGGCGGCGGTGTCGTTCCAGAAACGGTTGATGATTGCTCCCACGGTGCGCCAGGCGATGCGCATCAACGCGGTGACAGCGCTCTTGGAGCATTGGGTGGCCAGCCAGGCGACCTGTTGGTCAAAGATCCTGGTGTGGCCTGCCTGGTGGCGGGCCCAAGGAACGGCGGCGACGGTCACCTTGTGCACCGGGCATTTCACGCGCGGGGCTTCGGCGACAAGGTAGGTTTCGGTGGTTCCCAGGTCCAGGGTCCGCCAGCGCCTGGGCCCGTCGCCGTTGTCGTAACGCGGGCACCGTCTGGAACAGATCCCGCACCGGTTGCGCATGGATTTATGGGGCCTGACTCTGGCCAGTAAAACCTCGTCGTACTCATCGAAATCCACGCCGATGATCGAAGTTTTTTCGACTCCGAGCATGGCAGACCATATGCTTGTTTTCTGCACGCCGTTTTCCTACCTTGATTTTTGTTCCTTAGACAGTCAAAAATCCTAGGCAGGAAGCGGCGTGTGGGCGTTAAGGCGCGCGGAAAACACCCA
>NZ_JBFBLV010000072.1:0-1340 GCF_040686835.1 Specibacter sp. NPDC078692
TGGGGTTCCCCGCAAGTTGTGGACACGTGTTCTGCATCATGCGGCTTGCGTGAGTGCTTCTTCCTTCATTGCGTCCGACGCTGTTTGAGTGCGTAACTGCTGTTCATACTCCGCCGGCGGCACCATCCCCAGCTTCGAGTGAAGACGTTGACGGTTGTAGAAATCTTCAATCCACCACCCGACGGCGGTCTTCGCCTCGGCCCGGGTCAGCCAGGCTTTCCGGTCATAAAATTCTGTCTTCAGGGTGGACCAGAATGACTCCTGCATCGCATTATCCCAGCACACGCCCGTGCGCCCGACAGACTGCAGAATCCCCAATTCCTTCGAGGCTTCCCATAGCTGTGTCGAGGTGAACTGCGCGCCGCGGTCCGCGTGAAATACGACGTCTGCAGGCAGCTCACCCCGGAGCGTGTGGGCCATGCGCAACGCCCGCTCAACCAGGTCGGTGTTCTGCACCGAATCCATCGCCCAGCCCAACACACGCCGAGAGCAGCCGTCCCGGACCGCACACAAGTACAGCCAGCCTTCCCGAGTCTTCAGATAGGTAATATCGGAAATCCACACAGCATCCAACCGTCCCCGGTCCCACCGCCGGCTCACCAGGTCCGGCAGGTGATGGGTATTGGTGCCCGGGATCGTGGTAACCGGCCGGAACATCCTTGGACTGATCCCTTCAATGCCTTGCCGGCGCATGGAGTCAGCGACCGTCTTCGGGTTCGCGGGCGTCCCTTGGCGGGCCAGCTGTGCCGCTACTCGCGGCGCCCCATAGGTCTGTTGAGACTCGTCAAAGACCGTAGCGACCCGCTTGTCGCGTTCCCGCCGGGCCACCGCCCGTGGGCTGGGCCCGTCCACGAGACGCCGGTGCCAGTTGTAGTAGCCGGAGGCGGAGACCTTCAGTAATCTGGCCATGCGCGGGATTGAGAAGTTCCCCTTCTCCGCGTGCATCAATTCGAACCGTTCTGACGATGATGCTTCGACGCGAAGAAGGACGCGGCTTTTCCCAGAAAGCGGTTGTCCTCCCGCAGCTCAAAAACTTCCTTGCGAAGGCGCACCAGTTCAGCCCGTTCGGCTTCCTCAAGAGCCCCCGTCGACTCGCCATTGAGACCACGGCGGTCTTTCTCCGCCCGAACCCATCGGCCCAAGGTTTGCTCGCCAATGCTGAGTTCTTTGGCAACCCTGGCAACAGGCCGACCGGTGTCAATGACCAAGCCGGCAGCTTCCCTCTTGTACTCATCCGTAAAACTACGACGTTGACTTTTCTTCTCTGACATCACTGACATCCTCTCAGCAGGATCAAAAATCCCGCTAATTCGGGTGTCCACTAATTCAGGCTAACCCCA
>NZ_JBFBLV010000073.1:0-1303 GCF_040686835.1 Specibacter sp. NPDC078692
TGAACCGCCCCGGGTTTAATGGAGGGTGTTGAATCCTTGAAAGGATGAGCACCATGGCACCACCGAAGAAATATCCAGATGAGCTTCGCCAGCGAGCAGTCCGCCTGGTGATGGACGCCCAGAAGAACCCGGCTGACCGGCGGGGAGCTTGCACCCGTATCGGCGCGCAGTTGGGTATCCCGGCGGACACGATCCGTGGCTGGGTCAAGATCGAAGAGATCGATCAGGGCGTGAGGCCTGGCACGACCACTGATGACGCGACCCGGCTGGCCGAGCTGGAGCGAGAGGTTACCGAGCTGCGGAGGGCGAACGCGATCTTGAAATCAGCGTCGGCTTTCTTCGCGGCGGAGCTCGACCGCCCCTCACGACGATGATCACTTTCATCGACCAGCACAAGGATGAATACGGGGTCGAGCCGATCTGCAGGCAGCTGCCGATCGCCCCCTCCACCTACTACGCTGCCAAGGCCCGCCCTGACTCCAAACGTACTGTCAGTGATGCAGTGACGACAGAAAAAATCAAACAGGTGCACAAGGAAAACTACGGTGTTTACGGGGCCAGGAAAGTCTATGCCGCCCTGAACCGTGCCGGCCACAAGGTCGCGCGGTGCACGGTGGAGAGGCTCATGCGCCGGTCCGGGCTGCACGGTGTGAGGCGGGCCAAGGGGCCTCGTACGACAGTGTCAGGACCCTTCTCTGAGCGGCCGGCGGATCTGGTCCGGCGGCAGTTCACAGCCCCGGCACCAAACTGTCTCTGGGTGGCAGATATAACGTACATCAAGACGTTTTCTGGCTGGGTCTATGCGGCCTTCGTGCTGGATGTTTTCTCCCGCCGCGTGGTCGGGTGGCAGCTCTCCACCACCATGCACACAGCCCTAGCGCTGGACGCGTTGGAAATGGGATTATGGACTCGCCGGCATGATCGAAAAGATGTATCACAACTTATTCACCACTCGGACAGAGGCGTGCAGTATCGTGCGATCCGCTACGCCGAGCGCCTTGCCGAGTCAGAAGCCGTCTCTTCCGTAGGGGCCAAGGGTGATAGTTACGACAACGCCATGGCCGAGGCCCTCAACTCCCTCTTCAAGGCCGAGCTGGTCCGCAACAAGGGCCCCTGGACCGGCATCAATGACCTTGAAATAGCCGTCGCTGAATACATCGATTGGTACAACCACCGGCGCCTCCACGGCGAAATCGGATACATCCCACCCGTGGAAGCAGAAACCAATTACTACTCAAACCTGCCCGCCATCAAAACGATGGAACGGGTCTAATAAACCCTCCACCAAACCCGGGGCTTGACA
>NZ_JBFBLV010000074.1:0-1218 GCF_040686835.1 Specibacter sp. NPDC078692
GGGTTAGCGGCCAAAATGTGTGTACAGCCCGGGCGTGTCAGTGGCTTCTTCCGCCCCATCCTTGTTGAATTCCGTTGCCGTCTTGGTAGCTGAAGGCTGTGCCGTAAAGGGCAGGACCGATTGGCTCGTCGATGACTTTCTTGGCTTTCTTTGATGGTTGCCAGTGGCGGGGTTTCACGAGGGTCCAAGGATCTTTTGGTGACTGGGTGTGGTGGTAGAGATACCAGTCAACGGCTCGTTTGGCATGATCATCGCTGAGGCCTCGATGCTCTCGGAGGAGGTGCTTCAAACCAGCATTGATCCGACCCTCGAGCGGGCTCGTTGTTCGAGGAAGTTTATGGCCCTCGGGGGCGTGGGTCAGCCAGGTAAAAAGATGCCCATTCTTCAGCATGGTGGCTAGTGTTCCACGGGCTTGGCGCAGACGAAGATGCGTGAACCACCAGTTCTGGTTTGCCCTCACGTGAGAGGGTCTTTCGCCATTCTTCTTCGCGTAGGTGCGGTCCTTCAAGAACTTCTCCCAGCGTCCTTCCCACGAGGCGAACTCACCAGCCCAGACAGCGGCTTGATCCAGAGTTTGGATCGGCGTCAAAGTCTTCGCCAGGGCCAGTAATTCCTTGCCGGCATCGAGTTTCGGACGCATCGTGAGGTGGGTACGGATGTTCTGCTGGATATGAAACAAACACCGCTGTACTTTCGCGTCTGGCCAGTGCTGACGCAAAGCACTTTCCAGGCCTTTGTGGCCATCAACAACGACCATGGCAGGGGCCGGGAGCTGCTGGAGAAGCGCGGACCAGGAAGCGTGTTTTTCACGATCGCACCACTGCCAGGCAACAACATGATCACCGGTGTATGCCACCAGCACGCACCACCCGTTGAAGTACGTTCCATCGAGCATGAGCACCGGGTGTATTTCCCCGGTCACGGGCGCTTGCGGGGCCACGTTCCAACACCATGCACTCTGGCGCCGGAACGTTCGTGATGAGCTGGCATGGGCGTCCTGACGGTCCTTGCCAGTGATCCAGGACTGGAACGCGGCGAACTCTGCTTTCTTGCTGACATCAACGCGAGATTGAGTGCTGGAAGCACCACAGGATTTACACCGCCATCGGGTTTTACCTGCACTGGTCGAACCATTCTTCACAAGCTTCTGAGTACATACACCACAACGGGGGTGGTTCTTGGGAACTGTCACCATACATGCTTTCAAAGCATGTACAA
>NZ_JBFBLV010000075.1:0-1156 GCF_040686835.1 Specibacter sp. NPDC078692
CAGCGAGGCCGGCCCCACCGCTGCCCAAAAACGCCACATCACCAAAAAACGGGATTCAGCCAGCCCCCAAAACGGATCGGTGGATCAAGGCTAAGGCCACGGCAAGTGAGCCGAACCGCGTCATCGCCGAACGAGCATGAGACTCTGTTGGGTCGAGAAGGCATGTAGCGATCACGGCGGCAACCATGTGTGAACGGGCAGCCGCCTCCACCGTGAGCAAGCCACCGATGCTCGCCCCGAGGAGGATGACGGGACGACCATCGTCTTCAACTGCGATGAGATCGACCAGTAGGGCAACCCAATCTTCGTACGTCACTGTTCCGCGGGAATCCGTCACGGTGCGGCCGTAAAGCGGCAAGTCGACTGCGGTCAGGTCGATCCGGCGGCCTGCCAGAAGGGATGCTATGGGCCAAAGTGCCCCGCCATGGGCTCCCGCACCATGGACGACAAGCAACCGAACAGGGGCGTTGACATCGCGTAGCCGGAAGAGGTGGACTAGGTGCTTTCTCCAAGGCCACCACTCCGAAACCGGAGGAATAAGTGATTCTCTTCTTGTGTGCGGCAGGAAGCTCGCATATTCGTCCATATCGATCTCGGCAGGTCCATGCGGCCTCATCGGGTTTACCTTTCTACCGTCGCCTGAAGCTCAAGTCTTTCACGCTGGAAATTCGGACCAGTCAATGACGAGACTCTTTCTCCGCTGGCGACTAGAGCGGCCACCATCTCATTGTCCGCAGAACGTTCCCTTGCGGGCGGGGATATGTTCAGGGAAATGTTGCCTCGTTTAGGTCTCCAGGTCCTCATCGGGGTTCCTCAATGGCCGAAGTTCCGTTCCTGTGGCGCCTGCAGTGAAAGAGTAGCGGCCCAGCATATTGATGTGTTCCGAGACCAGCGGCGAGAGCCGTTGCACGTCCTCGTCTGCAACGATGTGGCCGCGGTCGCGGAGCCCGGTGAGTGCGGCTTCCAGGTAGCGGGTGTTCCATAGGATGACGGCGTTCAGGACCAGGCCAAGGGTGCCGAGCTGGTCTTCCTGGCCTTCCCGGTAGGACTGCCGTATCTGGCCCCTCCTGCCGTGGAAGATGAGTCTGGCCAGGGCATGCCGGGATTCCTGCACAGTCAACTGGGTATGGATTTGCCGGCGGTACCCCTCATCGGC